>DFGZ01000009.1 GCA_002371295.1 Oribacterium sp. UBA3737 | reverse complement strand
TTCTATATAAATTTAACATTTAGAGGACGTTGTTCCAAAAAACAATACAACTTGGCATTTGTACGGTTTATGTATTTTTGCTGACAATAAAAAGAGGAATGTGATAATAACCACATTCCTCAGAAATACTATGAATTCGAGTGTTTAACTTCGATTTTTATAATTTATTTTATTAATGACTGTCCTTATACGCCGCAACACGTTTTCCTACATTATCCTTTATGTTGCTATAGTAGTAGGTATAATCGCTGGCGTGGCGGCCGTCCGGGCCGAAGAACTCGGCTGCGGTTCTGGCGCTTTCCTCGGGCATTGGTTCAACCTTTGCATGAGTTACGACCACACCGCGGGCGAGATTGATCTGCGCATCCGCACCCATATCGCCTATCGTGGCCTCACCGGTTTCTTCGTTCTCCACGAGAGATCCCAGGTTCATGCTGGCAGGAGCGTAGGTTTCATCAAGCTTCCAGTTGAGGGGGTTAATGCTTCTGGTGTTAGGCAGTACAACGACGTTGTGAGCATTAGTCTCAACGTTCTTAGGACCCTCTGTATTCCATGCTATTATGACGCCTGTGTCGGTTTCGCCGGTGGCGAACTTAAGGTGCGGGTTGGCCGCAAGATACTCGTCTGTGACGGAGTAGCCGATGGGGTAGGCTGCGACCAT
Source organism: Oribacterium sp. UBA3737 (assembly GCA_002371295.1). Next base: position 1,915 of record DFGZ01000009.1, on the reverse strand, counting down.
GCGTGCATAGTAATCCGGATGATCCTTAAAGTAGGTACGAAGCAATAACAGAACCATGGCTGAGCCCTGGCTATGACCTGCGATGATAAAAGGACGACCACCGTTGTAGTTTTCAAAATAGTAGTCCAGGGCAGCAGTTATATCGTCCATTGGCATGCCTGCAAAAGCAGCATCTGCGGTTCCGGTTTTCTTAAACATTTCTCCGGCATACTTTAAGCCGGACTGGCGGTAGTACGGGATGAAAAGGTTGGTGGCATCCTCATAAGCAGTCGCATGCAGCTGGTACTCCTGTTCCGCACCCTGCAGCATCTCTTCATTGTCAAGGCTGGCAAAGTCGGGGGCACCTTCTGCAAAGCTTCCCATGATATACTCCGTCGCATAGACATAGAAGGTATCAACATCCTTGGTGATTTCCGGAAGCTTGCACCAGCATTCTTTCCTGGAATAGTCTGGTGCAATACCTAATGTATCTGATGAAAGGTTGTTGCTCATTATTTCTCCTCTCTGCTTTTAATTTTACGGTTCAGCCTGTGAACCATGAGGAACAGGCTGAACTGTTAACGAATATTTTTATTTAACTTTCTTTCCGCCAAAGTAAACTTCCTCCGGCTTATTGAAGCTGAAGCCTTCTTTTTCAGCTGTCAGTAGGTTATTGTCAAATACCAAAAAGTCTGCATCCTTTCCTACAGTTATGGAACCCTTTTTGGATTCGATGCCAAGCTGTTCTGCTCCGTTTATCGTATATCCGATCAGCATCTCTTCAATGGTCATCACCTCTTTTTCAGGAGGGAATACCTTAGGGAATCTGGCAAATTCGTAATGCCTGGTCTTTTCTGTGATCAAACGTGTCATTCCGACTTCCATGCCAAGATACGGATTCCAGGTCATAAAGTCTCCGAAGACAATGTTGTCACTTGACCATGCTACCTTGGCACCGGTATCCCAGACAGTTCTGCAGCGGAACTGCTTTTTGGAACGCTCCTCGCCGAGCCATGTGGCACTGAAGCTGGTATCTCCTGCGTGCCAGTGCGGTGTGTAGTTTGCATAAACTCCAAGCTTAGCAAAACGGTCAAGATCCTCATCACACTGCACCTCAAGGTGTGCACAGGTGACTCTCACATGGAGGTCATCGCCCATTTCTTTTTTTGCCATCTCTACGCCATCCAGAACTGTTCGTGATGCACGTTCTCCGACTGTGTGAAGGTGAAGATCCAGATTTGCTTCATTAAGATTCTTCAAAAGCTTCGCAATTCCCTCTGCAGTGAAAGCGGTAGATCCCAGTGTATGGATATCTACATAAGGTGTTACCATTGCAGCGGTATGGATCTTCTGGGTACCGTCCATGAAAATCTTCATTGTATGAACCTTCAGGTGCTCAGTGTTATACTCACGCTGTATACGCTTCAGCTGCTCCAGGCCCTCCTCTGCATCCTTTTCGGCATTGACAACCAGGCATCCGTCAACATAAACGGGCAGCTTTCCCTGCTTATCCAGTTCGCACAGGCGCTTATATACCTTCTCATGGAATTTCATATCGCCGGGAAGTCCCGCATCAAATACTGCGGAAACTCCGTATTCGACTGAAAAATCGATCCAGCGTTTAAGTGCTGCGTCAACCTGTTCATCACTAAGCTCCATTCCGCTGTCGAGAATGATGGGAACCTCCGTTGCGCCTTCATACATATTTCCGGTAACATGTCCGTCTTTTCTTACATAAAATGCAAGTCCCGGGATTGGGTCCGGCGTGTCGTCTGTGATACCGTGCCGTTCAAGAATTTTTGAGTTTACCCAGATACTGTGACCCTCTCCTTCCTGAATCTGAAGCTCGGCATCAGGACATATAGCGTCGAGCTCCTCTTTTACGATATCCTCTCCCTTAAGGTATTTCTTTTCCAAAAAGAATCTGTAGCGCTTC
>DFGZ01000256.1 GCA_002371295.1 Oribacterium sp. UBA3737 | reverse complement strand
TGGAAGAGACAGAAAGCAGGTATCTGTACTGCCTAGAGACGCTGAGTAATTTACTCACTGAATCTGTTGATTATGCCCTGTGTCGATTTTCGGCACAGGGCTTTAAATTTCATTTTATTTTCATTTGTTATTAGCCGGATACGGATGTATACATATCTCTGTATATTGGTTAATTGGCTCTCTGAGGGTTAGCGACGGTTCTTCCCGGCGCAGGGATACCCTTGGGAAAGGAGAAATAGTTCTATGTTTGCAGATATTGCAAAAATTTTCATTAAGAGTGGAAAAGGCGGAAACGGACATGTTTCCTTCAGACGTGAGCTGTTCGTACCCTGCGGCGGACCCGATGGCGGAGACGGCGGAAAGGGCGGAGACATCATCGTTGAAGTTGATAAGGGTATGAACACCCTTGAGGATTTCCGTAACCGTCAGAAATACATTGCTACCCCCGGCGAAGAAGGCGGCGGAAAGCGCATGCACGGTAAAAACGGTAAGGACCTGGTTCTTAAGGTACCTGAGGGAACCATCATCCGCGATTTTGAGACCAAGAAGATCATTGCCGATATGTCAGGTGACAATCAGAGAATCGTTCTTCTGAAGGGCGGAAAGGGAGGCCTCGGCAATATGCATTTTGCCACACCTGCCATGCAGGCTCCAAAGTTCGCTCAGCCAGGTCAGGACGCAAGAGAGATCTGGGTACAGCTTGAGCTTCGTGTTATAGCTGATGTGGGACTGGTAGGACTTCCTAATGTCGGAAAGTCAACCATTCTTTCCATGTGTTCAAACGCAAGACCTGAAATCGCCAACTATCACTTCACAACACTTACTCCTCATCTCGGAGTTGTGGGACTTAAGGGTGACAGATCTTTCGTAATGGCGGACATTCCCGGTCTTATCGAGGGTGCTTCCGAGGGTGTAGGTCTCGGTCATGAATTCCTTCGCCATATCGAGCGCTGTAAGGTACTTATCCATGTGGTGGATGCTTCAGGTTTTGAAGGAAGAGATCCGGTGGAAGATATAAAGACCATCAATGAAGAAATCGAAAAGTATGATCCTGAGATTCTCAAGAAGCCTATGATCATCGCCTGCAACAAGACCGATCTCATCATCGATGAGCAGGATTCCGACAGTGCCGTTACAAGGATCAAAGAGATCTACGAGCCACAGGGTGTGAAGGTTTTTGCAATTTCTGCAGCTACCAATACAGGTCTCCGTGACCTTCTTGAGGCTGCCTGGACTTACGTTGAGGAGGCAGGTGCCAAGGAAGTTGAAGTTTACGAAAGCGAAGTTGATTTAGAGACACTCGGACACAAGGAGCAGCTTGATATCGAGTACAAGCGCCTTGATGCCAATACCTTCTCTGTTGAAGGTCCAAAGATCGAGAAAATGCTTGGATATACCAATCTTCAGGTTGAAAAGGGCTTTGAGTTCTTCCAGCGATTCATGGATGAGCAGGGAGTTATCAGACAGCTTAAGAAGATGGGCATCCAGGAGGGTGATACCATCAAAATCTACGGACATACATTTGAGTACTATGATACAGATGCTTATGAAGAGGGAGATATGGCCAGTGCTATCGATCAGGCATTCCCTAAGCGTCATCAGCCAAAGAGTAACGGAGAAGAGGAAGTATGAAGAAGTATATAAGAGACAGTAAGATGCGCTCCCAGCTTAAGGGTGCAGCAATGAATATTGAACCGGTATTTTCTATCGGAAAGAACAGCCTGACTCCTGAGTTCATCGAGGCTGTAAGAGAAAACATCATCAAGAACGAGCTTATCAAGATCAACGTGCTGAAGAACTGCGATGACGATCCAAAGGCTATAGCTCATACACTTGCAGGACGTACACAGTCAGAGGTGGTTCAGGTCATCGGTCGTAAGATCGTGCTTTACAAGCCGGATCCGGATTTTAAAAAGCGTAAGTTTGAGATATCAAAGGCTGAGCTCAAGGAAGCAGGAAAGGCTTCAGGCCGAAACGGCAAGGGCAAAAAGTTCAATGCTGAGATCGCCGGTGCCAAGAAGAAGGCAGCAAGAGGCGGTATGAGCCTTCGCTTCGTTGAAGAAGCAGATGAGGAATTTGACAACGATGTAGAGTGATATGCTTTTCAAGCGGATTCACAGGTTTATCAAACGGAACGGAACAGTTCGATGATATTACCATGATGTGTGTGATATGCTTTCGAGCGGATTCACAGACTTACAGAGGAGTTGTTCATGAGTAGTGCCGGGATGGATAAAGTTCAGCGTTCTCATAAGGATTTTCCAGAAAAAAAAGTGGGTATAATGGGTGGGACCTTTGATCCCATTCATAATGCCCATCTTGCTCTTGGGGAATGTGCCAGGATACAGTTATCTCTTGACGAGGTGTGGTTCATGCCTGCCAAGGATCCTTATTTTAAGAAAAAGAAGAATGTAACTCCCTCAAGGTTAAGGGCGGAGATGACTACCCTTGCGGTCTCAGGCCGTGAGGGTTTTCGGATGTCCGATTTTGAGCTTTTGAGAGATGGCGAAACATATACGGCGGAGACTCTGGGGAAACTTAATGAGCTTTATCCGGATATTCATTTTTATTTTATTATAGGGTCCGATTCCATGTATCAGATAGATACATGGTGGCATCCGGAGATCATCATGAAGATTGCCACTCTGGTGGTTGCTGAGCGGGAATATCCCGGGAGGCAGCGGAGCTTTATGGATCAGGTAAGATATCTTCAGGAACGTTTCGGGGCCGATGTCAGTGTCCTTGACTTTGAAGAGTCGGATATTTCCAGCACCATGATAAGAGAAATGGCGGCAAAGGGTGAGGATATTTCGGGACTTGTGCCCCGGGAGGTGGCTCTTTATATAAAGGATAAAGGGCTGTATAAATGATGTATGCTTAGATAATTGACAAATTCAATGCCGTTCTCTGCCGTGATTTCGTATGACGGCTGTGACCGGGCATTTTGGAGGCTTATATGGCATCAGATAAGAATGTCACTAAAAAGAGTGACGGTGAGAAGCCTGATCTTTCGGAAATCCTTGAATACAGAAAGAAACTGAAGAAAATATTGAAGCCCGACAGGTATGAACATTCTCTGAGCGTGAGCTTTACCTCAATATGTCTCGCCATGAAATACGGTGTTGATCTTTATCAGGCAGAGGTGGCAGGGCTTTTGCATGATTGCGCAAAACAGTTTTCCAATCAGGAGCTTATAAAGCTTTGCGGAAAAGAAGGCGTGGAGCTTACGGAGGATATGCTTAAGGCTCCTCAGGTGATTCATTCGGTTTACGGCGCAGAGTACGCCCGCAGAGGCTTTGGAATCGAAGATAGGGAGATCCTGTCGGCTATTTACTATCATACCCTCGGAAGACCTGAGATGAGCACTCTGGAAGCCATAGTTTTTGTGGCAGATTATATCGAGGCCAGAAGATACAAGGCGGCGAGACTTCCGGAAATAAGGAAACTGGCTTTTTTGGACCTGGACAGAGCGGTCTATGAGATAAACGAGGATACCATAAGCTATCTTGAAGAATCTGGCGGATTTATCTGTAAGGATTCCTATGATACATATAATTATTATAAAGAGCTTATGAAAAAGCGCGGTTTACCGATAAAGTAAGATATAGGATATGAGAAAGTATTTATGGCAGTAAAGGAGTAAACTTTTAATGGCTAGTGAAACATCAAGAGAAATGGTCAAGGCAGCTTACAATGCTATTTCTGATAAAAAAGGATACGATATCACAGTTATCGACATATCCGAGGTATCGGTCATTGCGGATTATTTTGTGATAGCCACTGCTGATAACCTGAGACAGGTGGATGCACTGAGTGATGCGGTAGAGGATAAGATGGCTGAGCTTAATATAGATCTCCGTCGCAAGGAAGGTGTTCTAAACAGCGGCTGGATACTTCTTGATTACAATGATATCATCGTTCATGTGTTTGATAAGGAGCAGCGTCTCTTCTATGATCTTGAACGTATATGGTCAGACGGAAAGAAGATCGTTGATATAAACGAGCTGTAAAATTCATAGTGTCTCTCGTATGGACAGCTTCCATTCGGGAGACATTTTTTGTATAATTTACTCGGCAACATTTAAAAAATGCCGAAAATGAGGGGGCAGAGTATATGATTGAGAAGGCAAAGGATTCTTTTGGATATGATATTCTGTATCACAGATTTAAAATGGCACCGGCGGAGGGTGAAACCACAGAGGATCTTAAGAGAGACATTGCTCTTCTTTCGGAGAAACTGGAGGCCTGCGGAATATACGTTCATTTTCTTGAAAGCAGTCTCGAAAAAAGGACAGGAAAGCATAAGGACAGCTTTATCAATGTTGAAGTGGGGATACATGAGCATCATAGGACCCGAGGGGCCGGATGGTTCAAAAAGAAGGAAACAAAGGTGACGGTCAGTGAGGTGTTTAAGTATTCTTCGGAGCATAATACAAAGGAGACTGCCGAGTTCGCAGGCGTTTCGGTCAGAACCCTTTACAGCCGGAAGACAGCATTGAAAAAGGCGGGCAAGTGGAATGCCGACAATATGAAGATGTTTTAAGAGCTTAGATTTTAATTAACATTGACTTGACAATGTTATGGATTTTATTATTTTGACCGATGTAAAATATAGAGAAGTTTGATTTAAGTTCGTTAGGAAAGGCTTATCATATATGTCGAATCAAAGGATAGAATCTGATGGATCATTAATAAAAAACGCATTCCTGCTTTTTGATAAGATGTCTGAACTGCAAAAGAGCCTTCCGGTTGCTTATGCGGTTTTCCAGACCATATTGAATGAGGACGGCACCGGAGCGGAGAACGCCAAGTATCTATATGCCAATGAGCGTTTTTCAAGAGGACTTGGCCGTTCGAAGGATGAGATCGTTGGAAGACTGGTCACAGAGACATTTAAGGAAGATATCCCGGAGCTTCTGGACTTCGGATACAGGGCGGCATTTTGCGGAGAGGAAAGTCACCATACAACCTACAGCAAATTCCTGGGGCACTGGATGGAGTTCACCATAGCTCCTACCAATATTGAAGGATGCTTTATCGTTGTGTGCACTTTCATCGATGACAGCCATCTGGAAAAGGAGCTGCTCAGACGAAATTCAACCACAGATGATGCCATAGTGCGTATAACCAGACTTCTCAGCAGTGAGGATGAGTATAAGAATATTATGAACAAGGTTCTTAAGGAGATCGGTCAGGTCATTCATCCCAGCAGTATGGACATTCTTATCACAGACAGGGTGACCTTCAGATCTTTATTTAGATGGTGTGCCGATGAGGGTGACCGGCGTATGGATGTTCTGTCAGGGCTCAGCTATGAACAGTATCTTGCAAACTGGCAAAATTATCTTAATGAAGATGGTATCATCAGGATTGATGATGTCGGGATCCTGAAGGAGAGGGAGCCTGAAGGGTACCGCCTTTTAACAGAGCTGGGGGTTGAGAGATTTGTCTGGGCACCTTTTTATGACAACAGGCACAGACTTCTGGGCTTCCTCTGCGCTGATAACTATGAGGTCAGTGAAGAGATAGATACCCTGAGACTTATACAGAGCATTTCGTATTTCATCGGCTTCAGGATCAGGAACCAGACGCTGGTGGAGTTCCTGGATTACAGAGGCAATCACGATGAGCTTACGGGCCTTAAGAACCGCCGTGTGTTCGGAGAGAAGCTGAGGATACTTTCACACGTAAAGGATTATTACGGCCTGTTTTATGTGGATCTCAATCTGTTTAAGTATGCCAATGATAACTACGGCCATCATGTGGGTAATGAGGTGCTTCAGGAAACCGCAATAAGACTTGCATCAGTATCTGATTTTGAGGTATACAGACTGGGCGGAGACGAGTTCGCCATTCTTGTGGATGAAGATATTCCGAAGTCTGAGTATGAAAGAATACTGGAAAGGATCGGCGAAGCCTTTGAAAAGCCTATTCTGGAAACTGATGAATACAGCATAAGTATAAGTGCCAGTGCAGGTTTTGCCATGGCACCATACGACAGTGACAATCCTAACGAGCTTAGAAATATAGCTGATCAGAGGATGTATGAGCATAAGAAGGCCATGCATGAAAAATTAGGGATAAAAGAGCGCTGACAGTATTTAAGAGAGGATCAATCCTCTCTTAAACGCACTTTATTTCTGGCGCTTCTGCGGCGCTCATCCTCAAGAGCGGCATAGTGCTTCTTGGTTGTATTTACGTCGTTGTGCCCCAGAACATCAGCCACAAGATAGATATCACCGGTCTCTTTGTAGAGATTGGTGCCATAGGTACTTCTGAGCTTATGTGGTGTGATGTGCTTAAGAGGAGTCACAGTCTTTGCATATTTTTTTACCATATATTCTACCGAGCGGACGGAGATGCGCTGGTTCCTGAGAGAAAGGAACAGTGCATCCTCAGAGCCCGGCTCCGCGATCTGGAGCTTTCTGTATTCCATATAGGCCATAAGGATGCTCTCTACCTCGTCTCCGAAGTAAATGGTCACTTCCTTTCCGCCCTTTCTGTGTATGTGTATTCCGTCATTGTTGAAATCGACGTCGTTTATGTTGAGCCCGACACATTCCGAAACTCGGATGCCTGTTCCGAGCATCAGTGTCATCATGGCACTGTCTCTTAATTCTGTTTTATTATGGAATATTTGCTGTCTTTCTGTGAGTCCTTCTCCGGTCTCTACCTCATCAAGAAAATCCGCCACTTCATTTGTATCCAGTCGGATGATTTCCTTATCCTTAAGCTTCGGCATCTGTATCATGGCTGCCGGGTTATTCTTTATGAGCTGATTTCTATAGAAGTAATTGTAAAAGGTGCGGAGAGAAGCTATCTTGCGCTTTATGGCAGTACGGCTGTTTACCACATCGGTGATAAGCTCGTTGCCTTTTGAGTCCTTAGTCGTGCGCTTACGGTACTTCAGATACTCCATATAGTCTTCAAGGTCAAGGACACTAAGCCTGTCTATATCATCGAGAGAGAAGTCCCTTGTGCTTCGTTCCCTGAAAAGAGGATTCTGATCTATAAGAAACTGGAAGAAAACCTTCAGATCATAGGCGTAGGCGATGCGTGTCCTGGAAGAGGTTCTGGGTTCAATGCCTCTGAAAAAAGTTGTGCAGCAGGCGGGAAGTTCAGAAAGCTGTTCTCTGAGCTTAAGTGTATTATCTCTGTCAACCTGTTCGTGATATTTTAAAGCCATGGATTCTCCTGAAAATTGTTAATTTTTAGACATTCTCACAACAGGGAAGGTCTAAATACGGTTTTAGAAGAGGGAGTTTTGGGATATTTGCCTCATGGACACTATTATAGCAGAAAGGTTTTGCGAAATAATGACAGATTTAACGCAAAAAAAGGTCCGATTATAGTCAAAATGTTATATGAAATGCCTGTTAAATTCATATATTCAGCCTATGATTCGGTTGCGACCAAGAAATTGCAGTGATATAATTGCACTTGGTCAAGTACAAAGAGAGACCAAGGAGATAGTGTCACTTTTCTATAAAAGAATGGCATGTAACGGCGGCCCTTCGCAAGGCGAAATTCAAACGGACCGGCGTTTCAAATGAAAGAGGTAAATGACATGAATGATTATCAGACAATTGTAAATGTTCACGCACGTGAAATCCTTGATTCAAGATCTAACCCGACAGTTGAGGCAGAGGTAACTCTTGCAGACGGTACTGTTGGAAGAGCAGCTGTACCAAGCGGTGCTTCTACAGGTCAGTTCGAGGCTCTTGAGCTTCGTGACGGTGACAAGGCTCGTTATTGTGGTAAGGGTGTTCTTAAGGCTGTTGAGAATGTTAATACTCTGATCAATGATGCATTACAGGGTGTTGATGCTACAGATGTTTATGCTGTAGATGAGGCTATGTTAAAGCTTGACGGCACAAAGGATAAGTCAAAGCTTGGTGCTAATGCAATCCTTGCTGTATCTCTTGCATCTGCTCATGCAGCTGCTGAATCTCTTGGTGTTTCTCTTCATCAGTTCCTTGGCGGAGCTGCAGGTGTAGAGCTTCCTGTTCCTATGATGAACATCGTTAACGGTGGTGCACATGCTGCAAACAACATCGATGCTCAGGAGTTCATGATCATGCCTGCTGGCGCTCCAAGCTTCAAGGAAGGTCTTCGCTGGTGTTCAGAAGTATTCCACGCACTTCAGGCAGAGCTCAAGGCTAACGGTCTTGCAACTGCTGTAGGTGATGAGGGTGGTTTCGCTCCTAACCTTGCATCTGATGAGGAAGCTCTTGATTACATCGTAGCTGCTATCAAGAAGGCTGGCTATGAGCCTGGTAAGGATTTCGTTCTTGCTATGGATGCTGCTTCATCTGAGTGGAAGAGCGATAAGCCGGGCGTATATCACCTTCCAAAGGCTGGTAAGGACTTCACAACAGACGAGCTCATCGAGCACTGGAAGAAGCTTACAGAGAAGTATCCTATCATCTCTATCGAGGATGGTCTTGATGAGGAAGATTGGGAAGGCTGGCAGAAGATGACCAAGGTTCTTGGTGACAAGGTTCAGCTTGTTGGTGATGATCTTTTCGTTACAAACGTAGAGAGACTTCAGAAGGGTATCGACCTTGGCGTTGCTAACTCTATCCTTATTAAGCTTAACCAGATCGGTTCTCTTTCAGAGACAATGAACGCTATCAAGCTTGCTCACAAGCATCACTATACAGCAATCGTTTCCCACAGATCAGGTGAGACAGAGGATACAACAATTGCTGATCTTGCTGTAGCTCTTAACACATGCCAGATCAAGACAGGTGCTCCTTCAAGATCAGAGCGTGTAGCTAAGTACAACCAGCTCCTTCGTATCGAGGAGGCTCTTGGTGATGG
>DFGZ01000178.1 GCA_002371295.1 Oribacterium sp. UBA3737 | reverse complement strand
ATGCTGCCCGGACAGAGCCCTAAAATTATCCATATGCGATATAAAAAAGATGGGGTCACCGCAATTAAGCGGCAACCCCAATATTTTTACGCGTATTATACAAGCTCAATAAGAACTTCCATAGCAGCATCACCCTTACGGGGACCGATCTTAACGATACGGGTGTATCCACCGTTGCGGTTAGCATACTTAGGAGCGATGTCGTTGAAAAGCTTGTCAGCAATATTGATCTTCTTTGTACCCTTCTTCTTACCTGAAGCTTCTGTAGGAACCTCGGTAACATCATAAAGGAATGCATTCATCTTTCTTCTTGCTGCAAGTCTTGAAGGCTTATCCTTCTTGATCTCTTTCTCAACGTTATCAAATACGGTTACTTTCTTTCCGTCTACTTCTTCCTTAACTCTGCTGCCGTTCATATCCTTGCGGGCAACCTTAGAAGTTACGGTAACTGTATCATAATTATCTCTTTCCTTAACTGCCAAAGCGATGAAGCTCTCTGCGATTCTACGGATCTCTTTAGCTTTGGTATCGGTAGTTCTGATCTTTCCGTGATAGAGAAGATTGGAAACCTGATTTCTTAAAAGAGCTTTTCTCTGACTAGCAGTTCTTCCAAGTTTTCTATAGCCGGCCATGTATATTTCCTCCTAATTACAATAAATGATAGAACGCTGCTGTCACAGCATTCGACGTATTATTCTTCACTTTCTTTAAGTGATAAACCAAGTTCTTTCAGCTTGGCAAGAACCTCGTCAAGTGACTTTCTTCCGAGGTTACGAACCTTCATCATATCCTCAGCTGTCTTGTTAACAAGCTCACCAACAGTATTGATTCCTGCACGCTTAAGACAATTATATGAACGAACCGAAAGTTCCAGTTCATCAATATTGATTTCACATGCTGCTGCTACAGTTCCTTCTTCCTTCTTAGGCTCGATAACTACTGCCTCACGTCCCTTATCGGAAATATCGATAAAGGTCTTTAAGTGCTCGCTAAGAACCTTAGCTGAAAGACTGACTGCCTCATCGGGAGTGATGGTACCCTTTGTCCAAACATCAAGTGTAAGCTTATCATAGTCAGTAACCTGACCTACACGGGTGTTCTCAACACTCATGTTGACACGCTCAACAGGTGTATAGATGGAATCGATCGCGATAACTCCGATAGGAAGATCTGCGCTCTTATTCTTATCTGCGCTGATATATCCTCTTCCCTTGGTGATAGTCATTTCAATCTCAAGACGGGAATCAACTCCGCCGCTTAATGTAGCAATAACCTGATCGGGATTTAATATCTCTATATCCGAATCAGCATGGATATCTCCGGCTGTAACAACTCCTTCGCCTTCGAAATCAATATAAGCCTTCTTGGGTTCATCTGTTGTGCTGTTATTCTTTATAGCAAGGTTCTTGATATTCATTATGATCTCGGTAACATCTTCCTTAACGCCGGGGATTCCGCAGAACTCATGAACGACTCCGGGGATCTTGATGCTGCTTACTGCAGCTCCGGGAAGTGAAGAAAGCATTATTCTTCTTAAAGAATTGCCGAGGGTAATACCATAACCTCTTTCCAACGGTTCAACAACAAAGCGACCATATTTCTTGTCCTCAGAAATTTCTGTAATTTCAAGTGATGGCGTTTCAAAACCGAACATTTACTTGAACCCTCCTTTATTCTATTATTTGGAGTATAACTCGACGATAAGCATCTCATTTACGGGTACATCGATCTGATCCCTTGAAGGAACTTCCTTAACGGTTCCTGTAAGGTTCTCACGATCTGCCTCAAGCCAAGCAGGTACTAATCTGCTGCCTGTAACCTCGAGGATATCCTTATATCTCTGAGCTGACTTAAATTTCTCCTTAATAGAGATAACATCTCCGGCCTTAACAGTGTATGAAGGAATATTTACACACTTGCCGTTTACCAGAACATGTCTGTGATCTACGATCTGTCTTGACTCTCTTCTGGTCCTGCCGATACCGAGGCGGAAAAGAACGTTGTCCAGTCTCATCTCAAGGAGAATCATAAGGTTCTCACCTGCTGTACCTGTTCTCATCTTCTCAGCCTTAGCGAACATATTTCTGAAAGGCTTCTCAAGTACGCCATATATAAACTTAGCCTTCTGCTTTTCTTTTAACTGTAATCCGTATTCACTAACCTTCTTGCCTGCTCTTGCGAAAGTCCTGTTTGACTTCTTATCGATTCCGAGGAAACCGGGCTCGATTCCAAGAGATCTGCACTTCTTTAATACGGGACCCATATCTCTAGCCATGTCTTTATATACCTCCTATTATACTCTTCTGCGCTTGGGCGGTCTGCATCCGTTATGAGGAACGGGAGTAACATCCTTGATACTTGTTACTTCGATACCGCATGCCTGTAATGCACGGATTGCTGCCTCACGGCCCGATCCGGGACCTTTAACCATAACATCTACTGACTTTAAGCCATGAACTACTGCTGCCTTAGCTGCAGTCTCAGCTGCCATCTGTGCTGCGTAGGGAGTAGACTTCTTTGAGCCTCTGAAACCTAATCCGCCTGCACTTGCCCATGAAATAGCATTTCCCTGAGCGTCAGTAAGAGTAACTATCGTATTGTTAAATGATGACTGGATATGTGCTTGTCCACGGTCAATATTTTTCTTAACACGCTTCTTTGTGACTTTTTTAGCTGTTGCTTTTGCTGCCATTTTAAGCCTTCCTCCTAATTATTTCTTCTTGTTCGCAACGGTACGTCTGGGTCCCTTGCGAGTTCTGGCATTATTTTTGGTATTCTGGCCACGGACAGGGAGACCCTTTCTGTGACGGATACCTCTGTAACATCCGATTTCCTGTAATCTCTTGATGTTAAGAGCTGTCTCACGTCTTAAGTCACCTTCTACCATGTATTCTGCATCTACGATGTCACGAATTCTGGCTACTTCGTCGTCTGTGAGATCGCGGACTCTAGTGTCCGGATTAACATTAGCCTTGTCCAAAATCTTGTTTGAACTAACTCTGCCAATACCGTAAATATAGGTAAGGCCGATTTCTACACGCTTATCTCTTGGTAAATCAACACCACTGATACGAGCCATACGCGCTTTTGCACCTCCGTATAAAAAAATATAAGCCGGTCTTAAACCGGCATGAACCAAAGCATACTTCTCCTTCATTCGGGCAGTATGCCACCGTCTGTCTTTCGACAGACATTCAGCCGCTTTAAATTGTATCGTGTACACACACGAAAGCCGGAATGATGATGACATTCCGCACTTAAGCAACAGATTCTCACGAATCATTGCCTACAATATCACAACATAATATAATATGTTGTAACGCAGAAAGCATGTGCTATCTATATTCTGTTTTCAATATGATATCAACCCTGTCTCTGCTTGTGTTTGGGATTCTCACAGATAATTCTGATGGCTCCCTTTCTCCTGATTACTTTGCACTTTTCGCAAATTGGTTTAACCGAAGATCTAACCTTCATAATCTTCACTCCTTTCAAAAAAGTCCAACAGATTGATATTATCATAAAAAAAATCAATTGTCAAAGACTTTTTTTATTTTGAATGCAATTATTTATCTCTCCAGATGATCCTTCCCTTGGTAAGATCATAAGGTGAAAGCTCTAATGTTACTTTGTCGCCGGGAACGATCTTGATAAAATTCATTCTCAGTTTGCCGCTGATATGAGCAAGTACCCTGTGACCGTTCTCAAGTTCTACCTGAAACATGGTATTCGGTAATTTTTCAACTACAGTACCTTCAATTTCAACTACATCTGCTTTAGACATTCATTATCTCCTAATTAAAGTGTGCTGGGAGGAACGAGAGAAAGTATCTCGGGATCTCCCTTTGTTATGAGTATCGTATTTTCATAGTGAGCCGAAAGTGAACCGTCCTCGGTCACTATGGTCCAGTCATCATCCATCCAGACTACATCGGGTCTGCCGATATTGACCATGGGCTCTATGGCAAGAGTCATGCCGGCATAAAGCTTGGGGCCGCGTCTTTTCTGATGATAGTTGGGGATCTGGGGTTCCTCGTGCATCTCGGTTCCGATGCCATGTCCAACAAAATCCCTTACACATGTAAATCCGTGAGGTGTAACACAGTCTTCAACTGCCGCGGAAATATCGAAAAGATGATTTCCTTCCCTCGCGAACTTTATACCCTCGAAGAAACTCTGGCGTGTAACTTCGATAAGTTCCTTTGCTCTGGCCGATATCTCGCCGCAGGCATGTGTACGTGCCGCATCCGACTGGTACCCCTTATATATCACACCTGCATCCAAGCTTACGATATCACCTTCTTTAAGTATCCTTGTTTTGCTGGGGATACCGTGTATTACTTCGTCATTAACAGAAACACATATCGATGCGGGATATCCGTCATACCCTAAGAAGGACGGCTTGCATCCGAAATCGTATATAGCTTCTTTTCCAACCTTGTCAATATGCCAGGTAGAAACACCGGGCTTTACTTCTTTGGCAAGTATGTCATGTACCTTTGATAAAATCTTACCGGCTTCGCGCATGAGTTCGATCTCGCGCTCCGATTTAATAGTGATTGCCATCTTTTATCTCCTAATCTAACATCCGCCAAATGTTATGTCAATTATTATTTACTGAGTATACTTACTATGTTGTTAAATACCACATCAACATCAACGGTACCGTCAACGTTCTGCAGTACGCCTTCCTTTGCGTAGTAATCGATAAGAGGCTGTGTCTGCTCATGATAAGCAACAAGTCTCTTCTTAACGATCTCAGGCTTGTCATCATCACGGATAACGAGCTCTGCACCGCACAGGTCACAGATACCTTCTTTTTTGGGAGGGTTGTACTTTACGTGGAAGGTTCCGCCGCACTTTAAGCAGCAGCGTCTTCCTGACATTCTGTTCACGATGTTCTCATCGGGAACATCCACATTGATCGCAAAGTCGATCTTGTCTCCCTTTTCGGTAAGAGCCTTTGTTAAAGCTTCTGCCTGAGGTATAGTTCTGGGGAAACCGTCAAGTACATATCCGTTTGCACAGTCAGCCTTGCTGAATCTGTCCATGATAAGTTCAAGTGTAAGTGAATCGGGAACAAGCTGACCCTGATCCATGTACTCTTTAGCCTTTCTGCCGAGTTCTGTACCTTCCTTGATATTTGCCCTGAAGATATCACCTGTGGAAATATGGGGGATATCATACTTTGCTGCTATCATTTTGGCCTGAGTTCCCTTGCCTGCGCCGGGAGCTCCTAACATAACTATTTTCATATCACTTCTCCTTAAAAACCATTATACTCCAAGCTGTTTCCAAACGGAAGCT
>DFGZ01000012.1 GCA_002371295.1 Oribacterium sp. UBA3737 | reverse complement strand
GCCACCTATCACCTCAACACCTTCGGCTTCAAGCAGCTTTGCCTGCGCTCCAACACCTCCAAAAGCAAACTCTCCGGAAAGCTCTCCTTTGGCATTTACCACTCGAAAGCATGGAATATTCTCCGGGTCGGGATTCTTGTGAAGCGCATTTCCCACAGCCCTTGCCATCTTCCGATCACCTGCTGCCTCCGCCACCTGCGCATAAGTAGCAACATGTCCGTATGGAATCTGCTTCACCGCCTCATAGATTCTCTTCGACGGACTATCCGATATAAGATCGTAACTCTCTGCAATCATCAACTTGATGTCATCCTCCGGAATCGTACCATCTAGAATAATTGTGTTCCAATGCTCCTTGTTCTGATGGTAGCCGGGGATTACAGATGCGTAAATATCTCTCCAAAACAAGGCTTTTTCCGGGTCAACCTTCACATTTAGATTGATATAACCATCACGTTCATATGTCCAAAGAAAGGCTTTCTTATTCTGCTTGTACCTTACAAGCTGCCAGTTGGTATCCTTGAACGGCGCGTCCTGGTATGTATCCGGAAGGGACAGTCCATAGGTAAGCGCCTCATCTCGCGTTAACATAAAGCATCCCTCCAGAGTTCTTCCTTAAACCCGGGAATAACTGTATTATCCGTTACCAGTAAAGGTCTCTTCACCAGCATACCGTCCGATGATAGAATCTTAAATATCTCATCTTCACTCATGTCCGGCAGCTTCCTGGACAGCTCCATTTGTCGATACAATTGTCCGCTGGTGTTGAATAATCTCTTTAGTGGCAGGCCGCTCTTCTTGTGAAGCTCCCGCAGCGTCTTTTCGTCCGGATTGTCTCCTTTAATATCGATTACAGTATGCTCAACGTTATTATCCTCCAACCATTTCAGCGCCTTCTTACAGGTTGAACATTTTGAGTAGCAATATACTTTAACCATGGTTTTTTTCCCTTTCATTTGTTGTTTAGGAAGTTGTGAGGGCGTGTGCACTTATTTTAAAAGATCTTCATTCAGAAGGAATTGCTCTATGCCTACATAAGTGATACCGTTCTCATCCTGCCACGGTTTAAGATAATCCCTCACAACAACGATCTTGGCAAATGAATCGGGTATCCGCTTTAAGGATGCTATCTCCTGCTCCTTTTTTTCCGGATCAGCTATAGAAAGTGCTGACTGTATATAGAAGCGCTTATCGCCCTTGTTCACTACAAAATCTACCTCCAACTGCTTCCGGATCTTCTTTCCGTCGGCATCCTTGGTATTGTATTCCACCACACCCACGTCAACATTCATGCCCCTTCGGATGAGATCGTTATACAGTATGTTTTCCATGATGTGAGTCTCTTCCAGTTGCCTGAATCCAAGCCTCGCATTTCGAAGCCCCGGATCGGTGTAATAGTATTTGGCGGGGGTCCCGATATACTTTCTTCCCTTTACATCATAACGAACGGCTTTCTCTATGAGAAATGATTCCTCAAAATAACCGATATATTTTTCAATTGTTTCCGAGCCTATTCCAATCTGCCGTTCACTTTTAAACGTATTCGCCAGTTTACTTGGATTAGTAAGGGATCCGATCCCCGACGCAAGGACATCAAGCAGTATTTCCAGCACTTCCGTATCATTCTTTATTTCGTGTCTTTCAAGCACGTCTTTTATATAAGTCCTATCAAAGAGATCCTTTAAATATCTGCTTTTTTCCTCATGCGATTCAAGAGAAATGGCAAACGGCATTCCGCCATAAGTATAATAATCCTGCCAAGCTCCCCTCTTATCCCCTTCATATTCGTTATAAAACTCCGCAAATGACAACGGATATACACGGATCTCATCGCCTCTGCCTCTAAACTGAGTCAATATATCCGAAGACAGCATCTTGGAATTACTGCCGGTAACATACACATCGGCGTTATCCATTTGCATAAACCCGAGGATAACATCGATAAACGTTATCCTAGCATCCTTATTATCCACGTATGGATTCTGAATCTCGGATACAAACTGGATCTCATCTATGAAAATATAGTATCTCTTCTTAGGGTCGGTCATATGATCCCGGATATGCTTATCCAGCTCCAATGGATTACGATATCTGGCATTTTCCAATATGTCCAATGCAAGGGCAATGATCTGATCTTCCTTCACACCTTCTCCCAAGAGCCATTCCCGATACAACTGAAACAGCAATACCGATTTGCCGCTTCGGCGAAGTCCTGTGATGATCTTAATACGTCCATTATCCTTCTTAGAGATTATCTCCTTCAAATACTGCTCTCTCGGATACATTTGTGCACCTCACGATTTATTTGCGGTTATCCGCATTTATTTCATGTACAATATAACATCCTTTCATCTTCTAAGTCAATGACATTTATGAAATTTTTGCGGATATCCGCATTTTTTTATCAAAATGCCGGAGCCGTCCTGTCTCCGGTCAGTGCATAGAATATCCGCATGGATTTCCTGCACTTCTTGCAAATAAAAGCGCCTACATTTCTGTAAGCGCCTAAAAAGCATTTTTAAATCGTTCACTATTTTATTTTGATGAGTGCTGTCGGTGACTTTAGATTTCCATCTCGATATATAATATCCGCATCCATTAATGGCTTTAAAACTTCTGCCAAAAACTGACTTCTGCTATTATATTTTGTTCTCGCTTGAAGATCCTTTACCAACTTAGGCCCCTCTTTTTTTATTATTTCAACAATGAGTTCTTTAGGATCCGAAAATTGCTCTTCATCATAACTATCCTCAAACATGATAAATCCGGATTTTGCGAAACCATCTTTCGTCACTATTTCCTCATTCTGTAACTCCTTTAGTGACGGAATAGACGAATCCTCTCTGTATTCTCTGCACAAGTTGATGTATTCTGTCCACCGTTTTTCATCACCTTTGATATAAACGGTCTCATTAAAATCCCCTTCTCGATATTTTAATATCGAATCCGCCGGAATAACATTTCGGAACATTTCGGGACATTTCGATTCTTTGCAATGCTCTATACCCCCGTCTTCAAATACGATCAAAACAATGTGCAGATCCACGCCGCCAGCGCAGATACCGCCGGAAAGATTACAAACAGCTTCAGCAGCTGGCTTACAATGTTGAAGCCATACTTCCGCCCTTCCATCACATGTGTCGCCTCGGGGTAATAATGCTGGAAAAAGTGAAACTTCAGAAGCAGAAAGTTGTCGATGAGAACCATGTCGCAAATCTTATAAATGGTGAAGATTAACACGAACCTCAAGAAGAACTGCCAGAATGTAAATCCGCTTCTGAATCCGTCCCAGACAGCGATCACGCCCACACCAAGAATCATCAGAACGCTGATGATAAACAGTGTCCATCCGATTGCCCTGGCACCGTAGAAGAGTTCGTGTTCTTTCTGGATGATTACTTCTCGCGCTTCCTTCGGGGCCGAGCCGAAGAACTTATTGTCCTGTATAAATGCCACGCAGGATATCAGCATCATTGCCATCGCTGCGCAGAATACGATTGCCAGAAAAATGGTTAAAAGCATACTGCCCTCCTGATTGTGAAAAATATTGTCCTCTTTTTCGTTAGTCCCGACTAACCGTTTGGCCAAAAAAAATTCATCCGGCATGTTTATTGCAGCATTCTGGACAGAAGAAGACCGCTTTTCCTTCACGCCCAGGAAGGTCTATATAACGGGTTATGGCAGCAAACGCCGGTTAGTCACATCTAACTGAATTATTATTATATTCCATTCACGGAAGAAAATCAAGAGAAGAGCCACAAGCACGAAAAAAGGCACCTACTCCAGTTTTCACTAAAGTAAGTGCCTGTTAAACCATTCAAAAGCTGTTCCTGTTGATTGGTTGGGGGGATAGCTTCGGTATTTTTTAGTTTTGCTTTCTGCCGCAAATATACACATCTGCCGGCGCATTATAGCTGAATCCCTCTCTCTCGGCAGTCAGCAGGTCATTTTCAAATACCAGGTAGTCCGCGTCCTTGCCGGCGGTGATGGAACCCTTGTGGTCCTCGATGCCCAGCTGTATCGCGCCGTTGATCGTATAGCCAAGGAGCATTTCTTCAATGCCCATCCTCTCATCGACAGGAGGAAATACTTCATTGCTTCTAATGTGCTCGGGTGCCCTGGACTTATC
>DFGZ01000131.1 GCA_002371295.1 Oribacterium sp. UBA3737 | reverse complement strand
CCTTATGTGGAGTATTGCATTATGCTGAGTTAACTGGATTATATCCGTATTGTCTCCCGCTACTTGTTCTGATTATCTCCACATAATATTGATCCCTCTTCTTTCAGTATGACTGCATATTAGTTGAACTATAAGACTTATAATGAACTGATTTTCTATTTATCGTGTGATTGAAGATGTCACATCTTAGAAAGGAGAATCGGACATGAGGCTGGAAGAAATAACGGCAGGTTTAATACAGTTACTCAACAAAAATAACTACAATCCAGTAACCATTCAATTTTATCAACGCGAATGGAAAAAGATAGAATCTTTTCTCATCGAGACATATGGCGATACGTCATTCGACATTGAGAAAGGTCTAAGTTACCTTGAAAAGCAGTATGATTTGAAAACACGATATAACGACGGAACATTATCACAACAGCGTGTGCAGCTGTTACGCATTGTCAATATGCTTGAAGATTACAGGATTCATCAAGTTCTCACACGTCGGTATTATGCATCACGCAATCCGATACAGATCTGTAAAGAACATCTGGAGGTTTTCAATGGTTACCTGACATATTTGAAATCGGGCGGACTGTCTAAATGTACTGCGGAGCACTATGAATACACGGCAACGGAATTTCTGGACTATCTAAATCAAAAAGAAGTTTATGATCTGAGCAACTTGAATCTTGAACTGTGTAATCTGTATATCCGCACTTTTGCGGGCTTAAGCTATAAATCGGTTGAACAAAAGATTTGCGGATTACGACATTTCCTAAGATATTTGATCAACCAGCAAATACTAACTGAAGATATACCTTCGAAGATTCATATGGCACCGATTTCAAAAAACGCAAAAATACCTTCTGCCTGGACGCTCGATGAAATCAAGCGATTGATAAGCGTCATTGATCGCTCAAGCCCTATTGGTAAAAGGAATTATGCAATGATCCTGATTGCATGTGTTTTGGGATTGCGTGTAGGGGACATCAAAGATCTTAGATTCAGTAACTTTGATTGGGAGTCTAAAACACTGAATATCATTCAAAACAAAACACATAAACCATTGACACTTCCTATTCCTGAACCTGTTGGCTGGGCAGTTATTGACTATATCCAGAATGGCAGACCCGAATACGATGGTTCTGATTATGTTTTCATCAAGCACATGCCTCCCTTTGATCATTTTCCAGATAGTGATCATTTGAACGGCGTCATATTTCGCTACATGAATAAGGCTGGAATCCGCCGGGACAAGAATAAACACTCTGGTTTCCATTCTCTTCGGCACTCGGCAGGAACTATGTTATTGGAAATGGGAACTCCACTTCCTGTTATTTCTGAAGTTCTTGGCCATTCCGATATAGATATCACAGGCATTTATCTGAAGACAGATCTGAAGAAATTGGCGGAATGCGTATTAGCGCCACCGGGGTGTGAGTATGACCGACATCGAATATAAGAGTGTATTCCACGATGAATTTCGTGATCTTGTCAGCTTAAAACAGGCCATAGGTTTCTCATATAAAACTGAGGAACTCGGCTTTAGACGAATTGATCGTTTTCTGATAGAAAATGGTGTTACGGAAAAAGTCATCACTAAGGAAATCTCTGATGAGTGGTGCAGAAAACGCAGTTGGGAAACCAGTGCCAATCAAGCTTCAAGAATCAGCCAGTTAAGAGTTTTCTGTACTTATCTGGACAGTTTACATATACCTGCATATATTCCGAGAAAAGGTTTAACTCGCCATTCTCCAAAATATGATGCGCATATCTATAGTGATGACGAATTAAAGAGATTTTTCAAGGCAGTGGATCTGAGTCAATCAGTACCTGCTGAATGTCCGTATCGCGCACAGGTAATGCCGGTGTTTTTTCGGATACTCTACACAAGCGGACTCCGTGTTTCAGAGCTGAGATTGGCGAAAATATGTGACTTTAACCTTACTGATGGATATCTGACTGTTCGGATGGCTAAGAACCACAAAGACCGTATCGTTCCAATACATCCCTCGTTAGTTCAGAAATGTATCGAGCTAAAAAATGCGATTCATTTGGATTCCCCTGAGGATGAATATTTCTTCATGATCCGTCCCGGTCAGGAGATGAAGCTTCATAACATTTATCACAATTTCCGGCGTTATCTTGATAAAGCTGGAATTCCACATACCGGTAAAGGACCGCGTGTACATGATTTCCGACATACTTACTGTGTAAATCTGTTAAGAAAATGGGCAGAAGAAGAAAAAGATTTATTGGCTTTCCTGCCATATATGCGGACTATGCTTGGGCATGAAACATTCGAGGAGACAGCTTATTATCTTAAACTTACTGCCGCATCATTTCCTGCAATCAGAGAAAGTCTTTCAAGATCATTTCCCAACATCATTGAGGAGGTGACATTCAGTGACAAAGAATACTACTGATTTTGCAGGGTTGGTTACTGACTATCTGGCCAATTATCTTCCTCTGCAGAGGAATTATTCTCATAACACTATAAGCAGTTATAAGGACGCGCTTAAACTATTTGTCAGATTCATCATGGAGGAGAAAAGTCTTAGCTGGTCAGATTTTAAGATGAGTGATTTCAATCGCTCATTGGTGATCGGATATCTTGAGTGGCTGCGCAGTAACGGATCAGGTATATCTACGACCAACCAAAGGCTTGCGGCGCTGAAATCATTCGCAGATTACGCGGGGCTTGAAAACATTGAATATCTCAGTAATCTGCAGACTGTGATAACCATCAAGCAGACAAAGACAACAAGCAGGGAGATTAAATACCTCACAGTCGAACAGGTTTCGAAGCTGATCAATTTGCCAGATATTAACAAACCTACTGGATTGAGACATAGAGCTGTTCTTACACTTCTTTACGACAGTGGATGTCGTGTCCAGGAACTATGTGATATTCAGATACGGGATATACATCTGGGCAGTAATCCAACATTGCGTCTGCACGGAAAGGGTGATAAATACAGAACTGTTGTGATATCTGATAACACCGGTGAACTGGTTTCTGAGTATATTTCACGCCAAAGAAGATTTGCGCCAAGCGATAGTCCTCTTATTGTCAATCGTGAAAAAGGTAAGATGAGCAGAGACGGGATCAGTTATATCGTTGAAAAGTATTCTGCAGATATACGTATGAGCGATCCGTCATTTCCGGAAGATGTTCATCCGCATGTATTACGTCACAGTAAAGCTATGCATATGTTGGCTGCTGGTATAAACATCGTATATATCCGGGATTTTCTGGGTCACGAAGATATTTCCACAACTATGATTTATGCACGTGCAGATAATCGGCTCAAAACAGAAGCGATTACTAAACTGGCACCGAAAGTGGCAGGAGAATCTGTATTCGGTGACTGGTCGCAGAACCAGGATCTCCTGGATTTCCTCAACAGTTTCAAATAGCATTATGCAGAGTCAGAAAACTAATATGACGCATAAATTGAATTCCGAATAGAATTAACTCCGCATAATATCTCGCTCCACATAAGGAGGATTATGCCGAGCTCGGCATAACCCGCCCTGCGGTGTGCCGACACTTGAGTCTTCATAGCGGTTGCCCACCATGATGCCAGCCTTCAGGAATCTCACTATGTATCTCAGGAAGTTCTTGTCTGCTATATCATTTTCAAGAAACTTCATGAGCCATTCATGGTCTACATTGTCAAAGAATCCTTTGATGTCGCAGTCCAGAATATAGTTCACTTTCCTGAACATGATCAGATCATTCACTGCTTTGATCGCATCGTGTGCTTTCCTTCCGGGTCTGAATCCGTACGAACAGTCAAGGAATCTCGGTTCATATACATCGTTCAGTATATCTGCCATGACCCCCTGTACCAGCTTGTCTTCATAGCTTGGTATTCCAAGCGGTCTTGTCTTGCCGTTTGCCTTGGGTATTTCCACCCTCCGCACAGGCTGAGGCCTGTATGAGAAACTTTTCATTCTCTTAACGAGATCCTTCAGGTTCTCTTCAAGATTCTTCTCATACTCTTCCTTGGTTACCCTGTCCACTCCGACTGCCTTGTGTCTGTCCTGTCTTCTGTGTTCCGCATACAGCGTCTCATAGTTGACATGGTTGATTAACGTTTCCAGTCTGGCATGTTTCTCTGACAATGTCCTTATATCCTGCTGTTTCGTTGCCATGCTTTATTTAACCTCCAGTGTTAAACATGTCTCCCATCAGGAAACGTGATTGTGTTTCGGCCCTTCGCTCCATATACTTTCATATACTTCATCACTACTACGGCCTCATCGGACTCCTTACAGTTCTTTTCGCTTCCTTGTGTTGCTGGCACTTGTCTGCGATACCTTTGTTATCAGGAAACTGCAAGGCCTCCCAGGTATACAATCAATACCTTGACTCCTCGCCCTTCTTTTAAACGCCGGCGGTGCCTCCCCATTCTCGCGTTAACGAATGGTTTGTGTTGGCTGCGACAGATATGAGTGTATCGCCCACCGCTTTGTCAGTGCTAACGACGCTAGATTGATTCAGGCTCTCGCTTTAGGGCTCTGAGTCTTTCCTGCCTACGCTTAAACCTCACCTCACGGCTTCGGCTCCAAGGCTGGATACCGGCTCCTCGCTACGGATTACCGGATCGGGAGTTTCACCCGACTATATTGAATGCACCGAACTGGCGCACCATAAACTCACTCCTGATAATTCA
>DFGZ01000297.1 GCA_002371295.1 Oribacterium sp. UBA3737 | reverse complement strand
GCGTTTATGGTGAAATCCCTGCGGGCCAGATCCTCATGGAGTGATGGTGTGAAAATGACTTCACTTGGATGCCTTCCGTCCAGATATTCCCCGTCTATTCGGTAGGTGGTCACCTCATACCCCACAAAACCTCCTCCGGTCTTATGGCTGCTCTGATTATCTCCTTCCGTGTCAGAAGCCATATCTCCCGAAGTATCATCCTGCTCCGAAGGATTGTGGGCCTGCATTAGAACCGTCACCGTTCCGTGCTGTATTCCGGTATCTATGGTCCTTCTGAAAACCTTTTTCACTTCCTCAGGCTTTGCGCTTGTGGTGATATCCCAGTCCTCCGGCATCCTTCCAAGGAGACTGTCTCTTACACATCCCCCCACTGCATAGGCCTCGTATCCCGCGTCTTCGAGCTTCCCTATAATATATCTTACATTTTCCGGTAATTTTATTTTATCCATTCAACATCCTCTGATCCCGAAACTACGTTCCATCATTTTTCCGGTTGCCCACCCTTTGTAATGACACCGGAGTTCTCCTTTATTTTTCAGGTCTCCGTGACCACCTTGGCACTTACCCATCCTGTTTTTGATCTGTCATCGCTAAGATAGATCTCATACCATGTGCCGTCGGAAGCATTTTCCTCCTTGCCTGTGGCTAAAAATGTCTCTCCGTTTTCTCCGCATGATACAACTTCATGGTCCGTTCCCGGTCCCGATCTTATATTGGCTGCATCAACCGATACGGAGAATCTCTTTTCCGACTTACTGCTTTCCGAACTAATTCCGTTTACATAATCACCGGCACTTCCCGCCGATCCAGTTACACGAATCAGCAGGAATACTATTACTCCTAATATGACAAGTGCTATAGCCAGATACTTTATCTTCTTTTTGTTTCTGCCCCCAGGCATTCCGATACGTTCCTCTATTTTTTCGATAAGTGCGGAAACATTGGCATCGGAAGGATTTCTGTCACTGACTTCACGGGCATACCGAAGCGCATCCTCCAGCATAGGCAGGGTCGCATTTCTATCATTAAAGATGATAAGGGCACAGTAATGTTCCGCTATAATGCGTCTTTCATCATTCTCTTCTACAGTATCAGAGGCTATGAACCTTCTGAAACAGCTGAGTGCTTCTTCCGTATCATAAATATGGCTGTTTTTACTTATATGACACTCCCCAAGGATATAATCTGCCATCGGATGTCCGCTTTCACGAAGTCTCACGGCGATCTCCTCTGCCTCTTTAAGGGATTCAGGATCGTTTTTTTCAATGCAGCTCTCCGCAAGATTCAAAAGATCCGGAATATCATCGTTGAAGTCTCGGTCATAAAGATACTGAAGAAGCTTTTCTGCCTTCCGGTTTCCTTTACGCGAAAGGTCCTTAAGACAGTCCTCGGCATTCTTATACTTTCTGTTTTTTATAAAATTGATGGCAAGAAGATACAGCTTACTATCTACAAGCCTGGAAATATCCAGAGTTCCGTCCCTCTTGAGTGCTCCGACCGGAACACACTCCATACTCTTCGCCATTCCTGACCGGCCACCGGAAACAAGGTCCACATCCTCAATGTCCGGAGTCATATTTCTGTTTGCGAGTGTTCTTCCCTCTGCTTCCCCGGTACAAAGCCTGACTTCTTCAGAGAACAGATACTCTTCTCCGCCGAATACCTCAACGATCATTCTCAGCTCATCTATGTAATGAAAATATATCCTGACTTCACCTGCCTGAAAGGATTTCTTTCCTAAATCAATGTTTATATCCTTATCAACAGTAAAGTTTTTATTTCCGTCTTCCTTGCAGCAGCCTATAAGAAGATGCATTTCCTTCGTAGCTTCATCCACAGTGTATGAACGAAACTCCACATCCGGTATCCTCACATTTTTATCAAACAGTTTATCCCTGTAAACCTCATTGCTGTCCGCATATCTTACGGCAATGTAAACATTAAACTCATTCTGAAGAGATCTGCTGTATATACCTGCGGATTCCTCTTCAAGCTTTTTTCTAAGTTCTGTAAGCTTCTCCTGATGGAAGCTCTCCAAAAGACGGATACCTGCTTCTCTAAGACTCTTTTCCTCGTTCATCAAAGCATCGAACTCCACCTTATCCCTTTGGAAAAGTAAAATTCTTCCTTCATCAAAACTCATAATCCAAACCTTTCATCTCCGGTATTACGATTTCACTTATTTAATCATCATAGATTATAGCAGAAAAAAACGAGTCCTCTTATCGAGAACCCGTTTTTTGTCTGAATCAATATGCTCTTCCCCAGTAAACCATCTTTGAAGCAGGCTTTCCGCAGACAACGCACTTGTCGCTTACCTGTTCCTGTTCAAACGGTATACATCTTGAGGTGATGCCTGACATGTCCTTAAGCTTGTCTTCGCACTCACGGCATCCGCACCACATAGCCTTTACAAAGCCCTTCTTTGTATTGACTATCTCTACAAGCTCATCCATATTTGTTGCTGATGAAGTGTGCTCCAGAAGGAACTGCTTAGCCTTCTCGAACATATCATTTTGGATCTGATCAAGAACTCTTCCAACCTCTTCATTCAGGTTCTCGAAAGGAACCTGGATCTTCTCACGTGTATCACGACGTACGAGAACAGCATGACCTGCCTCGATATCCTTAGGTCCGATCTCAACTCGGAGAGGAATACCTCTTACCTCACAGTCGGCGAACTTGAATCCCGGTGACTTGTCACTGTCATCAACCTTTACTCTGAAGCCTGCCTTGATAAGCTGATCCTTCAATGCATACGCCTTATCAAGAACTCCTTCCTTCTTCTGCTGGATAGGAAGAACACAGATCTGAACAGGCGCGATACGAGGAGGTATCTTAAGACCTGAATCATCACCGTGTACCATGATAAGGGCACCTATCATACGTGTTGTATAGCCCCATGAAGTCTCATGTACAGGCTTAAGCTGATTGTCTTTATCAAGGAACTGCACATCAAATGCCTTTGCGAAATCAGAACCAAAATTGTGGGATGTTCCGCACTGAAGGGCCTGACCGTCATGCATAAGAGCCTCGATTGTATATGTAGCTACTGCACCTGCAAACTTCTCCTTCTCAGTCTTCTGACCTCTTACAACAGGGATAGCAAGGTACTGCTCAGTGAAGTCTGCATAGATGTTAAGCATCTGTACTGTTCTCTCCTCTGCTTCCTCCTGAGTTGCATGAACAGTATGACCCTCCTGCCATAAGAACTCTCTGGTTCTGAGGAAAGGTCTGGTGGTCTTTTCCCAGCGAACTACAGATACCCACTGATTGAGAACCTGCGGAAGATCTCTGTAAGACTTAACGACCTTTGCAAAGTAATCACAGAAAAGAGTCTCGGAAGTAGGACGAACGCACATTCTCTCCTCAAGCTTCTTCTGACCGCCTTCAGTTACCCACGCAACCTCAGGTGCAAAGCCTTCAACGTGATCCTTCTCCTTCTGAAGAAGTGACTCAGGAATGAGCATAGGCATAGCAACATTCTGGACCCCTGTCTCCTTGAACATCTTATCGAGAACGTTCATGTAGTTCTCCCAGAGAGCATATCCTGCCGGGCGGATGACCATAAATCCCTTTACCGAACTGTAATCACAAAGCTCTGCTTTCTTAACAACATCTGTGTACCACTGAGCAAAGTCCTCCTCCATAGGAGTTATCTGCTCCACAAGTTTCTTGTCTGCCATATCAATAGCCTTTCTTATCATATATTTGCTCAGGCATCAGCGCACTTCCTTTGTGCCTTGCCAAAGCGGGTTTATTTTGCCCGTTAATTGTAACAACGGCAATTTGCTTTTACAATACTTTGGACGAAAAAAGCTTAGTCTTCCGGATATATATCTCTGAGATTATCCATCTTGCATCCCATATTCTCCAGGAGTGAATCAAGTATGGTTATAGCCACCATACATTCCACTACAACATTGGCACGTTCCACAACTGTCGGATCATGTCTTCCCTTGATTGAAATGGTAACATTGTCGCCCTCTTCATTAGCGGTTTTCTGAGGACGTGCAATGGAAGGGGTAGGCTTAAAATAAGCCCTGAGCACTATCTCAGCTCCGTCTGACATGCCCCCAAGGATTCCGCCGGCATGGTTGCTGGTGACCTGAAATACCTCCTCTGTGCCGTCAAACTCCCCGTTTGCAAGCATCTCTTCGTATTCCGATTCATCAAGAGCCTCCAGTCCGTTCATGGTCCTGAACTTGTTTATCTCCTGAAGTGTCGGTTCCTGTTCGATATCCTCGTTCTCTTCGTCCTCCCCGGGAGCTATCTCTATGGCAACAGCTTCAAAACCGTCATTGTTCTCAGAGCCTCTCATCTTTGCCACCTTTGTGCCGTCACCTATCTCAACCGCCTTTACGGCGCCTATAGACATGACAGCCTTTGCAAGGTTCGCGTCCAGCTTATCAAATACCGGTTCACCTATACCCGTAGGCATATTGTTCACAAAGCAGGTAACAACACCTCCGGCACTGTCCTGCTCGCCTTTGAGCTCCAGTATCCTGGCATCTGCTGCTTCACGGCCTGCCGCTGTGGTCACATCGATTCCCGCAAGCTCCGTCACTTCCGCATCCACTGTGATACCGATCTCCGAAAGGACCTTGGCAGCCACAGCTCCTCCCGCAACCCGGGCCAATGTCTCTCTTCCGCTTGAACGTCCGCCTCCGCGATAATCCCTGACACCGTACTTCTGAAAGAATCCGTAATCCGCATGTCCCGGACGAAAAACGTGGGCGATATCAGAATAATCCTTACTGTGCTGATCGCTGTTTCTGACTATCATCGCGATAGGTGTACCTGTGGTCACTCCCTCGAAAACTCCGGAAAGGATCTCTATCTTATCCTCTTCCTTTCTTGCGGTAGTCTTCAGATTCTGCCCCGGCTTTCTTCTGTCCATATAGGGCTGAATGTCAGCCTCTGAAAGTCTGAGTCCCGCGGGACATCCGTCTATCACCACCCCAAGCGCAGGACCATGGGATTCACCGAATGTTGTTATCCTAAAAAGTTTTCCAAAAGTATTTCCAGCCATCTGAACCTCTCAAGTCTTTATTGTACAAAGAGGGGTAATAAATTACCCCTCAATCACCTGTTAACAGTCTCTGCAATTTTACATTTTATCCTGTCATCTGCCTGCAGGGAGCTTCACCATGCATATACAGTTGGGCTCGTCAACCTGCACATCTCTTGCACTCATAACCAGAAGTCCGTTCTCGTAATCTACATTGAAGAATGTTACGGAACCTGATTCATGGTTTGCCACAGCAATATGCTTCTCATCCGGGAAGATACAGAAATCCTTAGGATATATACCTGCGATAGGAAGACTTCCCTTCATAGTAAGAAGCCCTGTTTCCACGTCCCGATCAAAAATAGTAACTGTATCGTTTCCGGCATTTGAACAGAAAACATGCTTTGCGTCCTTATCAGGAGAGAAGCGCATCTGTACTGCTGCAATAAGCGGATTGTCCTGATCATCATTATGAGTGGAGATCTCCTGAATCTTCTCGATGTTTATCTCGTTAGGTCCCTTTCCTTCCTCGAAACGATAGACCTCGATGACATTCTTTACCTCATACATAAGGTAGAGATATTTACGATCCGGTGAAAAACGGAAGTGTCTTGGGCCTGACTTAAGCTGGCAGCGAATGGTGTCGATCTGACGCATCTTACCGTCGGCCTTGTCGAATCTGAATACTCTTACCTGATCGATACCGAGATCAGCAACAAGTATGTACTTCTGGTCATCAGTCATTCTTGCACATGAAACGTGGGGACGGAATGTTCTTTCTGCTACGGAACCGATGCCCTTGTCATATACTCCATCGATGATAGGTCCTACAGAACCATCCTTTTCCAGCTTAAGAAGAGTGGCCTTTCCGTCATGATATCCGGAAACCATGATGTACTCATCATACTGATCGATAGCAAGATGACAGCCTCTCATACCTCTGATATTTCTTGTATTGAGCTTGCTGAGAGCTCCGTTCTCAAGGATACGGAAAGAAACTATACCCTCATCCGAAATGGAATATAATGTTTTCTGGTCTCTTGAAGCAACAAGATATGAGGAATTGTTCACCTCTATCTCTGTTCTTTTGGTCAGAACTCCCTTCTCAACATCAACATCACATACAGTGATTCCCTTTGCATGTCCTGTATAACTGTATGAGCCAATATATGCCATGTATTTATCTTTCATGTTATGCCTCTCCTCACGTCCGAAAATGGGCGCACTTATCCATAAAATATTTTTAATTCTATCACATACAGATGCATTGTTACAATATTATCATTTAATAGATGGTATGAATTTGATAAGTCAAGGAACAAAAGCCTATCCCACATATCAAGCTCGTTTGATATGTGGGATAGGCTTTATGTTCCGACCAACATGACTCGTGGTAGATTCCGTAGGAATCTGCCATATAACACCAGCCCTCGCGAAGCGTTTTTCAATGGGCTGGTGTTCCCAGAGAGCACGTAAGGACGCTTTATGCGGCCTGGGAGTGCGGAATGTTGGAGACGTGTGATAGTGCGAAGCACGAAACACGTCTATTTGACTTATATGTTGACCAAAATTATATGTAATATACCTTCGGATTTTTAACTGGACTTTACGGTCTTCCACCGGTTGTTGTAAAGAGAGTCTCCTTCAGGTCCCAGATAGTGATAGAACTCAGAGGTCTTCAGAAGCTCCTTGGTATCGGGGAATACCGCTTTGTTCTCAAGATATTCCTTATCCAGCAGTTCAAGGGCACCGGTGTTCGGTGTCGGATATGTTATGTACTCAAAATTCTTTGCAGCAACATCCGGTCTGCACAGGAAATTGATCCACTTCTCCGCATATTCCTTGTTTCTTGCATTCTTCGGTATGACCCAGGCGTCGATCCAGAGATTGGTACCTTCCTCGGGAATAGCATATTCCACATTCACATCGGTCCCATCAAGCTCATCCTGAACATAGAGTATCTCTCCGGAATATATGACGCCGACAGCCGCCTCTTCCCCGATCATCTTGTCTCTTACCTGATCGATAACGTATGCCTGAACTATCGGTTTCTGGTTTATAAGATCCTTCATAGCCGTATCCAGCTCCTCCGGATTCTCCGTGTTGCAGCTGTAGCCATTCTTCTTAAGAGCCACCATAAAGGCATCTCTCACAGAGTCCTGCATAAGAATCTCATTTTTCAGAGCCGGATTCCAAAGATCCGACCACTTTGTGGGATAAGGAACTCCAAGCTCATCCAGCATTCTTGTGTTGTAAAGTATGCCTACTGTTCCCCATGTATACGGAACCGAATATTTATTTCCCGGATCGAACTCCGAAGCCATCTTCAGATAATCCTCACCGATATACTTTATATTGGGAATGTTATCGTAATTTATTTCCTGAAGAAGATTGTTGTGTATCATCTTCTCGATCATATAATCCGAAGGACATACGCAATCATAGATTACTCCGCCTGCCTCGATAACAGGATACATCTCTTCGAGAGTCTCAAAAACATCATACACAACGTTTATGCCTGTTTCTTCCTCAAACATATCGATAAGCTCAGGATCTATATACTCACCGGCATTATATACATAAAGTGTATTTTCCAACGGTGTGGGAAGCTCTTCAATGTCTTTCTCCGTTGTACCGCAGCCTACCGCTACTGCTGCAATTCCCGCTGCCATAATAAACGCAGCGGACCCTATAACAAAACGATGTCTGTGCACCCTTTGAAGGGCACTTATCATCTTATCCAGTTTCATTATACTGTCCTCTTTCTCTTCTTGGCCCATTCCGGTGCATAATTTCCTATCATCAGTACTATAAATACCGTAAGGAAAATGACCGTAGACAGTGCATACATGGTAGGACTTATTCCTTTTCGCACCTGACTGTATACAAGGGTCGAAATCGTATCTATACCGGCACCTCTTGTGAAGTGTGTGATAATGAAGTCATCAAGACTCATGGTAAATGCAAGCATAAAACCTGATGTGATACCCGGCATAAGCTCCGGAAGCACCACCATAATGAAGGCCCGGAAGGGTGTGGCTCCCAGATCCAGAGCAGCCTCATAGGTCTCCTTGCTTGCCTGCCTTACCTTCGGCATGACACTGAGTATCACATAAGGCAGATTGAAGGTGATATGAGCCATCAGTATGGTATGGAATCCGAGGGATACTCTGAATGCTATAAAACACAGCATCAGTGAGATACCTGTTACTATATCCGCATTAAGCATCGGGACATTGGTGATACTCATTATGATATTCCTGGATACCGGCTTCATATTGTTTATGGCAATAGCCGCCAGAGTTCCGAGAACAGTTGCAACAAAAGCAGAAAGGAAGGCGATGATGACAGTATTCCTGAGTGCCGCCATGATGGCCTCATCCGCCCACATTGTCACATACCAGTCTGTTGTAAAGCCTGACCACTGGGCTCTTGATCTTCCGCTGTTAAAAGACAGAACCACAAGAGTTGCTATGGGTGCATACATAAACAGAACTATCAGTGAGAGATAACAGTTGGAGAGAGCTCTCTTTAACTTTTCCATCAGATAACTCCTCCCTTTCTCATATCGTTCTTATCGTCAAAATGATTTACTATAAGCATAGAAACGATGACAAATATCATCAATACAAGGCTCAGTCCCGAGCCCTGGTTCCAGTCTGAATCCTGCATGAACTCCTGCTCTATGACATTACCGATGAGATATATCTTTCCTCCACCCAGCATGTTGGAGATGGCAAATGTGGTAAGTGCCGGAACAAATACCATGGTGACTCCGGAAACGATTCCGGGAACCGACAGCGGAAGGATTATCTTTGTAAGTGTCTGCCAGAAGCTTGCCCCCAGATCGTAAGCCGCGTTGATGGTGTTGTCATCGATCTTCATCAATGCATTGAAAAGCGGAAGGATCATAAACGGAAGGAAATCATATACCATTCCGATGAGGACCGCAGCCGTAGTATTTATGAGATGCTGCTCTGGAAGGTGAAGTGCGGCCAGTATACCGTTTATAACGCCCTTACGCTCCAAAAGTGTCTGCCATGCCAGTACTCTCAGGAGAGAATTCATCCACATGGGAAGTATAAATATAAATACTATAAGTGAACTTCTTCCCACCTTAAGGCTTCTGAGGATCATCGTCAGCGGGAAAGCCAAAAGAAAACAAATGGCTGTGCACACCGCAGACAGTATCATGGCCCTGTACAAGGGTCTGTAGTTTTCCCAGACCAGGATCTCTGCGATATTGCTCAGTGTGAAAGCATTGTTCCTGTCTGTAAAACCATAGTATACGATGGTCAGAAGCGGAATAACTATAAATCCGACTATCCATATAATATACGGAGTCGCCAGATATCTTGATGTATTATTCTTCAACGCCAAGTGCCTCCTCATCTTCGGATTCCGGCTTGTTCATGACCTGAATGTTTGAAGGCTTGACATAAAGTCCAACCTTCTTGCCCGGCTCATGCAGCTCTGTTGAATGGATAAGCCACTCAAAGCCGTCAGGAGTAGTACATTCCATTTCGTAGATTTCTCCCTTGAAGATGATGTGGGTCATCTCTCCGTGAAGGATAGCTCTCGGGTCATCGTCTTCGATTATCTCAAGATCCTCCGGACGAATTACAACGTCAACCGGCTTGTTGGTTCCGAATCCGGCATCGACGCACTTAAAATCCGCACCGAATATTCTTACATGGTAATCCTCCACCATGGTTCCGGGTACAATGTTGGAATCGCCGATGAAATCCGCAACAAAGGC
The DNA here is from genome assembly GCA_002371295.1 of Oribacterium sp. UBA3737. Next base: position 1,780 of record DFGZ01000297.1, on the reverse strand, counting down.
ATTCTCAGGTTCATTGTAGATCTGCTCGGGGCTTCCTGCCTGCTGTATATATCCCTGATTCATTACCACCACATAATCAGACATGGTAAGTGCCTCCTCCTGATCATGTGTTACATATATAAATGTGATTCCCAGCTCGTTCTTGAGTCTGATAAGCTCATACTGCATTTCCTGACGAAGCTTAAGGTCAAGAGCTCCCAGAGGCTCATCAAGAAGGAGAAGTCTCGGCTCATTTACTATGGCTCTCGCAATGGCGATACGCTGCTGCTGACCGCCTGAAAGAGAATCGATGGAACGCTTCTCAAATCCATCCAGATTAACAAGCTTAAGTGCATATTTTATCTTATCTCTTATATATGCATCCGATTTGTTCTTTATACGAAGTCCAAAGGCAATGTTGTCCTCGATACTCATGTGAGGGAACAGGGCGTACTTCTGGAATACCGTATTGAGCTGACGCTTGTTCGCCGGGAGACCGGTAATGTCTTTCCCGTCAAACAGTACCCTTCCCTTATCAGGTTTTTCAAATCCGCCTATGATGCGAAGTGTTGTGGTCTTTCCGCAGCCTGAAGGCCCCAGTAAGGTAACGAAACTGTTCTCATGTATATCAAGTGTAAGGTCATCGAGTATCAGCTGACCATCATAGGATTTGGTGATGTTCTGTAACTCCAATAGATTTCTGCTCAAAGCTTTTTCCTCCTGAAATGGTTTTACGGCATCCGTGTTATGGCACGTTGTCCATCATATGGATACTTGCCCACTCGTCAGGCAAAGGTGGCCATGTATCCATGTGATGGCAAGAACAAAAAAAGGCTGAAGCCTTTCAGCTCCAACCTGTATAACGACCTTATATATGTATGCTGACTGTCAAAACAGTTTCTGTGCAAGAGATAATCTCCCATTCGTGAATCATGGACAGGAAATAACACCCGTATCCCGGCCAATTACTTTCAAATTCTGTTTTTCGTCTCTTCCAGAGTGCTTACAAAGGCAACTCTATTGATCGTTTCACAAGATGGAGCGCATATGCCCCGTTCAGCAGTTAATCTCAACATCTCCACCTCTCTCTGTATTAGGTGTCAGACGTCCCGATTATCGGCTAAGCCTTATAAGATACCGCTAAATACTTATAAAATTTGAGTCCTCCTGACCTTTCTATCAGGGCCCACTTTTCATGTATCCAGTCCCCCGGGGAACCTTTGCATGCCGCCGGCTACTCAATCAATAAAATCATTTGTAAAACATCTCTGTTTCACGCATTTTTCCTTTGGGATATTAACAATAAATGCTATCATCGTCAACGGATTTTTAAAAAAATATTAAGAAACAGAACACCGTGAACTTCATCCTTCAGATGTCACATTACGGGCATGTTTTGCGAGGATGGCTTTCTGTACTTCATTAAGCTTATGCTTTGAAAGCTCCGCCCTCCTCGCATCAAGTTCTTTATGTCCCACATGGTCACAATGACCAAGTCTCGCTTCTGTGCAGGTGGCACAGGATCCGTATTTTTTATAATTTATATAAAGGTTACGAACAATAAGCACAGTGATCAGTATCAAAATCCCGATAACTATAAAATCTGCCATCTGTTCCTCTCTTTCCTTATACTTACATTAAAACTATATCACAGATTGATACTACCGGTATAACTTCTTTTATTGCCGGAGCATTACAAAAATCTTTACTTTACTCTTTCGTCAATTATCCTGTAGCCAAGAGGGTCTATGACCCCGTGCAGTTTTTCCAGAAGAGCTTCCCTGTCCTCTTCTTTCACGAT
>DFGZ01000078.1 GCA_002371295.1 Oribacterium sp. UBA3737 | reverse complement strand
AGGTCTTTCTGTGTCCATCCCTTTAGAATTCTGTATTTTCTAATCTTCTCCCCAAGAGTCACGTTTGTCTCCTCTCATAAAACATCATAAATTTCTTCCTGTATTCTACCATAACAAGCAGAAAAAAGTAACTTCTTTATGAAAAAATAGACCTAAAAACATGACTATTACTGTTGACAAGCATTAAGTGTGGTCGTATTATATTATCCACAGACATAAATATATGACTGTTTAAGGATGCGATAGACATATTGAAGGAGGGGCTATGAATAATAAGAATAAATCTTTGTTTGTTGGAGTAGAAACTGTGAGAGCGGATCTTGGAGTATCGAGATCCAAGGCATACGAAGTAATCAGGGAGCTGAATGCTTCCATGAAAGAAGCGTATCCGAAGGCAATTGTGGTGCCCGGAAAGGTTAACCGGATCTGGTATGAGGAAGCCTGTCTGGGAGCGGGGGCACATTGATGGAGTGCAGGGAATGAAAACGGAATGAAAGGAGCAATAGATATGGCAGAGAGACGAATGTTCTCCCGATCCGTTGTGGAGAGCGCCAGGTTTTTAAAGATGCCGGTATCGTCTCAGAATCTGTATTTTCACCTGGTCATGAACGCTGATGATGACGGGATCGTTGAAGCATATTCTGTAATCAACCTGATCAGAGCAAATGAGGACGACTTGAGGGTCCTGCATGCCAGAGGGTTTGTCCGGATCCTGAATGAAGATCTGGTGACCTATGTCATGGACTGGCGGGAGCAGAACAAAATCAGGCCTGATCGAAAGAAGGATAGTATTCATAAAGAGCTTCTTCAGCAGACACTTCCGGAAGTAAAGCTTCTCGAAAAAAAAGAGAGGTCAGACCTGGTTAAGAAATCTGGACCGTCCGTGGACGGCACTATGTCCGCACAGTGTAGTAGAGGTAAGGAAAGTGCAGGTAAGGAGAGTAGAGGAGAGGTGAGTAGAGTTCCTGTCACACCAGAAGCACAAACCCCCATATTCCGCCTTGGCAATGAATTTCTTACCGAAGATGAGTATCGGGAACTTGTTCATACCTTTTCAAAGCCTGTTGTAGATGGTGTCATCGGAAGAATACTCAGAAAGCCATATCATGGGTGCCTGAATTACAAGACCATTTATGCATGGTGCACAGAGCATAGATCTGAGGTAAGTATTCCTGTCATTGAGCACAAAGAATCCGGATACTCTGAGCAACTCAGGAAACTGGCCAGGGAAAGGGAAGGAGGTATGTATGGATGAGAGGAAAGAGATGTGTCCGGTCTGCAGAGATCTTGGATATGTCTATTACGTAGATGAAAACGGACGCACTTATTCGAAACCCTGCAAATGTACCGCTGTAAAAGAAGCGAGAAAGCGTCTTGAGAGAAGCGGACTGGCAAAGCTGTTCAAATCAAAGACATTTGATTCTTTCATGACCTGCGGCAACCCTCTGCTTGAGGACGCAAAGAGGACTGCAATGCAGTATACAGAATCATTTGCAGAGAGGACCGACTCAGATTCCAATTCCCTCTTGCTTTGCGGACAAGTCGGTGCAGGGAAAACACATCTGGGAACAGCCTGCAGTGTCCGGCTGATCGATCAGGGGATTCCCGTGATTTATATGGGCTACCGAGAGGAGATGACAGCTTTGAAAGCAAAGGTGACAGATGAAAAGGCATACAGGGATGAAATGAACCGATATAAAAAAGCTGCAGTTTTGTTTATCGATGATTTCCTGAAAGGAAAGATCACGGAAGCAGATATAAACATTGTTTACGAAATCGTGAATTACAGATACAACAATCACCTGCCGCTGATCATCAGCACGGAGAAAACTTTGGATGAACTGATCAGTTTCGATGAGGCTGTCGGAAGCAGACTGATAGAGATGTGCCGGGGACATATTATCGTTTTTGAAGGCAGAAAATTGAATTATCGATTGTATCGAGGGGGTGTAGCTTAATGGCTGTTTACAGGGACAAATGGAACGGTTACACAGGCAATAGCTGGCGTGTTGCCTGCTATTACACAAACTGGAAGGGAGAACGTGTCAAGCACGAGAAACGCGGGTTCTCAACCAAGAAGGAGGCGTTGGCTTATGAAAGGAAATTCCTGGCAAAAATGAGGAAGGATATCAAGATGGGGTTTTCCTCTTTCATTGATTGCTATCTGAACGATGTCCGGCCGCAGTTGAAAGAGACTACGATGGCAAATAAGGAAAACATTATCAACACCCATATCAGACCTTATTTTGAGCAGAAAAGTCTTTCAGGGATCACTGCGATAGATATTCTGCAGTGGCAGAACGAATTATTGTCAAGCCGGGATGAAGATGGAAAAGGATATGCCCCCACCTTCCTAAGGACGATCCAGAATCAGTTGAATGCGATTTTCAACCATGCCGTCAAGTACTATGACCTGCCGAAGAGTCCGTGCGATGCGACAAAGAAAATGGGGACAAGCAAAAATGCGGAGATGCTTTTCTGGACAAAGCAGGAATACCAGAAGTTTTCAAATGAAATGAAGGAAAAGCC
>DFGZ01000124.1 GCA_002371295.1 Oribacterium sp. UBA3737 | reverse complement strand
GAGCATTATATATTTTATTATTATCTCTTCTTCAATGTCAGTCATTCGTCAGATTTATGTTATAGCGTACATTTGACTGCTGGTCACATCAAGATCACGACAGCCAAGTACCCTTGTAATATCCTCCCTCCTGATATTCTCTGCGCCATCCAAGTCTGCACTTGTTCTTGCAAGCCGGAGTAGCTTATGGATTACCCTGGCACTGTAACCATACTTCTCACTGGCTGACTTCAGCATCTGTGTGCATTCTTCATCAAGCTTACAGTATTTGGCGATCATTGTCGTCGTCATCTGAGCATTACAATTCACCTGATGATCATCCATAAAACGCTCCTGTTGGATCTTTCGTGCTTTTTCAACTCTTTCCCTAAGCTGATCCGATGACAGACTGCTCTTATTATCATTCAGTTCGAAATAATCAACATGCGCAACGCTTTTTTGAATGTCTATACGTTCCAGGATCGGTCCCGAAATCTTCCCTCGATAATGGATGATTTCATAATCTGTGCATCTGCATTTCTTAGATGGATAATACCCGCATGGGCAGGGGTTCATTGCGGCAACAAACATAAAATTGGCAGGGTATGAATTCGTACCGTTTACCCTCGAAATCGTAACCCTCTTATCCTCCATCGGCTGACGCAGAGCATCCAGTGTACTTCGTGAAAACTCTGCCAGTTCATCTAAAAACAGCACTCCGTTATGTGCCAGCGAAACCTCTCCTGGCTGGGCATAGCTGCCTCCACCAATGAGGGCGTTAAGAGAAACATTATGATGCGGCGCGCGAAACGGCCTCATCTTAAGCAGTCCCGCACCGGCATCCAAAAGCCCGGAAATACTGTGTATTTTTGTAACTTCCAGCGACTCTTTCTCCGTCATCCGCGGAAGTATCGTGGGAATACGTTGGGCTATCATAGTTTTCCCACATCCCGGTTCTCCCAACATTAGGATATTGTGACCGCCGGCCGCGCCAAGGACAATTGCTTCAACAAGTTCATCCTGCCCTTTTACATCTGAAAAGTCTATGTCTTCATTGAATGTTTCGCACCCGTCACACGGTTTATCGGCAACTGCATTCGCAGAACTCCCTGCTTCTGAACTGCTGCTTTCTCCATCCTGCTTTGAAAGGTCATACTTTCCTTCCAGAAATCTTACGGTATCCTGAAGCGATTTCACGGGACACACTTTAATTCCGGATACCGAAGACGCCTCCTGTCGGTTCTCGAAAGGCACAACCACTGCCTTTACGCCACATTTTCTTGCCTCTGTGACCATTGACAACACCCCGTTGCAGGGCCTGATCCTTCCATCCAAAGCAAGTTCACCTATGAATGCATAATCCGCCAGGTTCTTGGGCGAGATCTGATCCGTCTGGAACAGAAGCGCTATGATCATTCCCAGATCAAAATGCGTACCTCTCTTTTTCTTATCTCCCGGTGCAAGGCTGATGATGGACTTATCTTTCGGAAAATCATATCCGCAGGATTCGATCGCTGCCTGTATCCTCTCAGCTGCCTCCTTTATTGCCTGATCCGGCAGACCTATAATAGACATAGATTGCTGTTGTCCCCTTATCGTTGATGCTTCAATCTCCACCATAAAGCCGTCGACGCCGGATGTTGCCATACTCTTTACTGTTATTGCCATATATTAAAAACCATCTCTCTTTCTATGCTCAAATACATCACCAGCCACAATTACCACGGCAACCACAGATCATCTTCCTTCATATCCTTCTGTATCAGCATCTCCTGTTCCGCATGGGATATCTTCCCCTCGACAAACATACGGTACTGTTCTTTGGGATTGTTACGGAAGCATGACAGGACACGGGTTGTGTCCACAAGCTCTGAAATCAATTCAAAGCTTTTCGTCCTTTTTGTGTTACTGTTCCCATCTCCCACAAACAAACCATAACTTGAGTACTCATAATCAAGAGGTCCCCTTACCATCTGTGCCTTAACCGGGTTCAGATGTATGTACCTGCTTACCTCAAGGAAATATCTCTCATCTTCAATCAGTTGGGCCGTATACCTGTTCTCAAACAAATGTCCTGTGAGCTTATACTTACTGTTATAATTTTGGGCGTAACAAAGCAGCAGTTTATGCATTATCCGCCACAACTCTTTATCGTGAGTTTCGAGAGCCATATGAAAATGATTCGTCATAAGACAAAGTGAATGTATCTTAAATCCGAATTCTTCCTTTACCGAGCAAATACACCCTATGAAATCAAGATAATCATAAGTCTCCTTAAAGATTGCTGTCCTACGGTTTCCCCGGCTCATCACATGGTATGTCGCGCCAGGATACCATATTCTCTTTTTTCTTGGCAATTCGTTATATCTCTCCCTTTTGCAGCCTTTTGGAGCCTTTATTCACAGTCCTTTTATCACTGCAACATCAGCTCCGGATTCCCCAGCATTTTCGTTATCACATCATGCAACGATTTCTTCACGTCGCCATCCGAAAACACCGTAATAGCACACAACTTATTACCGGCATCTTTAGATGAGTGGCCGCAGTGAAACACGATTTCATCCGCCGTGTTGTAATCCAGTACAATGAAACGGTCATGTGCCTTCTTTTGCGTTGTAATAAACGTAACCGGTATATTCGGGAACTGAGTCTGGAAATTCTGATAATCACTCAGTCTCAATTTGTTAAAGCAATTGTCGCTTAATATCGTTACCGCCACTCCGTTCTGAACATCCTGCAGATAATGCAGCGTCTTGGCTCCGAGGTAATCATCCACATAGTGAATGGTTTTTTTCGCCCTACTAAAGATGCTGATATAAGATGCTTCCGCTTTCATCGGCTGACCTTCCAGAAAAAGGTATTCCCTCTGAACTTCTTCTTTACTGAAGTCCAGCATGATCGGTGAAATCTCAGACTGCCTGACGGTGTCGTTCAAACGTTCCATAACCTCAATCAATTTCTGATCATGATCCATTACAAATGTTCCATAAGACTTAATATCCTGTTTTACCGTCGACAACTCTCTCTGCATATCTGTCATCTGAAGAGAAAGCCGCAGGTAATTATGTTGATCTATCAGGTCCTGATTCTGAACTATGTAGTCCTTCATGGCTTTGAACGCTCTTACCAAAGCCCTGCTCTGGCGAACCGCTAACTCTCCACGAAGAACGGTCATGAGCATATACACGCCTTGCTCCGTAAAAGCGTAGGGAAGATATCTTGTACCGCCCCAACTTGAGGTGAAATTTTTGCACCTCAAGATTTCTTCAAACTCCGTCCTTGTCAGCTGGATCATAAAGTCATCGCCTTCAAACTTTTCGGCATTGTTCTTCACCTGTCTATTAAAGCTCTTGGTCTCATACCCATATATCTCAGCCAACTCAAAGTCCAGCATCACCTGCACACCACGAACTACATAGATCTTATCGTGGATTGTCTGTTCATCGATGACGGAAATCTCTAAGGTCTTGCTTTCCATAATCTGTTTCTTCTGTTTCTCACTCATAATCTTCTGTCTACTTTCTACATGAGTGCAATGTTCAAACTTCTCCTATAGTCATACTTCATAGCATGTATTAAATATTCATATAGTTATGCAGGATTTCAATTATATGGATGTTGATTCAAAAAATAATAAACACCGTTCAATCAGGTGCTGCCCTTCGATCAACTATCACTATTATCTTCACGCATTGCGGAAAAAGCCTCTACATACCCAAGAATCCTGTCTCTTTGTGATTTATCCAACTTATTAAACGCTACAACAAGTTTCCCGCTGTCCGTATTAACGTCGACAGTATAATAAATCTGTTTATCGGCCCTGCTTGCCGCCGGATCAACTCCTGAAAGCAGCCATTCCGGTGTAACATCAAGTGCCCTGCAGATAGACAGTATCTTATCTGAAGATGGATTTGTCTTGTTCTTCTTCCACTCGCTTATAGTACTCTGCTGGATTCCAGCCTTCTCAGCAAATTCCCTTTGCGTCATGGAAATCTGCTTTAATCTCTCAAATATTCTCTCACTAATAGTCATGATCCTAACCCTTTATCCGCAATTCATAATCTTTCAAGCAACTTCAACTATATGAATTCTATCCCAATAAAAAA
>DFGZ01000038.1:2839-3802 GCA_002371295.1 Oribacterium sp. UBA3737 | reverse complement strand
ATTATGGTCAGCTCTTAAGATTTTCGACAAAAATAAGTTAAGCTTAAATGAAAAAACTGACGAAGAGCAATAATATAAAGTGAAATCACGTATTCATCTATCAGATAGTTTTACATACTCCAGATTGCTGCAATTTACACTGCCGTCAATTGCAATGAATATCTTTTCCTCACTCTACATCATTGTAGACGGGTATTTTGTAGCTACTTTTGCTGGAAAGACGGAATTTGCAGCTGTCAATCTGATTATGCCCATACTTAATTTCATGGGAACGATCGGCTATATGTTTGGTGTGGGCGGAAGCGCATTGATTGCAAAGACTATGGGAGAAAAAGATCAGAAACAGGCGAACAGCCTTTTCTCCCTTGTCGTGCTGGCCTCTTTTTGCCTAGGATTTATTATGATGGTTCCGGGCTTTGTTTTCATGCGTCAGATTACGACATTCCTTGGCGCGAAAGGAAGACTTCTTGAATGCAGTGTATTGTACGGGCGGATCTTTATTTTGGCTTTGCCTGCGTGGATATTGGTGTATGAGTTTCAGCTTTTCTTTGTGACCGCTGAAAAGCCGGGACTTGGACTGGCAGTCACAGTAGGCTCGGGACTATGCAATATTATCCTGGATGCTCTTTTCATTATCGTCTTTAAGTGGGGAATCGCGGGGGCTGCTATAGCTTCGGCATTAACTCAGATGGTTGGAGGTGTGTTCCCGCTTGTTTATTTCAGGCGAAAGAATAACAGCCTTCTGAAGCTTGTAAGACCTGCATGGAACGGAAGAGCGCTTTTTAATTCATGTGTAAACGGTTCTTCGGAATTTATGGCGGAAGCGGCCCCGTCAATTGTGGGGAGTATCTATAATATACAGCTGCTTAAGTATGCGGGAGAGGACGGGGTCGTCATATATGGTATGATGATGTATGTCAGCTTGATCTTTTCAGCGATTTTTGTGGGATATTCCAATGGGGC
>DFGZ01000038.1:0-2724 GCA_002371295.1 Oribacterium sp. UBA3737 | reverse complement strand
CTTAAGAACCTGTTAAAAAAGAGTCTTGTCATAATATGTATATCATCTGCAGTGATGTTTGTTCTGTCAGAAGCACTTGCCTATCCGTTTTCATTCCTGTTTCTGCGGGATGACAGGCAACTGGTACTTAGTGCTGTCCATGCGTTTAGAATTATATCCTTTACATATCTGTTTTCCGGAATTGCTGTTTTTGGTTCGGCCTTTTTTACGGCACTGAACAATGGACAGGTATCGGCACTTATATCATTTTTGCGGACATTTGTTTTTGAACTTGGAGCCGTGTTGCTGCTGCCGGTACTGTTTGGTTTGGACGGCATATGGTTTGCAGCTGTTTTTGCTGAGCTGATGGCAGCTGTTGTAGGAAGCATATTTATGGTTGCTTTACGCAAAAGGTATCATTATTAAGAAATTTATTCCATTGAGCATGGTTAGAATTCTTATGTTGGAAAAAATCTGTAAGGAGTTCAATTGTCAGCTTAGCGATATAGCAGAAATTGTGTTCGATGACTGAGTCCATCTTTTAGGACAAGTGGTTTCATAGTATATGTAAGGGAGAACAGAAGAAATGAAAATTGACGCAAGAACAATGGAATGGATAAGAAAACCGAACGTATGCAATATTACTGAGGATAAAGTAACAATCACAACTGAGCCTTTTACTGATCTTTGGCAGAGAACATATTATCATTTTAGGAATGATAATGCACCTATTTTGCAGATGAAGTCAGAGGAACAGTTCTTTTCATTTGTAGTGAGGACAGACTTTGATACCAAGGTCCGCTATGACCAGAGTGGGATTATCATGTATCTTGACAGTGATAATTGGATCAAGGCTTCCATGGAATATGAAAATGAGGAAATCCAGAGACTTGGCAGCGTAGTGACCAACAATGGTTATTCTGACTGGTCTTCAACTGATATTGATGCAAAAATAAAATCTGTGTGGTTCCGATTCAGCAGACGTGAGGATGATTTCTGCATAGAAAACTCGTTTGATGGGGTTACATTTAAGCAGATGCGCATCTGCCATATGTTTAATGTAAAAAATGAAATTGCCTTTGGCATATATGCTTGCAGTGCTGAAAACTCATCATTTAAGGCAACATTCACGGATATGGAACTTACAGAATGCAAATGGCTTGCCCATGATGGTCAGCAGCCAGATGAGGAATAAATGCAAAGAGAAAGTTACTTTTGGTGACTATGTATTTATCGCTCCTAGTCGTGCGATCCGTAAGATCACGGAAGCTGATAAGGAAAAATATCCGATATACGGAGGATGACAGAATGAAACAGTATATAGTTGATGCATTTACAAATAAGCCATTTTCAGGGAATCCGGCGGCAGTATGCGTAATGGATAAGTGGCCTTCGGAAGAATTTATGAAGAACCTGGCAATGGAGAATAATCTGAGTGAAACAGCGTTTATCGTGAAGGAAGAGCAGGGGTATCATCTCAGGTGGTTTACTCCGGGATCGGAGGTTGAACTTTGCGGACATGCCACACTGGCATCATCGTTTGTGATCCTGAACTATGTAGAGCCGGATAAAGATATCGTGGAATTTCATACGCTGAGCGGGAAACTGACAGTTAAGAAGAAGGACAACCTGTATGAGATGGATTTCCCCACATATGAACAGAAGGAGATCCCTGTGACGGATGAGATGGAGAGTGCTTTTGGAGTTCGTCCCGTCAAGGCTGTTCTGGGACCGGATCTTTTATGCATTTTTGATTCCGAAGAGCAGATCCGAAACATGAAACCTGATCAGAGTAAACTTGCTGATCTTCCCGGGCGCGGGCAGGATGTAACGGCCAAAGGAAAGGATTCGGATTGCGTTTCCAGAAGTTTTTTCCCGAAGCTCCTTGTAGCTGAAGACCCGGTATGCGGCTCAGCGCACTGCCAGATAGCCGATTACTGGGCAAAGGAACTGGGCAAGACCGGGATCCACGCATATCAGGCTTCTAAGAGAGGCGGACATCTGTACTGTGAGATGCTGGATAATGGAAGGATTGCCATAAGCGGAGAAGCAACTCTCGTGGCAGTTTCAGAAATAGTAGCTGAAGATTATCTTCTATAGGATAAAAGGAGGACTTAAGCAATGAAACAGGAAATCAAGCGTGCATGACACGCATAATGACAACTATACAAACGAACAAGTTCGTTTGTCGGGGTTACAGACAACTTATAGTTACAGAAAAACTGAATTTCTTCCTGAATGATAACAGCCTGAATATGTAGTGTATTCAGTTAACTATACAACTATTCACTAGGAGGAAATACGTTTTAATGCAAGAGAGAAGCAGCGCTGCAGAACAACAGCAAGATACTTTGCTTCAGGCATGCTTCCGCTTTCAGACATCAAGGTAGAGTATCCCACTGCCTCCAATATGTGTTATTTCAGAACAGAACCTCGAGAGTCCTGCCTCATTATTGAGGCAAGGCTCTTTTTTTATGCCCGCTATACAGGATGGTTATTGAATATTATATCCGATTTATTATAAAATAAAGATAGATTTTTCAAAGAAGGGTGCTATGAAAACAGTTATCATAAATCAAGGCACAGGAGGTCGAAATGGTGAAAGGAAATGTACTTGTCATAGGTAATTCCGGAGTAGGTAAATCCACCTTGATCAATGCTGTATTGGGGGAGGATTCCGAAAAGAAAGCTGTCACCGGAAAGGGAATCAAGGGAACAACTCTTGATCTTGAGATATATGAAAAT
>DFGZ01000163.1:248-2819 GCA_002371295.1 Oribacterium sp. UBA3737 | reverse complement strand
TACAGCTGCCCCTCTGTCTCTTTCGGCGATCATCTGCTTATGGATGTTTGAAATGGCACCTATATCAAGACCTCTTGTGGGCTGCATGAATATGATAAGAGGGGTTTGCAGTTCCAGCTCTCTGGCTATGATCGCCTTCTGCTGATTGCCTCCCGACATGGTCCGGACGATGGTATTGATTCCCTTGCTGCTTCTTATGTCATAATCCTTAATAAGCCTCTCTCCGTTTTCTGTCATGGCCTTTAAATCAAGGCGTGAATTATGTGACATTTTGGGACGATAATACTCTTTAAGTGAAAGATTTTTCTTAAGATCAAAACCAAGAACAAGGCCTACATTGTGTCTGTCCTCCGGAATATAAGCTACACCCTCTTCTGTTCGTTTTCTTATGGAAAAAGAGGTTATGTCTTTTCCGGAAAGCTGTATGCTTCCGCTTTTGGCCTTTTTTAAACCGGCTATTGCATCCGCCAGTTCATTTTGACCATTTCCGGAAACTCCAGCCAGAGCAAATATCTCTCCCGAGTGAATCTCGAAGGAAACGTCCTTGACTGCCTCATAGCCCACCTCGTTACATACAGTGAGTCCCTCAACCTTGAGTACTACCTCTCCGGGTTTTGCTTCGCTCTTTTCCGAAGTAAAGGAAATATCTCTGCCTACCATAAGTCTTGCCAGCTCTTCGGTAGAAGCTTCCGGAACATTCAGAACATCGATCAGCTTTCCTCTGTTAAGGATGGCACATCTGTCGGCTATGGACTTAATTTCTTCAAGCTTATGAGTGATAATGATGATGGTCTTTCCGCCGTCACGAAGTCCTCTGATTATATCAAGAAGAAATTTTATTTCCTGAGGTGTAAGCACAGCTGTGGGCTCATCAAATATAAGTATTTCCGCATCACGGTACAGCATCTTGAGAATCTCCACCCTCTGCTGGGTAGAAACATTAAGATCACTGATAACTGCCGTCGGATTAACCTTAAGCCCATATTTATCAGAAAGCTCTGCTATGTCCTGATTTGCTTTTTTAATATTCACATGGGGAATGAAGCCCATAAGCTTATCCTGAGGTTCGGCTCCAAGGATGATATTCTCTGCAACGGTATAGTTTGATACAAGTCTGAAATGCTGATGTACCATGCCTATACCAAGCTTTGTTGCGTGACGCGGAGAAACTATATTGACTTTTTCACCGCGTATAAATATCTCCCCCTCATCAGGTTCGTACATACCAAACAGAACACTCATGAGTGTAGATTTGCCGGCTCCGTTTTCTCCCAGAAGAGCATATATCTCCCCTTTTTTGATGCTTATGGATACATCGTCATTTGCAACGAGTCCGGGAAAACGTTTTGTTATATGTTTCATCTCAATTATATATTCGGAATCCATAAAACTTCACTCCTATATCAGTAGCTGTAATGAAAAATCGGACGCGGACTATTTTGTCAGCGTCCGATATCATCGGCCCTATTGGTTTATCAGTCTAACCGAAAGGCAGATGTCTGCTTTGCAGAACGACGACCTGTGGGAGCCCCATCTGTTCGGTTACTCAGCATCCAGTCCTGTGAAATTGTCAGGAGTCATACCATTAAAATTATCGGCGGGAACGATGGTTCCGTTTTTAATGAGTTCATAAGCTTTATTTATCTTCTCAATGGTATCGGCCGAAAGCTGACATCTGGAGGAGTCACTTACGTATCCTACAGAATCCGTATCTGCGCCAAGGATGTAATTACCGCCTTTGAAGGAACCGTCCGAAATTGTCTCAAGAACCCTCTTGTCATTAACTCCCATTACTTTAAGAGCCGAAGTGAGAATTACATTATCATTGCCATTCACACCATCATCATACTGGTCAGTATCACAGCCTATCATATAATCCTTTGCAGAGCTTTCTTTAATGGCTGTGAGAACTCCTGTTCCTGAACCTCCTGCAGCAACGAATATGATATCACAGCCTTCTTTGATAAGGGCATCGCCAACAACCTTGCCATTTGCAGGATCGCCGAAAGAACCTACGTAGTTACCGCCTACATTAGCTCCTGTCATATCGGTACCTGCATATGAAGCCAGTTCAACTATCTCAACATCTGTTCCATAATGCTTATTTGCATAATTAACTCCGCACATAAATCCATACTGATAATTTACGTTTGACGAAACTGCTATTCCATTTACAACTGCAACCTTCTTGGTAACGGTAGATAATGCCGCAGCCATTCCTGCAAGGAAGCCTGCTTCCTGCTCCTTAAATGTCATGGCATAAACATTATCAAGCTCGACTTCCTTTCCATCCGCATCTGAAGGAAAAGTATCGACCAGAATGAATTTTTTATCGGGATTGTCTGCAGCAATCTCGCCGATTCCCGCGAACTGGTAACCGTCGCATACCATTACATCATAATCCACGACAATATCTCCAACAGCTTTTACAGCAGCATCTATAGCTCCTGACTTTTCCTGAACCGGGGTTACCGTTGAACCGGGATGTGCATCAATAAAACTAAGGATTCCATTGTAGTTTTCCTGGTGAAATGAACCATCGTCTACACCGGTCAGAGAAGTTACTATCGC
>DFGZ01000163.1:0-180 GCA_002371295.1 Oribacterium sp. UBA3737 | reverse complement strand
ATCTTAAGTCCTGTTCCCTCTGTTTTGTTTACGTTATCATTAGCCGGTTTTGCACCTCCACCGCAGCCTGTAAGAGCTGCTGCCATTACAACACTCAAAAATACTGAAATAATTCTTTTTTTCATAGCACATCACTCTCTATATATTTTTAATAATGGGATACAAGAAAATTATACTCTG
>DFGZ01000233.1 GCA_002371295.1 Oribacterium sp. UBA3737 | reverse complement strand
ATAGAATTTGAAGACTGGCTTCAGGAAGCAATGGCTGAATGTGACGAGGAGGATGAAGAGGAAGAAGATTTTGATGACGAGATAAGCGCTTTCTACAGCAGTGCCGCATCAGACTGGAACAGTTTTCCACTTGTGACCTATAACGGCGAAGTATCGGAGATAAACAGCCATAACAAGCAGCTTCTCGACAATATCAGCACCTTTATAGAGGGTAATCTGCTGTCCATGGTGCTTCCCGATGGTCAGGCAATTCCATCAAAAGCAAAAGTCAATGACAGTAATCCACATTTTATGACGGATTCCACAGCCAATCCGGTGGAAATAGCTCTTATTGGAGAATATGCACTGAAGTATTTCAACTACTATCATCAGGGTACCCAGGATAAAAAGTCTCTTCCCCCAAGCGGAAATACAGGGCTGGAGCTTGAGTACCTTCTTCAGGGTAAGGAAAGTGACTATGATAATTTATCGGAATTTGTCACAAAGCTTGTCACCTTAAGAGAAGGGCTTAATCTCATATATCTCTACACGGATACCGCCAAAAGAAATGAAGCCAGGGCGTTTGTTACTTCCTTTTTGTGTGTAACCGCAAACCCTGCCCTTATATCGGTTTTCACCTTCTTTGTTCTTGGAGTCTGGGCTCTTGCCCAGTCTATAAAAGACGTAAAGACATTGCTCTCAAACGGACGCGTGCCTGTTTTTCATAATTCGGAAACCTGGTCCATGGATATAGGCGGTTTACTGGATTTCGGAAGCAGCAGATCCATTGAAGCAGACAATGCAGCAAAAAAAGGCCTTTCCTACAGAGATTACTTAAGAACCTTTCTGCTTGGACAGGGCATCATGGATCAGACTCAGATCAACAAAAGGATGCTTAGCCGGATAGAAAAAAATCTTCGAACAATAGGTAAGGATCCGGAATCCACTTTTTCCATAGACGAATGTTTATATGCTCTGGAAATTGACCTCCAGCCGGACACAAGACACGTTATGTACGGTATCGGAGTTTTAAATCTCATTGCAGGAAATGTTCCCGAAAAAGATTACTCTTTCCGGGTTTCGACCTATTACAAATATAAAAATGATACACATTAAGTGAGCCCGACATGACCATGAAAGTATTTAAACCTAAATTGCGCTTATTTCAAAACTCCAAGTACGAACAAACGCAATCAGATAATAAAAATAAAAACAAATACATCACACAACTTAATACTTTTCTTCATTCGTCATGCCGTTCTTCATATACGGTGGAGGCAACTCTCTCATTAACACTGCTCATTTTTGCCTGCGTTGTCCTCATGACACCCATGTTGATCCTGAACCACCAGCGTAATGCTCTTGTGATCCTTGAAGAGAATTCCCGCATGGTGGCTCAGGAAAAATACATTGAATACTACAAAAGAAAAGACGGAACCCTGAAGCTGGATAAAGATATGGTAAGCAGCTTTGAAACCACCCTTTCCGCTCTGGCTCTTGGTCACCAGATAGAGCAGCCCGGAATGGCGCATATCGATATGCTGAAGGATTCTGAGGTAACCGATAAAAACATCAAGTATGTGGCTGATTATGATGCTTTACTGCCTTTTTCGGTTTTTGGCCTGAACAGCATTGAGCAGCAGGTAGTAAGCAGCCGGAGAGCCTGGATAGGTGCTGACGGCAACCGCTGGATGGAGGATAACGGAAACACCGGAATAAAGGATGATATCACGGTTTATGTAAGTACAAAGGAAAGCGATGTTTATCATACTACCATGGACTGTACCTATATAACCCATGAGATACATAAGGCTTCCGGGAAAGAAATGAAAACCCTTCGCACGAAGTTCGGTGGACGATTTTCTCCCTGCGCCTCCTGCAGACCAAATACAAGAATGTCAGTTGTTTACTATACCAGCGGGGCCAGAAGCTATCACAGTACTCCCACCTGTAAAACCTTATCAAGTTACATTCAACCCTTTAAAAAATCCGAAGCAGAGGCTATGGGCAAACATGGCTGCGTCCGCTGCGGTTAAAATCCCTATGTTAAATACTATTATTCTATCTAAAGTCTGTTTTTTTATATTTCTGTTTTATTTTTTCCTGGCCTGTGTATTTGATCTCAGATACAGAGCTGTGCCGAATATGATACATCTCATTTTTATCCTCACAGGATTCCCTTTATTCCTGTATCATAATATTTTTACCAAAACAGCTTTTGACATCTCTTTATTGAATGACCTTGTCATAAGATTTATCCCGGGTCTTCTGTTGCTTTTTGTCAGTCTCGTTTCAAGAGGAGCTCTCGGGATAGGAGATGCTGTATTTATGACCATTTCAGCACTTTATATCAATGTAAGATCCGTACTTTTCATCTTTATCAGCGGCTTTCTTTCGGCATTTGTTTTAAGTGCTGTGATGCTGATTTACGGAAAAATCAAAAACAGGGATCTTCAACATATGTCACTGCCCCTTATACCCCTTATGCTGCCGGGGCTTTATCCAATTCTTATGAATCTTAACCTTTAATCTCTAACCCGGAGTTACTATGAACACAATTGAAGCCACCTATGTACTAAGCTTTACTTTTTTAGTTATAGCCACCTTGATAAACGGAGCCGTCCACCTTCAATCAAAGATCAACAACTTCACAAGAACTGCCATCGAAGAGGAATTGGACAGCCATAAACCGGATGGTGAAAAAATATTTAAACCGGAAAATTTCATTCGGGAAATCAGTATATTTGAGCAGGACATCGATCCTGCAGAAGAAGGAGAGTCCTAATCATGGAAAACAACATCAGTTTTGAACATTCACTTACACATAGCTTTATGAACATCAGGAATATGGATATATCACCGGAAGCATATGAAACAAAGCTTTTAAAGGAAACCCCTGTACCCGGTGCTTTACCTTTGGTTTATGAACATTCACCGGAAGGTACGATCTTAAGCTACAATGTCACCGGTCTTGAACCCATGAACAGGCTTTTCGATACAAAAGCATTATCTCATCAGGACATCTCGGTCTTTATGGAATGTCTCAATGATTTTCTTTCTTACCTGGAAGAGTATATGATCTCTGAAAACTCCGTATTTCTTTCCTCATCTTCCGTTTTCTACAATCCGGACAGCAACAAGTGGCTTTTTACGCTGATTCCGACATATAACAATGTTTTCAGGGATGAACTTACAGAGCTTCTCACCTATGTTTTAAAGCATATTGATTATGAAGATGACAGAGCCGTCATCATCGGCTATTCCTTATTTCAGGAAACAGGCAAGGAATTCTATCAATTAACTGACCTCATGCGAATCGTGCGCACAAACATTGAAAAAGAGAAGGATCTGAATAATGTTTCTGCCGATAATAC
>DFGZ01000002.1 GCA_002371295.1 Oribacterium sp. UBA3737 | reverse complement strand
GGATTTCTACCATTATTATGCGACGATGATGGAGCCCTGGGACGGACCCGCGGCCATCATTTTCTCGGACGGTGATGTGGTGGGAGCTACCCTCGACAGAAACGGACTCAGACCATCGAGATATTACATTACCGATGACAACAGACTGATCCTTGCCTCAGAAGTGGGGGTCCTTGACATTGATCCCAAACATATAGTTGAGAAGTCACGTCTTCAGCCGGGACGCATGCTACTGGTTGATACAAAGAAAAAGAGGATCATCTCTGATGATGAGGTAAAAAGACAGTATGCATCCTCTGCACCGTTTGGAGAGTGGCTGGACAGAAACCTGCTGCATCTGGAAGAACTTAAGATACCCAACCACAAAGTGGCAACTCACAGTAAGGAGCTGAGGGGCAAGCTCTATAAGGCATTTGGGTACACATATGAGGATGTGAAATCCATCATACTTCCCATGGCTCAGAATGGAGTTGAGGATACTCATTCCATGGGTCATGATACCCCTCTTGCGGTTTTTGATAAGAAGCATCAGCCGTTATTCTGTTACTTTAAGCAGCTTTTTGCGCAGGTGACCAATCCGCCTATAGATTCTTTGAGGGAAAAGATAGTTACAGATACAACCGTTTACCTGGGTTCTGATGGAAATCTTCTTCAGGAGAAAGCTGAAAACTGCCGGGTTCTTGAGATATCCAATCCTATACTTACCGGAGTTGAACTTCTGAAGATCAAAGAATTCAATGCGACCGGATTCAGGACAGCTGTGGTTTCACTTCTGTACTATCAGAACACTTCACTCGAAAAAGCAATTCAGCAGCTGGAAATTGCTGTGGACCGGGCATATCAGCGAGGCTATAACATTATTATCCTCAGTGACAGGGGAGTTGATGAAAATCATGTGGCTATACCCTCACTTCTTGCGGTGAGCGCAGTGGAGCAGCATCTCGTCCTCACCAGGAAACGAACCGCTGTATCACTGATCCTGGAGTCGGCAGAGCCGAGGGATGTTCATCAGTTTGCGGCTATACTTGGGTTTGGTGCCAGAGCCATTAACCCGTATCTTGCTCATGAATGCATAGCAGAGCTCATCGACGAAGGATTTTTGGATAAAGACACTCACACGGCCATCGAGGACTATAACAAGGCGGTCATGGGAGGCATAGTGAAGATTGCTGCCAAAATGGGCATTTCCACTATTCAGTCCTATCAGTCGGCCAAGATATTTGAAGCTATAGGACTGAGCCGGGAATTTACAGATAAATACTTCACCGGCATCGTTTCAAGGGTAGGTGGTATCGGAATCGATGATGTGTCGGAAAGTGTGAACCTGAGGCACCAACTTGCTTTTGATCCTCTTGGCATCGCAGGTGATGAGCAGAGTGAATCCATGTATTATGAAGTGCCTTCACTTAAAAACAGTAAGCTCTCGCCGGCTGCCGTGGGAAAACAGGGCAAGGTCATGGATGAAAAAACCAGAATGGCACTTTTCTGTCATGGTCGCGACACGGAAGAGCATTTGTATACTCCGAAGACTGTAAAGGCTCTGCAGCAGGCAGTACAGAAAGGAGACTACAAGCTGTTCAAAGAGTACAGCAACATGGTCAATGACACTCCGGTGCCCCACACCCTGAGGGCTATAATGAAGTTTGTGCCGAAGAACAAGCCGGTGCCTCTGAGCGAAGTTGAGCCTGTTGAGTCTATAGTAAAAAGGTTCAAAACAGGTGCCATGTCCTATGGTTCCATTTCTCTTGAGGCACATGAAGCCATGGCCATCGCCATGAATCGTCTGGGAGGGAAATCCAACTCCGGAGAAGGCGGAGAGGACCCTGCAAGATACGGTACAGAGAGAAACTCTGCTATCAAACAGGTAGCTTCCGGACGTTTCGGTGTGACAGGTTCTTATCTTAATTCCGCTGAGGAGATCCAGATCAAGATGGCACAAGGCGCGAAGCCGGGTGAAGGCGGACACCTTCCGGGTAAGAAGGTTTACCCCTGGATCGCCAAAACCAGATTTTCAACTCCGGGTGTTTCACTGATATCACCGCCGCCTCATCATGACATCTACAGCATCGAGGATCTGGCACAGCTTATATATGATCTAAAAAATGCCAACCGCCGTGCCCGTATTTCGGTAAAACTTGTTTCCGAAAACGGAGTCGGCACCATAGCCTCAGGTGTTGCCAAGGCAGGGGCTCAGGTCATACTCATTTCCGGTTATGACGGAGGAACCGGTGCTGCACCCATGACCTCGATTCATCATGCGGGACTTCCATGGGAGCTCGGTATAGCTGAGGCCCACCAGACACTCATACAAAACGGACTCCGTAACAGGGTAATGCTTGAAACGGATGGAAAGCTCATGACCGGACGTGATGTCGCTATCGCGGCTCTTCTCGGAGCAGAGGAGTATGGCTTTGCCACGACTGCGCTTGTTAGCCTCGGCTGCATGATGATGAGAGTATGCCACAAGAACACCTGTCCGTTTGGCGTTGCCACACAGAACGAGAAGCTTCGTGAAAAGTTCAGAGGTAAGCCAGAATACGTCATGAATTTCATGAAATTTGTTGCATCGGAGCTTCGTGAGATCATGGCAGAGCTCGGCTTCAGAACAGTACAGGAGATGGTGGGACGTACAGATTGTCTCGCTGTTTCTGAGGAGCGTGCCAATGTTACCGACCGGGCGGCAAAGGTTGATCTGTCAGGCATTCTGAATCCGGAATTTGCCGGTCTTCCGGAGGAGGTGCGTCATTTTGATCCGGCGCATGTGTATGATTTCCATCTGGAAAAGACATTGGACGAAGAGATACTGCTGCCAAAATTCAGGAAAGCCATGGAAAAGGGCGAGCATCATGAGGAGAAAGTAAAGGTATCAAGTACCAACCGTACCTTCGGAACCATACTCGGATCAGAAATCACCGACAGGTACTGGATGGGTGCCAAAACCCAGGAGCTTCAGGATGACACCTTTGTGGTTGAGGCTTATGGCGGAGGCGGACAGTCTTTCGGTGCCTTTATCCCGAAGGGTCTCACTATAAGGCTTTATGGTGATGCAAATGACGGTTTCGGAAAGGGACTGAGCGGAGGAAAACTTATCCTTACACCCGGAAAAGGCAGCAGATTCCGCGCCGAGGATAACATCATAGTCGGAAATGTTGCGCTTTACGGTGCAACCGGAGGAAAGTGTTACGTGGAAGGTGTGGCAGGTGAACGTTTCTGTGTGAGAAATTCCGGCGCTACTGCGGTGGCAGAGGGCTGCGGAGACCACGGGCTTGAGTACATGACAGGCGGAAGAGCCGTGATACTCGGACATACCGGAAAGAACTTTGCAGCCGGAATGTCAGGCGGTATAGCTTATGTGCTGGATGAGGATCATTCGCTGTATCTGAAACTCAACAAGGATATGGTACAGCTCCATGAAGTCACAGAAAGATATGATGTTAAAGAACTTAAAGCGATACTCAAGGATTATGTTCTGGAAACAAACTCAAAGCATGGCATGGAAATCCTCGAAAACTTTGACAGATATCTGCCATCCTTCAAGAAGATAGTTCCGAACGACTACCAGAAGGTGCAGAATGCAGTCAACCACTTTGAGGACAGCGGTTCCTCACCGGCAGACGCGGAGATGGAAGCCTTCAGGCTGCTGTTCAGTTGAAGTTAAAAAATCAGAGACAGCTATGTCAATTCTGTTATCAGAAGAGACATGGCTGTTTTTTGATTGAACGTGGTCATGAGCATTGAAACATACTCAAAATTGACAAAAAAATGTTGAACAAGCATTATTAGAAGCAGATGAGTATGCAGCAGCTAATACTAAGAGATTAAATAAGGAAGAATTTGTCATTATAGATAGATGAACAAGTTGAGAAACTGATTAGAAAATGCCATTATAACGAAAGCGGAGAAAACATATGAATTTAGGAATCGTTGGAACAGGAAAAATCGTAGCTGATGCACTGTATGCTATGCAGCCGATCAAAGAAATAAAGATACGGTCTATATTTGCAAGACCCCGAAGTCTCAAAAAGGGAGAAGATTTTGCAAGAAAATATGATATTCCTTCTGTATTTACGGATTACGATGAGATGCTTGAGATGGAAGATATTGATACCGTGTATATCGGACTGATCAATACAGTTCACTATGAATATGCTAAAAAGGCATTGGAAAAAGAGAAAAATGTGATCCTGGAAAAGCCCTTCGTCGGAACATATTCCGAGGCCGAAGAGCTTATAGAACTGGCAAAGAAAAAAGGATGTTTCATATTTGAAGCCATTACCGTTCTTCACAATGATGTAATCATTAAGATGAAAGAAGCATTACCGAAACTCGGAAGCATCCGTATGATGATGGCCAATTTTTCTCAGTATTCAAGCAGGTATGACAGGTATCTCTCGGGAGATGTTGATTACTCCTTTAACCCTGAGTTTATGGGTGGGGCTCTAAGAGATATCAATGTTTATAATATTCATTATGCTGCGGAACTGTTTGGAAGACCGAAAAAGGTTTCATATCATCCGAACAAAGGTTTTAACGGCGTGGATACCTCCGGGACTCTTATTATGGAATATGATGGATTTTCAGCTGTATGCATCGGTGCAAAGGATTCTGACAGTCCATGCTTCGTGACCATACAGGGTGAAAAAGGGTATATGCGAATAGATGGAAAGCCCAATGTTGCACCTAATCTTACCATCGTAACCGTTGATAACAGCGGTGAACCTGTAAAGGATGCAGCTGGCGCAATGACAAGGAAAACAAAAATTGAAAACTATGTACCGGAAGAGACCCACCACAGAATGACCCGCGAATTCATTGACTTTGCCCGCATCATAGACGAGAAGGATTACATTGAAGCGGAAAGATATGCCAGAGAAACACTTGATGTGATGAGTGTTATCGAAAGGTACTGATTATTCACGAATACAGAATTGATTTTTTGACTTAGAAATCCTGCTTGATGAAAATGTAAAAAGCGACGGTTATATTACGAAAAAAGTGATGTAACCGTCGCTTTATTTGCTTTTGGGAAAAGATGTGATCATCTTTTTCCTCAGTCGACAGTAAGATATAATGTTAATTATATTCTAAACGAAAGAGAGTGCCTGCTATGGAAAATAAACAATCCCCGCTGGTATCAATTTGTTCGTTTATCGTAGATAAACGAAATCTGTTTTTTCTCATTTATTCCATCCTTCTGATCTTTTCCTTTTTCTCACAAAACTGGGTTTCAGTAGAAAATGATCTTTCAGCCTATCTCAGTGAAGATACTGAAACGAGACAGGCTATGAATCTGATGGAAGACGAGTACACCACCTTCGGCTCGGCCAAAGTGATGGTATCCAATATATCTCTCAGAGAGGCATTTACTGTGCGAGATACTATCAAAGAGGTACCGGGAGTATTTGAAACAGGGTTCCTTCCTGATTATCTGAATCCTGCATCCGGTGAAGTGGCCGATGAAGACGAAGAACTCACCATAGAGGAGATTCGTGAGCATTACAATGATTCTTCGGCGCTTTTTGAAGTCACTTTCAAGTATTCCGAAGATGATGAACGGTGCCTTGAATCTCTTGATACGCTGAAAGAGTCACTTGGTTCCTATGATCTTCATATCTCGACAACACTTGGTGATATGCAGGCAGAAGCTATCGAGCAGGAGATGAAGCTTATCATCGTGATAGTTGCGGCTGTAGTAGTTCTGGTACTGATCCTGACCTCGGAGACTTTTGGCGAAGTGCCGGTACTTCTTCTTACTTTCTGTGCTGCAGCATTGATCAATAAAGGAACGAACTACATGATGGGAACCATTTCTTTCGTTTCTGACTCTGTAGCTATCGTACTGCAGCTGGCGCTGTCCATCGACTATGCCATCATTTTCTGTAATCACTTCAAGGAGCAGAGAGCCTTTTATGATACACGTGATGCGGTTATCGTTGCGCTCAGCCATTCGATTCCGGAAATCTCTGCAAGCTCGCTGACAACTATTTCCGGACTTCTGGCTCTTTTGTTCATGGGCTTTGGACTGGGTAGAGACTTGGGACTGACCCTTACTAAATCAATCATCATCAGTCTTTTTGCGGTATTTACACTGATGCCGGGTCTTCTTGTACTGTTCTCAGATGTAATGCTCAAAACAAAACACAAAAATCTGGTGCCAAAGATTCCTTTCGTGGGACGATTTGCATATGCTACAAAGACATTTATCCCACCGATTTTCCTTGTGGTCATCGTGATAGGGTACTTCGTTTCTTCCAAGTGTCCGTATGTGTACGGTTACTCCAATCTGAAGACACCTATCAGAAGTGCATCTCAGATCACAGAGGATATGATCAGAGATACCTTCGGCAGCAGCAACATGATAGCCATCAATGTTCCGAGCCATGACTACTATAAGGTTTCCCGACTTGCTACATCGCTTGAAGCCATGCCTGAAGTCAAGAGTGTAACTTCTCTCGCCAACACTGAGGCCAAGGGCGGCTATATGGTTTCACAGCCGCTGACACCGAGACAGTTCTCCGAGATGGCGGAAGTAGACTATGACGCGGCAGCCATGGTCTACAGCATGTATGCTTCGGACAAAGATGAGTATGGTCATATCATAGGCGGTATCGACAAGTACAAGATTCCGTTCCTCGATGTGTTCATGTTCCTTCATGACAAGATAGATGAGGGCTATGTGGATCTTGACGCGGATGACCGCGCGGACATTGACGATACCTATGACAAGCTTGTGATGGCCAAAAAGCAGCTCCGGGGAGATACCTATGAGCGCATGCTTGTGTACCTGAACCTTCCAGAAGAGAGTGCGGAGACCTTCAGTTTCCTGAGAGGTCTTCACAAGAAGATCGATCCTATCTTTGAGGAAGAGATGGATGATGATCCTAACCTTCATGTGTATGTAGTTGGTGAGTCCACCTCAGAGATGGATCTGGGCAGCCAGTTCGAGACGGATAATATTGTGGTTTCAGTAGTTTCGCTTTTGTTCGTACTTGTGATCCTGCTCTTTACATTCAAGTCAGTCGGCATGCCTATACTTCTTATCATGGTCATCGAGGGATCGATATTTATCAACTTCTCCTTCCCGGCTGTCATGAAAGAGAACCTGTTCTTCATAAGTTATCTTATCGTTTCATCAATTCAGATGGGTGCCAATATCGATTACGCTATCGTTATCGGTTCCCGTTATGACGAAAACAGAAAGACCATGGGACGTAAAGACGCCATCATTGAAACGGTAAATTTTGCATTCCCGACCATCATTACATCGGGTTCTATCCTTGCTATCGCCGGAACGGTTATCGGATTCCTGACATCTGACGGAGCCATCGCAGGTATCGGACAGAGTCTGGGACGAGGAACACTACTTTCCATGTTTTTGGTTCTGTTTGTTCTGCCGCAGATACTGCTTCTTGGTGACAAGGTCATCGCCAAGACCAAGTTCTCTGTTGCGAGACCTATCAGGGCAAGAGCTGAAAGTGGAATCATCAGAGTTGACGGACGAATCACAGGACATATCGACGGTCAGATCATCGGTACGGTTCATGGTATCGTACGTGGTGATGTGAGAGCTTCCATCATTTCCGGAGATATACAGAAACTTGCAGACAATGAAGGACAGAATATCGAGGAGTATCTTGAGCATGAAGAGAATAAGTAAACATCTTGCAAAGGCAGCCCTGAGTCTGGTGCTGGCTGCCTCAGTGATGACATCCGGTATGACCTTCGCGGCTGAGACGGATGCATCCCATACATTTGATATCAATTCCCTGGAAGACTATAAAAGTTTTGCCAGAAAGTGTCGTGCCAATGTCTGGTCCGATGGTATGACGGTAAACCTGAATACTGATCTTGATTTCTCATCAGAGAGATATTTTCCGACCATTTCCTACTTCAACGGAACTTTTCAGGGAAATGATCACAAGATCACCAATGTTAAATCCGAGCATCCTATGTTCAGAACGATCGGATCTAAGGGAGCTGTTCAGGGGCTTACATTTTCATCAGTGACCGAATCAGAACGTGATGAAACCGCAGCTTTTGTATCGGAAAATTATGGCCTTGTTGAAGGTGTCACAGTAAACAGTGATGTGAGCGGAAAAACCACAACAGGTATACTTGCAGCATTGAACGGTGAGACCGGTGTTGTCAGATCCTGTCAGGTTTACGGTACTCTGGAAGGTGACAATGCCACCGGCGGCATCGCAGGCAGAAACGCAGGACTCATCGAGGACTGTAAGAGTGCCGCCAGAGTCAATACCTCTGTCAGGGAAGCGGGAGTGTCCACTGAGGACATCAAGGATATCCTTGAGAACATCCTGATAACCCGTTCATTGAATAATGTAGAGAATTTTAAAACAAGGATAGATACAGGAGGAATCGCTGGATACAATCTTCGTACTGGTACTATAAAGAGTTGTGAGACTACAGGAACTACAGGCTATATGCATCTCGGTTACAACACCGGCGGTATCACAGGACGGAACGGCGGTTCCATTGAAGATTCGGTAAACAAGGGAACTGTCTATGGCCGTAAAGATACCGGTGGTATCGCCGGACAGCAGCAGCCGGAGATAACTCTCAATTTCTCAAAGGACGTACTTTCCTCGCTGTCAGATGAAATTGACCAGATCAATGTTCTTGTGACTGATACATTAAATACTACACAAGGAATAACTGACAGCACATATGCCAGGTTGAACGGTATTTCCAAGACACTCACAGATGTGAAGAACTCCACCAATACGATCTACAATGCATCACTGGAGCGTTTTGATGAACTTTCAGAAACTATAAATTCAAGTACACAGACCATACTTGATGCCACCGGAGACATAGGTGATGACATGAGCTATATGGATGACAGTCTGGATAGTTTAGGCCGGATGTCAGACAGCATTGCGGCTTCCATAGATGACCTGGCTTATGCATTTTCAATGACAGATGCAGAAAAAAATGCTTTGATCGCTCAGAATAATCAGATACGTGAAGACTTGAATTACAGCAGTGCCTTTGTCGATGAGGCAGAAAATCGTCTTTTGCCGCAGGTGCCGGAACAGAGACAGGCGAGAGTGGAGGATGGTTTTTCTCATATAAACCGGTTGGCAGGGGATGCGCGTGCTATGCGAACCATGCTCGAAGGACTTAGAAATCAGAGAGACCTGATAGCTTCCGGTGCTGTGCAGACTGAGGCAGCCCGCAGGGATCGTGCTCTCAATGCTTCTGTCAGCAATATCCTGGATTCCATGGATGATATGGATAAGGCAACTACCGGGCTTTCAAAGTTCAGTTCATCCATAGGCGGAACACTTTCGGATGTTTCAAATAATGTAAACATTCACATGGAAAGCAATCCTGCAGTACGTGCAGCTGGAGACAATCTTTACGCACAGCTTGACAGCCTTTCTGCACAGCTTGACAGCCTGAGTGCATTTGGACGTGATGACAGTACAGAAGTGCTTGAAAATCTCAGCGCCATCAATACGCGTTTCAACAGCATGACTGACCTTCTCAGAAATGAACGTGACAGGCTCAACAGTATCGCAGATGATGGCGGCATCTTTGAGGATGCTTCTGCTTATGAGAATTCTACTTCAAGAATCTCTGCGTGCCGTAATGAAGGAATCGTCTCAGGTGATAAGGGAGTCGGCGGAATAGCAGGTACAATCGGTATAGAGTATGACCTGGATCCTGACAAGGATATACTCAGAACCAATGATCGTTCTCTTGACTACAGCTTCGGCGTATCAGCTGTGATTCTTGATTCAGAGAATATGGCAAGAGTCGAGGGCCGGGGCGACTATGCAGGCGGAATCTCCGGCAAGATGGAGATGGGTTATCTTTCCGGTAATAAAAACACCGGTGATGTTGACGCTGAGAATGGACGTTTCATCGGCGGAATAGCAGGTTTCTCCAATGGAACCCTGAACAACAACACTGCAAGATGCCGCGTTACTGGTCAGAAAAATGTCGGCGGCATCAGCGGCTACGGCACAACTCTGACAGGAAACAGCGCAGCTGTGACTATCCTCGGCGAGGAAGAGTATGCAGGTTCTATAGCCGGAAAGGTTGAAAAACTCGATGCGGATGCACTGCAGGGTAATGTTTATTTCGGCGGAAACTATGGCGCGATCGATAACATAGATTATGCCGGAATGGCTGAGGAGTCGGCCACACCGCTTGATACTTTACTTGTAAAGTTCATGATGGGCGACAGACTCCTGGGGATGCATGAGGTGAAACCGGGCACAGTGCTGCAGGATGTTGCATTCCCGGAAGCGGAACAGAAGGAGGGCTTCTTTATACAGTGGGATCAGCCGATGGATACAGTTATCGATGACGACCTCGTTGTAAAGGCTTCCTACTACCTGCCAGTGGCTATGCTTGATGCTCCGGAAAACTATCACGACAGCAATAAGCCTGTGCTTATGGTTGATGGTCAGTTTATGGAGGATGATACTCTGGGCTTCACCATGCCGGAGGAAAACCACTATGAGATTGAAATCCCTGATGACGGACTTACAGAGCGAAAGGTCCGCGTTCATAAGCCGGAATGGAGCAAATACAGCTTTACGGTGAACGGGCTTGAGCAGACTACGGAGGACTTCGGAGACTACCTCGTTTTTGTCACGGGAGAAAGAAAGCTGGATATTCTTATCACAAAGCAGGAGCTTCCCGTAGGTACAATAGCAGCTGCCATCGCCGGACTGATACTTCTGGTACTGCTGATAGTTTATGGGAAACGCGGTGGGAAGAAGAAAAAACAGTAAAGAAATCAGGCAGGAGTGGATAGTCCCTTCTGCCTGATTTAATTTGTTTATATAATGCAATCAAGACTCAAAGAAGTATGTATCTTAATGAAGAATGCTTGATTATATGGAGATGCTTTTATCCATGAGCCGGATACGTTGTATAAGTTCTTCAGGAGTATATGCCGGAATAGGACTCTTCAAGAAGTCTTTTATGTTTCTTGTGATAATCTAGCGATACAGTGGCGAAAGGATTTATGCCTTATATTCGTTAAATGCTGTTGTAAAATCCCTTGCTTCAAATTAAAATTTGTGGAATAGGTCACATTTTTTACGGGAGGCAGCATTGGCACAACACAATTTATCCAAGGGAAATCTTTTACATAATATGATATGGTTCTCACTGCCGTATCTTCTCAGTTTCTTTCTGCAGACTCTCTACGGGCTTGCGGATCTTCTTATAGCAGGGCAGTTCAACGGTGCGGATGTGATTTCCGCGGTTTCCATCGGCTCACAGGTCATGCATATGGTAACGGTCATGCTTGTTGGACTCGCAATGGGCTCTACGGTCATGATAGGTCAGTTCGTGGGGGCTGAGGATGAGAAAAAGGTGAGCCGCGCCATCGGAAATACAGTTACGCTTTTCGCGGGGGTCGCAGTGATAGTTACTGTGATTCTACTCATGACCATTCACCCCATAGTTTCGGCCCTTTCAACCCCTGTTGAGGCAGTGCCGGGAACCGTCGGTTATCTCACCATTTGCTTCGTGGGAATTCCGTTCATCATAGCTTACAATATACTGAGTTCTATATTCAGAGGCATGGGAGACTCAAAGAGCCCGTTAATGTTTATCGCCATCGCCTGCTTTGTGAATATAGTTCTTGACCTCATTTTCATGGGCCCCATGGCACTCGGGGCATCCGGTGCCGCCTACGGAACAGTGGTGGCTCAGGGAGTAAGTGTAGTCATTGCCCTCCTTGCCATAGTGAAGAAAAAGCTCTTTGTTGTCCATAAGACTGACTTCCTGCTTGACAGAAATGTGCTGGAAAAGATACTGGGGATCGGCATCCCCATCGCCTGTCAGGATGGATTCGTTCAGATCGGATTTCTGGTTATAACTGTAATCGCAAACAGAAGAGGCGTAGATATCTCGGCGGCTGTAGGAATAGTGGAGAAAACCATCAGTTTTCTTTTCCTAGTTCCATCCAGCATGCTTTCCACAGTATCCACCATCGCTGCCCAGTCCATAGGAGCGGGAGACAGGGCGAGAGCCCGTCAGACTCTGAAATACGGAGTCATGATGTCTGCCGGAATCGGACTGATATTTGCGGTACTTTTTCAGTTCATTTCAGGGCCGGTTTTTTCAATGTTTACATCAGACCCTGTTGTACGTGAGCTTTCGGTTCAGTACATGCGGACCTATGTGCTTGACTGCATCGTGGCGGGAGTGCATTTTCCGTTTTCCGGATATTTCAGTGCATGCAATGTCTCCATACTGAGTTTCATACATAACCTTTTATCTGTGCTTCTGGTTCGTATTCCGGGAGCATGGCTCGCCACAGAGCTGAGCCCTGATTCGCTTTATGCCATGGGGCTCGCGGCTCCTCTGGGATCGCTTCTCAGTGCTTTAATCTGTATCTATTTCTATAAACTGTACAGGAAGAGGGGGATGTTTTGAGAATGTATAATTATTGGGGAGAATATTCCCTGTTGAGGTGTTTTGAATGATAGCGGATTTCGATGATGTCATTTTCGTGGTGGATAAGGCGGGAATAGTAGCCTTTTCGATTTCAGGTGCGATGATAGCCATAAAAGAAGGAACTGACCTTTTTGGAGTGATCCTTCTGGGACTAATCACGGCTATGGGAGGTGGTGTGATGCGTGACACACTGCTTGGACTGGTGCCTTCCTCCAATTTTTTTAATTATCCGAATATTATATTGTCGGTGGTTACATCACTTTTGGTATTCGTTCTTGCCTACCGGCAGAGGAAATACTATTTAAGCCACACAAGGGAGATCGAAAACATTACCAATATAGTTGACTCTCTGGGGCTGGGGCTCTTCAGCATTTATGGTGTGAACATGACCATGGCGGCAGGCTATAAAACCAATCTTTTCCTGCTGGTTTTCATGGGTGTGATGACCGGCGCAGGCGGCGGGCTCATAAGGGATGTGATAGTCAAAAGGATTCCCATGATCTTCAGCAAGCACATTTATGCCATAGCCTCCATCATTGGATGTCTGACATATATTTTTCTGCTGCGGGCATCGATTGAAAACGGAATAGCCATGTCGGTGAGCATTATGTGTGTGGTGTTCATCAGGATGGTGGCAACCATCAAAGAACTTGATCTTCCGAAGGTGGAGAAGCTCTGAATGCGTGAGAATAACCATATATGATACCGGAAGACAGGGAAAGCATCCTGAACTTCGGAACGCAATTTTAAATATGTATTAACAGATGAGGGATCCGTGCTTTTATATAAAAGTGCGGATTTTTCTTTTATGCATTTGTGAAGCAAATGTGAAATATTTAAATTATTAGCACTCGACGCTTGACGTTGCTAATAATGCGTTTTATAATACGATTTGTTGTCAGAGATGATGTTTTTTCATCAAAAGCAATAAAAGTAATAGAAATTAGGCGACCGGTTTTGGAATCATTTTTAAATCATGAAAAGCCGGTGCCCCCCGAGGGATTTCAAAAGCTGATATGGATAAGCATCTCGATCGGCTTATGAAGCTCTCCATACAAACCTATGAAGGTAATTTATTAGGAGGTCAATCAGATGAAGTTAGTTCCATTATTTGACAGAGTAGTTCTTGAGAAAGAGAAGATGGAAGAGACAACAGCCAGCGGTATCGTTCTTCCTGGCCAGAATGACAAGGAGAAGCCGGGTCAGGCAGTTGTTGTAGCTGTTGGTCCCGGTGGAGTTGTTGATGGCAAGGACATCACCATGCAGGTTAAGGTAGGTGATCATGTTCTTTTCTCAAAGTATGCCGGTTCCGAGGTAGAGATTGACGGACAGAAATATACAGTAGTAAAGCAGAACGACATTCTCGCTATCGTAGAGAAGTAATTGGATATGATGTCAGGTTCTGAAGGATGATGTAGACATTATCCTTCGGGACCATCGGAATACAGACACAGATTTCCCGTCGGGATGCGTCAGAGAAAAGAGGACGCGGGACGGAGACATTTAGGAGGAATTCAAAATGGCTAAGGAAATTAAGTATGGCGTTGAGGCCAGAAAAGCACTTGAGGCTGGTGTAGACCAGGTTGCAAATACAGTTAAGGTAACACTTGGACCTAAGGGAAGAAACGTAGTTCTTGATAAGAGCTATGGTGCTCCGCTTATCACAAACGATGGTGTTTCCATCGCAAAGGAGATCGAGCTTAAGGATGCATACGAGAACATGGGTGCACAGCTCGTTCGTGAAGTTGCTTCCAAGACAAACGATGTTGCCGGTGACGGTACAACAACTGCTACAGTTCTTGCTCAGGCTATCGTAAAGGAAGGCATGAAGAACCTTGAGGCAGGCGCAAATCCTATCATCCTTCGTAAGGGTATCCACAAGGCTGTAAAGGCTGCTGTTGAGTCTATCAAGGCTCAGTCTTCAAAGGTAAAGGGCAAGGAGCAGATCGCAAAGGTTGCAGGCATTTCTGCAGGTGACGAGCAGGTTGGTGAGATGGTTGCCGACGCTATGGAGAAGGTTTCCAAGGACGGTGTTATCACTGTTGAGGAGTCAAAGACCATGCTTACAGAGCTCGATGTAGTTGAAGGTATGGAGTTCGACAGAGGATATATCTCAGCTTATATGTGCTCAGATATGGATAAGATGGAGGCAAATCTTGATGATCCGTACATCCTTATCACAGACAAGAAGATCTCAAACATCCAGGACATCCTTCCTGTACTTGAGAACATCGTAAAGAGCGGCGCTAAGCTTCTCATCATCGCTGAGGATGTTGAGGGTGAGGCTCTTACAACTCTTATCGTTAACAAGTTAAGAGGAACATTCAACGTTGTTGCTGTTAAGGCTCCCGGTTACGGTGACAGACGTAAGGAGATGCTTCAGGATATCGCTATCCTTACAGGCGGACAGGTTATTTCTTCAGATCTCGGTCTCGAGCTTAAGGATACAACTATGGAGCAGCTTGGACGTGCCAAGTCAATCAAGGTTTCCAAGGAGAAGACAACAATCGTTGACGGCGAGGGCCAGAAGGCTAACATCGAGGCTCGTATCGCTGAAATCAAGCAGCAGATTTCCACAACAACTTCTGACTTCGACAGAGAGAAGCTTCAGGAGAGACTTGCAAAGCTTTCAGGCGGTGTTGCAGTTATCCGCGTAGGTGCTGCTACTGAGACAGAGATGAAGGAAGCTAAGCTTCGTATGGAGGATGCTCTCAATGCTACACGTGCAGCAGTTGAAGAGGGTGTTATCGCAGGCGGCGGATCAGCATATATCCACGCTCAGAAGTCTGTAGAGAAGGTTGTTGAAGAGCTTGAGGGAGATGAGAAGACAGGTGCAAGGATCGTTCTTAAGGCACTTGAGGCTCCTCTTTACACAATCGCTTCAAACGCAGGTCTTGAAGGCGCAGTTATCGTAAGCAAGGTTAAGGAGACTCCTGAAGGACAGGGCTTCGATGCTCTTCACGAGGAGTATGTAGATATGCTTGAGGCCGGAATCCTTGATCCTGCCAAGGTTACAAGAACAGCACTTCAGAACGCAGCATCAGTTGCATCAACACTCCTTACAACAGAGGCAGTGGTAGCAGACATTAAGGAGCCTGCAGCCGCTCCGGCTATGCCTAACCCGGGAATGGGAATGATGTAAGTGCATAAAGCCCAGTCGCAGAACGGAAGGGCGTTGAAAGCTCGCTTTCAAAAGCACTTGCGTTCTAGCGACGCTAACAGATATCGAAAATAAGCGCGTCAGCGCGGTTTGAGATATCTGTTAGGATTGCGGGAGCGTTAGCGGAGCAATCCGTAGGGCTTTATGCAAAGAGTGTAAAGATTCCTGTAGGATTGCGGGAGCGTTAGCGGAGCAATCCGTAGGGCTTTATGCAAAGAGTGTAAAGATTCCTGTAGGATTGCGAGAGCGTTAACGTAGCAATGCGCAGGGCTTTATGTTTGCAACGAATATATTTTTTTAATATAATTAAGCTCGGACTGCGAAAAAGCAGTTCGGGCTTTTTTCTAAACTAAAAGATATGCCGATGAATCATCTGACCCGGCGGAACGGAGAAATATATGGACGAATATGTAGAGCACATGGTGAAAAGAAATGACCCTGTTTACTGGAAGGCGGCTTTTGTTGGAGCAGCAGTTCTTACGGTGATATCACTGTTTCTGGCGCTTCAGTATGCCTTTGCACTTCTTTTACTACTTGCAATGATCGCCGCAGATTATGCAATATGGCTTTTTTCAAGTGTTGAATATGAATACACTTATTTCGGCGGAAGTTTCGAGCTGGATGAAGTTCTTAACAAATCCCGCAGAAGAAAGATCGTAGAGACAAACGGTGAGGAACTGGTTCTTTTTGCACCGAAAAATTCCGATTCGGCAAAAACAGAGATGGGAAACGCAAAGATTCTCGACTATTCCGGAAACGGCCCTGAAGATAAGAAATATGCATACATCTATGTCAGAAACGGAAACAAGGTATGTATGTATATTGAGGGCAATGATGAGCTTGTGAAGCAGGTGAGAAGAAACACACCGCAGAAATATAAAGCATATTGAAGCTTAATTTATTATTATTTTAGGATTACTTCCGGCGTTTAGTAATATAATTTAACATAGTAGTTTCTAGCTTTAAGGAGTCTATTATGAAAAAGAATTTTAAATTGCTTATTGCAACATTAGGAATGGCTTGTACTTTTGCTATGACATCTTTTGCCGGGCAATGGCTTCAAGATACCAATGGATGGTCATACTTGAATGATAATGGTACCAAAGCTATAGGTTGGCAGTGGATTGATGGAAATGGAGATGGAATTTCCGAATGTTACTATTTCGATGAGTATGGCTACTGTCTAATGAATACCATAACACCTGATGGTTTGACTGTTGACCAAAATGGTGCATGGATTGTTAATGGTGTAGTACAAACTCAGAATGCACAAATAGAACAAAATGCTTCAGTTCAACAAAGCAGTACTACAACAGCTTCTATGTATGGTTATTCCGGAATATCTTCTACTCCATATGACGGATACACCATTATAGTTAATACAAACACTCATAAATATCATGTACCGGGCTGTAGTAAAGCAAATCAGATACATGCCGACAATAAGGGCTATGCAGATAATGCTCAGCTTCTTGAGTCGCAGGGATTTACTGCATGTAAAGTATGTCATTAAATTAAGCTCTGTAGAACAGGGACATCACACAATTATGTGATGTCCCTGTTTTTATTTTGAATTATTCCTCAATGCTTGCATCCCAAAGTCTTCGATGCTATAGTGTTAGCGATGACTAACTAAGGCGTTTTTTACGGAGCAGAGGCAGCTATGAGTGAAGACAGAAAGCCCGTACTTAGAGCGATTAACATTAGAAAAGACTATCAGCTGGGAGAGGTCACGGTTCAGGCCCTGAAGGGAGTGAGCTTCGATATCTTCGACAGGGAGCTGGTGGTTATCCTCGGACCATCAGGGTCCGGGAAATCTACAACACTGAACATCCTCGGAGGCATAGAGACAGCCACTGAGGGAGAGATATGGTACGGTGGTGAGATGCTTGACTGGGATGATAAAAAGAAGCTCACTCAGTACAGACGGAAGCACATAGGTTTCGTATTTCAGTTCTACAACCTTCTTCCGGGACTTACTGCCCTAGAAAATATCGAACTTGCGGGGGAGATGGGAAATTCTCCCATAGATGCCCGGGAACTGATAAAAGAAGTGGGACTTGAGAGCCGTTCCGAACATTATCCCAACAGACTTTCCGGAGGTGAACAGCAGCGTATAGCCATTGCGAGAGCCCTTTGTAAGAACCCGGATCTATTGCTCTGTGATGAACCGACAGGGGCTCTTGATTCCAAAACCGGGGTTCAGGTCCTTCGTCTGATTCACGATTTTTGCCGGAGATATGAAAAGCCGGTGGTGATCATCACCCACAATGCAAACATTGCCAAAATCGCAGACAGAGTATTTCATTTTAAAGACGGTACACTTGAATCGGTGGACATAAATCCGAACCCCATGGATCCCGGGGACATCGAGTGGTGAAGACAGGTTTGAAAGTAAACTTTCAAATTTAATAGGTGTGTCAGATATGAGTCCGGAAGAATCCGGCTCGTGCCTGACACATGGAGTTAAAAATGAAACAGTTTAGGAAAAATACATTGAGACTGGCATGGCGGAACAAGGGCTCGCTTCTCGGTTCGGTTTTTATAATCGCCATTGGCATCATGGCCATGGTCTCCATGTTTGATACTCTTACAAATCTAAAGGGGCAGATTCGGAATTTATATAAGGAACGTAAATTGACAGATGTATTTGCCACAGTTATGGGCATATCCCCTTCGGATCTCGAACGTTTTACAGAGATTCCAGGAATAAGGGAGGCAGGCGGCAAGATAGCTTCCGATGTTCGTCTGGTAACAGATGGTCAGGAGGAGATAGTTACAGTTCATCTAATGAGTTACGGAAAGGATGACAAGGTAAATCTGTCTTCTCTGATTCTTCGTGACGGAGATTCGGAAAGTGTGATGCCTCCGGGATGGGATTTCCCTGATGATAATGCTATCTTCCTAGGGACAAGCATGGAAAAGGTATACGGTTTTTCCCTGGGAGATGAAATACGACTTGTGATCGGCGGCAAAAGCTACAGGTTTACCTATGCAGGCACTGTCAATGAACCGGACTACATCTATGCCATGCCTCCGGGAGGCGCCATGATACCGGACGGGTCTGTCTATGATATCGCAGTCATCTCCATGACCAGGATGAAGAGAATCCTTGGTAGTTCAAACCTTAGTGAAATCGGATTTATCCTGGAGGAGGGAACTCAATATGCCGATGTGAAAAGAAAGCTTGAAGACAGGCTTCAGCCCTATGGACTTATGAGCCTTTGCGAGAAAGAACATCAGTCAAGCTATGAGGAGATGGAGGGGGAGTTTCAAGAACTTAGCTCCATGGGAACAGTTATCCCTTTTCTTTTTATGAGTATCTCGGTGTTCATGCTTTATGTGGTGCTTAACAAGATGATCGACAGGGACCGGAGTCTCATTGGAACCATGAAGGCCTTTGGGATGACAGACCTGGAGCTCATGAGCTCATATATGCTTCAGGGACTTTTTATAGGAACCCTTGGGGCGCTGGCGGGATGCATTTTTGCCTCGCCCTTTGGCAGATCCATGTTTGATCTCTACAGGAATTTTTACAATCTTCCGGATCCCGTTTACTATGAACCTGTAATGTCTAAGGTTCTTGCATTTGTCATCGCCATAGTGACAAGTGTGGCTGCGGTATTTGCGGGAATAAGAGGGATACTATCTATAACTCCGTCCATGGCCATGCGTTCCGTGAGCCCCCAGGTCTTTGGGGAAATAAAGCTTCCGGATTTTGTCAGGGAGAAAATAAGCTTCATGACGAAAATGGGGCTCATGTCCATGCTCAGAAATCCCTTCAGAGGTTTTCTTATAGCTCTTGCCATAGGTTTTCCCTTCGCCATGTCATCAGTTCTTATTTCCTACGGTCCCCTCATAAACAACGTTATGGAATCTGAGTATGATGATTGTAAGTCCTATGATCTGGAAGTGCAGCTTGACAGGTACAGTTCTCCGGGAAAGGTACTTGATTCAGCAGCATCCCTAAGGTTTGTCCGAAGGGCAGAGCCGGTATTTGAAAGAGCCATAATGCTAAAAAAAGATTCAAGATCCGAGTATTCACTGCTTTCAGGACTTCCTAAAGATTGCAGCCTATGGAAAGTTCTGGACAATGAAAAAATGGAATATGCAGATGTCCCGGGGGACGGTCTTCTCATAAATGCACGTCTCATGGATAAGCTTCATGTACATGTTGGAGATACGGTGGAATTTACCATTCCGGGATTGGTTTCGGAATGGAGAGAGGTAAAGGTTTCGGGAGTTTTGAGTGAGACCTTCGGGAGCAGATGTTATCTTCAGCTTGAACGTTTTCCGGATGTGCTTCAAGTGGATCCGCTGGCGGATATACTGCTTATTTCTGCGGAGCACGGGCATATTGAAGAGGTGAAAAAGGAGATTTTTGATTCCGGAAGAGTGACCTGGATGGTTGATAAGCTTAAGACCAGAAGAACTTTTTCAGATATGTTCGGGAGTATGACTATCATGGTGGATGTTTTTAATATCCTTTCCGTCATAGCGGGGGTAATACTTATCTACAACATTTCCATGATAAATCTTAGGGAACGCACCACAGAACTCGTTACCCTGAGAGTTCTGGGAACTACCGACAGGGAACTTGGCTGGATGCTCCTGTTTGAGATGATGATATATTTCGCATTCGGAATCCTTATGGGATTCCCGGGAAACTATCTCATAAGAAAGCTTTTTGAATCAATGATGAAAACCGACAGCTATGTTTTCAGAATGAGATTCGATCCATTGTCAGTAGTCTATGCTTTGCTGCTGTGTGCAGTGATAGCTGTCATAGCGTGGTTTCTGGAATTGCGTCTCGTGAAAAGCATTAAGCTTACAGATGCGCTGAAAGAGAGGGAATGAAACGGATTGGATTTGAAGCTGTTTGGCTTATATAAACGGCGGAAACATGTGCTTAAAGATGAGGATAAAAACAATATCTTGTATAGTGAGGCGTGAAATGAAGAAAAAAATAATCTTGATAGCGGCAGGCATAGCAGCGGCTTCCGTATTGGTTTTAGTATATGGCTGTGCTTCAGGGTTCGGGGCAGCAAAGGTCAGAACAGTTTCGGCCGAGCGAAAATCGGTTTCGGACAGCTATACAGAAGACGGCACCATAAGTCTCGGGGAAAGTTTTAAAGTGGTTTCCGAGGTGAGCGGTCCGGTTCAGCAGGTAGAGGTCACAGAAAATCAGTCCGTGAAAAAGGGCACGGTCCTTTATCGCATAGGAAGTGATGACTACAGTTACGAGCTTGATGTTCTGAAAGCACAGCTTGCAGGTTATGAAGCTCAATTTGAAAAAGCAAAGGTTGGCAATGTCATGACCCTCAGCCCGGAGGAGTACCTTGAGGATCTCCGAAAACAGAAGGAAAGCTCAGAAGTTTCACTTTCCGCTGCGGCGTCTACATATACAGCCTATACGGGACTTTTTGCAGCAGGAGATGTGTCAAAGACTGATTACGAGGGTATAAGAGCGGAGTATGAGAATGCAGAAGCAGCATATCAGAGTGCAAGCTCCAGGTATAGTGAGGCAGCTAAATACCTAAAGGAGCTGGAAAATGAAGGAATGTCCGGAGAGGATATAAGAAAAGCATTTTACAACTCGGATTCCGACGCTGTTGAAGCAAGTATTGAGGCCACAAAGATTCAGATTGAAGAACTTAAGACAAGGATAGATAAGTGTACGGTGGTTGCCCGGGAAGATGGCGTTGTTTCCGGTCTGCCTATAAAAAACCTGTCGGTGGTATCTGCCGGTCAGGAAACCGCAGAGTTAAAGACCAGGACTTCTCCGAAGGTGGAATCCGATGTATTGACCGCGGTAGTTCCCTACCTTCATGTAGGTGATAATGTAGACATTAAACTGTCCCTAAGAGGGAAGGATGAGGTTTATAAAGCCGTGATCTCCGAGATTTATGATTATGCTGAAAAGGGAACCTCTGCTCTCGGTACCGATGAGTACAGAGTCCATGTGGTTATGGAGCTTCAGGAATCTGGAGATGAGATTAAAAGATCCATGGGGGATGATACCGACACTTCCATAGGAAATAAATCAGGGGAGGAATCCTTTAAAAGCCGTGAGGGATACGGCGTCAATGTCACCTTTTCCCTTTATAAAGCCAAGGACGTACTGACGGTGCCGGCTTCTTCGGTGTTTGAATCCGGAGACCGGGATTATGTCTATACCATAAGGGATGGAAATGCTGTAAAAACGGAGATCAATGTAGAATACCGGACCGCTTCGGATGTTGTGGTAAAGAGCGGTATCAATGTTGGCGACCGGATTATAGAGAGTGCGGATGCCGAGGACATATATGATGGCGCCAGAGTGAAGGCGTGATGTTTACAAAATGCTTACAAATGTCAAAGAACAGACTTTTTTTGTAAAGGCCTGTTCTTTTTTTGTAGGGATAAAGTCAGCCAAATTAAGCCGCATTTAGGGTAACATAAAGTGCATAAAGGGAGGAGTAGGATCATGAGGGATATTAAGAGCAGGAAGCGAAATGAAGAAACAGGTAAAGGACAGGAATTAAGACAGAAGGTCCTGGATTTCGTTGCCGGAAATCAGAAAAAGGTGATGATCCTTGCCGGAACCCTGGGGGCGATAATTACATTTTCTCTTGGTATGCTGACAGTTCATCTGATGAACAGGGCAACAATCAGTACTAATATAGAACAGCAACAGGTGGCTGAGGTAGAGACAACCGGAGAGATAATCAGGATAACGAGTGCAGACGGACTAGCCCTAGCTTCGGAGGATGCCGAAGTAAACAGTAGTGAGGTTCCGGAAACAGATGCCGGAACAGAAGAAAATGTAAATCAGTCATCGGCAGATTCTGTAAAGGAGAAGGAAAGTAAAAAGGGTGCAGACAAGACATCTGCCGGTACATCCCGGAGTGCTTCGGATACGACAAATCAGAAGTCTTTGGCACAGGGAAATACAGCAGCTTCTCAGCAGCAGAAAGGCTCAGGAGATACGGCATCAACAACCTCATCCTCAGGTAATGCGGCATATCCCGGAGGACTTTACCCTCCTAATGCAAAGCTTGATGTAAAAACGGATGAAACTGGGGCGAAAACCGAAGAGACATATCTGATTCTTAACAATAACAGTGAAACGACCGCGTCAAAGGATGTGATCGGTGAAGCTCCTACCGGTAAAAAGGAAGAAACAGAGGCTGAGACGACGAAAGCTGCGCCGGAAACATCCGCTTCATCGGAGGAAAAAGTATCATCTGATGAAAAAGTATCATCCGGCGAGAAGAATAGTACAGTGAAGCTTCCTCAGGATAAAAAGAAGCTTACAGTCATGGTTTATATGATCGGTTCATCTCTTGAATCCAAATCAAATCTTGCTGCGAACAGTATCGTTACTATGCTTACCGGAAATATAGACACAGATAAGGTCAATGTCATCATCGAGACAGGAGGAACCAAGAAGTTCCACAATATCTCCACAGCAGATCAGAAATTTGATGAGTCAAAGATACAGAGATGGTTTGTGGACGGCACAAAGCTGAGATTCCTCGGGGATGCCGGAAATACAGAAGGAAACAGCATGACCGGGAAAGAGACATTTGAATCTTTCCTTAAGTATGCAAAGAAGAATTTTCCGGCAGAAAGATATGAGGCGGTTTTATGGGGACAGGCAGGAGGACCTGTTAACGGATTCGGATATGATGAGATAAACTCCTCATCAGGACAGCTTGCGGTAACGGACATTTCAGACGCCCTGGCGGATGCCGAGATGGATCTGGACCTGCTTCTCTTTGACGCGAGACTTATGGGCGCCATGGAATCAGGCTATACACTGGCATCTCATGTGGATTATATGATCGCATCAGAGGACAATGAATACTCCATCGGTCTTAACTATACCAACTGGTTCAACGGTATCAGCCACGATCCTTCCATGTCAGCCATCGATCAGGGCAGGATCATCCTTGATGACTTCATAAAGGATAACAAGGGTAAGGGAGACGGCATGACTGATGTTGTCGGAGCTTACTCAGTCATCGATCTGAAGGCTCTTAAGCGCAATACCTCAGACAAGCTGAAGAACCTTGCCGAGCTTTTGAAGGCTGCGGAAAAGACAGAGGACGGAAGAGACCACCTGAGACAGGCGGGTAAAGAGGCGTATGAATTTGCCGAGGCCTACAGTTATGACCTTGTAGATATCTGCAGTTTTCTTTCTGCAATCGAAGAGAACTACAAGGGCGAAGGAAAAGACGGAATAGACTATGGAGAGATCAGAGCTGCGGCCAGATCCCTTAAGGAGTCTGTACAGAAGGCGGTTGAGGTTAACCGTTATGTGACGCCTGAGGATGACGGCGGAGTATCGGGACTCACCATCTATTTCCCTCAGCAGGATACAGATTCCGAAAAGAAAAAGAACATGGTATCAAAGTATGAGAATCTTTCTTTCAGTACCTCATATCAGCAGCTTGTAAAGCAGTATACGCATTGACGAAAAAAACGGGTGCCCGTATAGCTTATTAGGAGATATTACACATAAGAAAGGGTGATATAACCCGGATAATGCGGCTGAAAAAGAAAACACCGGAAATATAGATTAAATGATCATAAAAGGAGGGTTGATTTTAAACCCTCCTTTTGTTATACTCGTTAAAATTTTAAAACGAAAGCCTTGTGTTTCGGATGTGATACGGTGGATGCCTGCAGACACGGTCATTATTTCCGGGATACGCCGGATTGCAAAGCGCCGGGGCTGTGCAGGGCTTTCTGCATATAAGTGACATTAAATTTTGCTCTTTATCCAAAAAACTGGATTTGAGCCTTTTTTTTAAGTCGAAAGGAGATTCCAATGGCCAAGATTATCGGCGATGGCATTACATTTGATGATGTTCTGCTTGTTCCTCAGTATTCAGAAGTAGTTCCTAATTCTGTTGATGTTTCAACTTATCTCACAAAGACCATTAAGTTAAACATTCCGTTCATTTCCGCAGGTATGGATACGGTTACCGAGCATCAGATGGCTATTGCTATGGCACGTTGCGGAGGTATAGGTATCGTTCACAAGAACATGTCTATCGAGCAGCAGGCTGAAGAGGTCGACATGGTTAAGCGTTCAGAGAACGGTGTAATCACAGATCCGTTCTTCCTGAGCCCTGAGCATACACTTAAGGATGCTAACGATCTTATGGCCAAGTTCAAGATCTCCGGTGTGCCTATCACAGTTGACCGTAAGCTTGTAGGTATCATCACAAACAGAGACCT
>DFGZ01000053.1:1815-3135 GCA_002371295.1 Oribacterium sp. UBA3737 | reverse complement strand
GCTTAATGCCTACCACAGAACTGTGTACGAAAAGCTTTCACCTTATCTTGATGGAAAAGAGCTTCAGTGGCTGAAAGAATCGACAAGGGAAATTTAAGGAGACTATTTTGGAAAAAGAATCATTATACTATCAGGTTCCTTATGTGAAGGAATTTGACGCAAAGGTTTTGTCCTGCGTTAAAAAAGAAGATAAATATCTGGTAGAACTGGACGCACACGGTTTTTATCCTGAGGGAGGCGGTCAGCCGGCGGATAAAGGCACTATCGGAGATGCAGTTCTGTCGGATGTTCAGGAGGTTACACTTAAGGACCCATCCACCGGCGAAAAGCTCACAGATGACCGGGGAAACATTAAGGTGAAAATACTTCACACCGTTGACAGACCCCTGCCGGAGGGTGAAACCCTTCACTGCGTCATCGACTGGGAAAACCGTATGAGAAATTCCCGTAACCACAGCGGTGAGCACATCGTTTCAGGCCTCGTTCATAAACATTTCGGCTACAACAATGTAGGCTTCCATATGAGCGATGTCATGACCATCGATTTCGACGGTATCCTCACTTTTGAGCAGCTTATGGAAATAGAAAAAGAGGCCAATGCCGTTGTCCTTTCAAATGTGCCGGTCAATACTCTCTGGCCAACACCGGAAGAACTTGAAAGGACAGATTTCCGTTCAAAAAAAGAACTTAAAGGCGATGTACGACTTGTGGATCTGGGAGGCGCCGACCTTTGTGCCTGCTGTGGCACCCACGTCATGACCACCGGCGAAATAGGAGCCATCAAGATCCTCTCTGTCCTTGGTCATAAGGGCGGAGTTCGAGTTGAACTCTTCTGCGGAAACGA
Source organism: Oribacterium sp. UBA3737 (assembly GCA_002371295.1). Next base: position 2,291 of record DFGZ01000053.1, on the reverse strand, counting down.
TGCTCTGTCCGATTACAGAAAAAAACATGAGCAGCTGCTTCAGCTGTCCCACATGCTTTCCATATCCATAGATGAACTTGTGGAAGGCGTACAGCTGGTTCTGGATCAGAGCCGTCAGAAAGACTGGCGTATCGGTGCCATCAATCAGAGATACTACGAAATGAAGGCAGAAACCCTGAAGGATTTCGACGGTGTTCTCACAGATATAGAAGAAGGCATGAACAATGTTGAGCTCCGAAAATGCTGCGACCATTTCATGAAGCACACTGCATCCAAAGTAGTTGGAGTTTTCGGAAGAAAAGACGATTCCATAAACGCTCAGGATGATAATTGTCAGTGGAATTACGTCATAGGTTCATCAAACGTGGATGTCAGAAGTAAAGCCAAAGATTTCAATTCTCTCGTAAACGGCCGCGGCGGCGGACAAAAAGAAATGATCCAGGGCAGTGCCACATGTTCGGAAGCCACCCTCCGGA
>DFGZ01000053.1:0-1653 GCA_002371295.1 Oribacterium sp. UBA3737 | reverse complement strand
TTCACAAATTTTTCATATATCTGTAACAGCCTCACGCTATTGCGCAGCGATTTCAGTGTGTTATAATATCTGCGTATTTTGTAACGTATTGTTATAGTTTCACTCAATAGGAGATAATTATGATCAGAATAGGTTTACTTGGATACGGAAATCTTTCACGCGGAATTGAAAGTGCAATAAAGCGCAACGAGGATGAAGAGCTTGTGGCTGTATTCACAAGACGTGATCCTTCAACAGTTAAGATCAATACACCGGGCGTTAAGGTAGATACCGTTGACAATGTTTTAAATTATAAAGACGCGATCGACGTGCTCATGATCTGCGGAGGTTCAGCTACAGACCTTCCCAAGCAGACACCGGAATATGCACAGTATTTCAATGTCATCGACAGCTTTGATACACATCCGAAGGTTCCCCAGCATTTTGCAGCTGTTGATGAAGCAGCTAAAAAAGCCGGAAAGCTTGCAATGATCTCATGCGGATGGGATCCTGGAATGTTCTCCATCGCAAGAATCTATGCAGAGTCCATACTTCCGGAAGGAAAGCATTATACTTTCTGGGGCAAGGGCGTTTCCCAGGGACACAGTGATGCAGCCCGCCGCGTAGAGGGCGTAAAGGATGCAAGATCCTACACACTTCCTGTAGAAGATGCCATGAATGCCGTAAGAAACGGTGAACATCCGGTATTTTCAGCAAGACAGATGCATAAGAGAGAGGTATTTGTAGTTCTGGAAGATGGTGCAGATCAGACAAAGGTTGAAGAGACTATCAAGACCATGCCTGATTACTACGCAGATTACGACGTTACCATCCACTTCATTTCAGAAGATGAGATGAAGAAGGATCACGCAGAGCTTCCTCATGGCGGATTTGTTATGAGATCCGGTGTGACAGGTGATGAAGGTCAGCACCATGAGTTCATCGAGTACAGCCTGAAGCTTGATTCAAACCCTGAGTTCACAGGCTCAGTACTTGCAGCTTACGCAAGAGCGGTTGACCGCATGGCAAAGAAAGGTGAGAAGGGCTGTATCACAGTATTTGATGTGGCTCCTGCTTATCTCAATCCAAAGACACCTGAAGAGCAGAGACACACATTACTCTGATGAGGTTATATATGAAATATACAAGAAAAATGTTTATGATATCTGCCGCTTTAACAGCGGCAGTTTCACTATCCCAGACATCCTTAGGCCTTGCGGCACAAAAAGATGATATTGCAGCTGCACTTGAGTTGCTTAATGACTCTCAAAAGGCCGAATACTATACTACCGTGGCTGATTTTTACAAAGCCAACGGGCTTGATATACCGGAAGACATTAAAACCGGTCTTGCTCTGTACAAAGGAGATACTTCAGAGTCCGGTGCTGCGGAGACTGCACCTTCCGAAAATGCATCAAGTGCAGAAACATTGGCACCAACCACAGAGACATTGGCACCGGCTGCAGAAACATTGGAATCTTCTGAAAAAGATACTTCTTCAGATCACACCGCAATTTCAGAAACCTTATCAACGACTGAAACAGTGGCAGCATCTGACGTAACAGGAATTTCTGCCAGTGTAAATGACACTTCTTCTGTCTATAAAACCGACGAAAACGGCACCACTCTTCTGTACAAGGCAGATCCCGTAACCGGAGAAGCTACTGAGCTGTA
>DFGZ01000054.1 GCA_002371295.1 Oribacterium sp. UBA3737 | reverse complement strand
AAGATGAATCTCAAATTCCTCTTCATCACCTTGATGGATTCCTCCGGAGATGAGGAAAACGAAAGTGAATCTGATGAAAGGGAAGATGACATTTCTCCGAGTGATGATTTCTCCAAGGATGATGGCATTTCTAAAGGTGCTGGCCCTTCTAAGGATGACGGCATTTATCAGGATGATAACATTTCTAAAGGTGCTGACCTTTCTAAGGATGACGACCTTTCTACGAATGATGACCTTTCGGATTTAGAAAAAACAGATGCCCGGTCTGATGAATCTGAAATATCAAATGCCGTAGAAACGAAAAGTTCCGTAACAGAAACACCTGCCGGGGAAGCTCCCGAAGACACAGCGGGAGACAGAGTCATAGGTACGGACCGGTTCACAGCAGCTGCTTCTGACGTGAAATCAGACAGCATAGTTTCTGAAGTTTCAGAATCTTCAGAAATAAACAAGACTGAAACTGATTCCGATTCAGATTCAAATCCTGACATCATTTCAGAGACATCGAGCAAGGAAGAGTCTTACGCATCTGATGAAACAGACACAGCTTCATCAGAGGAATCCGGTCCTGACTTTACAGAAAAAACAGAGAAGAAATTCCGAAGAATTCTTGATAAAATAAAAGAAGTGTCACGGAAAACGGCAGAGATAAAAGCAGCAGTCACTGATGAAGAGAACAGGGCAGCAGTAAAGCTTATTATAAAGAACCTGAAGTACCTTCTGAGACATTACCGGTTCAGAAGTCTAAACGGAAACTTATCTTACGGTTCAGAGGATCCTTCCTCCGTAGGAACCGTGATGATGTATCTCGGCATGCTTTATCCTGTATATGGAGAAAACTTCACCATAGAGCCTGTGTTTGACAGGTCCGTCTTAACCGGTGATATGAGATTCAAGGGCAGAATCAGACTTATCCACCTTTTGGTCGCCCTCATAGAACTTATGCTGAACAAAAAAATACGACAGTTTGTCATAAATCGATTATAAGGAGAACACCCATGGCTGACAAAAACAATGTAACAGAAATACTCGGTACTCTGTTTGAGGGTATGGAGGGCTTCGTAAATTCAAAAACAGTGGTAGGTGAGCCCGTCAAGGTGGGAGAAGCCACACTTATTCCTCTCATCGAGGTAAGCTGCGGTATGGGAGCCGGAGGCTTTGCAAAGCCAAAGGAAAGCAGCAGGGATGACGGCGGAGCAGGTGCTCTCAGTTCAAAGATAACTCCAACAGCCATTCTCATCATTCAGAACGGCAACTGCAAGCTCATCAATGTCAAGAACCAGGACGCACTCACAAAGATACTGGATATGATTCCAGACGCCATCGATAAGATTACCGGCGGAAGCAGAGTGTCAAAGGACGCAGAACAGGCCGCCATCGAAATGACCAAAAAAGAGTTATGATTTTTCTCAAAATAAGGCTTGCAAATTTTCATTAACTTTGCTAGTATAGTTGAGTCGCGAATTCAGAGCATATCTGATTCGATATATTTTGAAAAGGGAGGTGCAACCATGGCAAAATGCGCAGTTTGTGAGAAGGCAGTTCACTTCGGAAATAAGGTAAGCCATTCACATAGAAGATCAAACAAGATCTGGAAGGCTAACATTAAGTCAGTTAGAGTTATGGTAAATGGCGGTACAAAGAAGATGTATGTATGTACTTCCTGCTTAAGATCTGGCAAGGTTCAGCGTGCAATCGGTACATCTAAGACTGTAGAGGCAAACGCTTAATCAGGATCGTCTAATTGATGCATGATAGGGTATTACGATCATCTCGTAATACCCTTTTTTCATGCAAAACCTTAAATCAAAGTCAGAGTGCACACATCGGTATAATATGCTATAATCAAGCTTGCTTTAAAAAACTAAAGCATTGCGTAAGCATGAAATGTGAAAAAAACATATTTCATAGGACTTACTACATTACAGTATCTTTCCGGAGGTAATATATGAAAGGAACAATTGCATCCAAGCTGGGTGAAATTCAGATCGATCCTGATGTTATTGCTACCTATGCAGGAACTACCGCTATAGAGTGTTTTGGTATCGTTGGTATGGCTAAGGTCTCTTACCAGTCCGGCGGGCTTGTAAAGCTTCTTAAGCGCGAAAGCCTCACCAAGGGCATTATGGTAAAGATTGAGAACAACGAAATTTCTCTTGATTTCCACGTTATTGTAGCTTACGGTGTAAGCATTCGTGCCGTAGCTGACAATCTTATCGAAAACGTCAGATATAAAGTTACAGAGTATACCGGCATGAAGGTTAAAGATGTCAATATCTTCGTTGAAGGCGTAAGAGTCATTGACTGATGAAGTTTATAAGGAGGAATTACCTGTGGGTAATCAAATTGATGCAATGGCGTTGAAAAACGCTTTTCTTGCAGGCGCTAACAGTCTTAACGCCAAGAAAGAGTACATCAACGAGCTCAATGTATTCCCTGTACCTGATGGAGATACAGGAACAAATATGACTATGACAATCATGTCAGCTGCCAGAGAAGTAGCTGCGATTTCAGAGCCCACCATCGATAATGTGGCGAAGGCCATGGCCAGCGGTTCACTCCGTGGAGCCAGAGGAAATTCAGGCGTTATCTTAAGTCAGCTTATCCGTGGATTCACAAAGGAAATCCGCGAGAATGCAGACGCAGGCGTGATTGATGATGTTATACTCGCACGAGCTTTTAACCGTGCTATTGAAACAGCGTACAAGGCTGTTATGAAGCCTAAAGAAGGTACTATCCTTACAGTTGCCAAGGGAATGGCCGACCGAATCACAGAGCTTTCTGTGCTCGATGAGGATACTATCACCTTGCTTGAAAAGGTCATCGCATACGGTGATGACGTCCTTGCAAAGACACCTGACATGCTCCCTGTTCTTAAAGAGGCAGGTGTAGTAGATTCAGGCGGACAGGGTCTTATGACTGTTGTCAAGGGAGCCCTTGCTTCCTTAAAGGGAGAAGATGTTGACTTAGAGATAGCAGATGTCGAGATGTCATCTGCAGCTTCTCCTGTAGCTGAGCGCAAGTCCCGCGGAGATATTTCCACCGCAGACATCAAGTTCGGATACTGTACAGAGTTCATGGTCAACGGTGATCACGAATTCAGTGATGAGGAAGTTGACGAGCTCAGATCCTGGCTCAACGGTGTCGGTGATTCCATCGTATGTTTCTCTGACGAGAATATCATAAAGGTTCACGTTCACACCAACCACCCCGGTGATGCTTTTGAGAAGGGTCTCTCCATGGGATACCTTTCAAAGATGAAGGTGGACAATATGCGCCTCGAGCACAACGAAATCCTTATAAAGGATGCTTCAAAGATTGCCGAGAGCGAGAAGAAAGATGACGCTCAGTCCGCTTCAAGTGAGCCTGCAAAGGATCTCGGACCAGCAAAGGATTTCGGTTTTATTTCCGTATCTGCCGGTGAAGGACTCACAGAGATCTTCAAGGGTGTAGGAGTAGACTATGTCATCGAAGGCGGACAGACCATGAATCCTTCCACCGAAGACATCTTAAATGCCTGTGCCGAGGTCAATGCCAAGACCATATTTGTTCTTCCCAACAATAAGAACATCATCCTCGCTGCAAATCAGGCCAAGGATATCATTGAGGACAAGACCATCATCGTTATACCTACAAAGACCATTCCTCAGGGTATCACAGCTATGATCAGCTTCAGCCCTGATATGACAGCGGAAGAGAATTTCGAAGCCATGAAGGACGCTTCCGAGTGTGTAAACTCCGCTGAAGTTACTTATGCGGTTCGAAACACCACTATCGACGGACATCAGATTCAGGAAAACGACATTATGGTAATCGGTGATGACGGACTCCTTTCCGTACAGAAGTCTATAAACCATGCCGTTCATGAAGCTGTTGCCAAAATGATCAACTCCGAATCCGAGATCGTTACCATCTACTATGGTAAGGATGTTAAGGAAGAGGATGCTGAAAAGCTTTCCGATGATATCAGAAAGAAGTATCCGTCAGTTGAGACAGAGCTTCAGTACGGCGGACAGCCAATTTACTATTATTTCATTTCCGTGGAATAAACATGTTTAATCAACATGCTCCTGAGTATTAATCTCAGGAGTATTTTTTACTAAACAAAAATGACTCTGACAGATTTAAAGGGA
>DFGZ01000218.1 GCA_002371295.1 Oribacterium sp. UBA3737 | reverse complement strand
GGACCTACAGGTGTAGGTAAAACAGAGCTTTCAAAGGCTCTTGCCGAAGCCATGTTCGGTTCAGAGAACAACCTGATCCGTGTTGATATGTCGGAATACATGGAGAAATACAGCGTCTCCAAGATGATCGGTTCTCCGCCAGGATATGTGGGTTATGATGAGGGCGGCCAGCTCAGCGAAAAGGTACGCCGAAATCCTTACTCCGTTATCCTTTTCGACGAGATAGAAAAAGCACATCCTGATGTACTGAACATACTTCTTCAGGTACTTGATGACGGTCATATCACAGATGCACAGGGAAGAAAGGTGTCCTTCAAGAACACCATCATCATCATGACTTCCAATGCAGGTGCAGAGCAGATCGTGAGCCCCAAGCGTCTCGGATTCGACACCGGTGACGGTTCTGCCGAAAAGGACTACCAGTTCATGCAGAGCAGAGTAATGGATGAGGTACACCGTATATTCAAGCCTGAGTTCCTGAACCGTATCGATGAGATAATCGTATTCCATCAGATTACAAGGGAAAACATGAAGGATATCCTGGATATCATGATGAAAGATGTCATCAACCGTGCAGGCACTCAGATGAACATCAAGCTTACTCTTGACTCAAAGTCCAAGGAGTGGATCATCGAAAAGGGCTTCAACCCTAAATTCGGTGCGAGACCTCTTCGCCGGACCATTCAGACTGAGGTGGAGGACAAGCTTGCAGAGGAGATACTGGACGGCAGGATCCCTGAAAATTCAACTGTTAAGATCACTGTTGATAAGGAAGGAAATGTCCTGAAGTTCACCGACAAGAGCAAAACCGGAGAGGATGTCCCAAAGAAGACCGGAACCGCAAAGAAAACCGCAGAAACTGCCGCGAAGAAGACTTCAACCAGAAGGAAGAAGACAGCTGAGCCGGTTCAGGAAGCAGACACAGAGACATTGGACGAAAAATAATCATTACCGGGTCGGCAGGAGCCGACCCGATTTTTATAGGTACTATTATGGCAAAGATTACTTCTAAATTTTATTGTAAAGAGTGCGGATATGAATCAGCCAAGTGGCTGGGACAGTGTCCGGGCTGCAGGGCATGGAACAGCTTTGTTGAGGAGCCTGTTGCAGGCAGCTCCGGCACGAGATCCTTTTCGAAGTCTTCAGGCTTAAGGCCTGCAAGACAAAAGCCTGTCCGTATAGATGAGATCGCCCTGCAAAAGGAAGACCGTCTGCCAACCGGATTCAAGGAGCTGGACAGAGTTCTGGGCGGCGGAATAGTGGTAGGTTCCCTCGTTCTCCTGGGCGGTGACCCGGGAATAGGAAAATCTACACTTCTTTTGGAAGTCTCCAGAAATCTCGCTGCAGACGCAAAAAAGAGGGTCCTCTATGTTTCCGGTGAGGAAAGCCTCAAGCAGATAAAGATGCGAGCCGAAAGGATCGTAGACATAAGCGGAGACCTGAAGTTCATGACTGAAACAAACATTGAGAACATTATTGCCACTATTCAGGAGGAGCAGCCGGATTTCGTGGTCATTGACTCCATTCAGACCATGTACACGGAATCAGTCACTGCTGCTCCGGGTTCCGTCAGTCAGGTCCGGGAATCCTCGGCACAGCTCCTTCGTCTCGCAAAGGAAAACGGTATCGCTGTTTTCATCGTCGGCCATGTGACTAAGGATGGTAATGTTGCCGGCCCGAAGATCCTCGAACACATGGTGGATGTGGTTCTCTACTTCGAGGGCGAGAGCAGCGGTAGTCTCCGCATCATGCACGGTCAGAAGAACAGATTCGGTTCCACCAACGAGATCGCTGTTTTCGAAATGGAGGGCTCCGGACTCCATGAGGTGCTGAATCCTTCAGAACTGCTGCTTTCCGGCCGCCCTGTGGGTGCCTCAGGTTCAGTTGTTTCCTGCGGTATGGAGGGCACCAGACCTCTCCTGATGGAGATTCAGGGGCTGGTGGTACAGAGTGCTTTCAACCTTCCCAGACGTACCACCAACGGTATAGACTACAACCGCCTGAACATGCTTATAGCCATCATTGAACGCCGTCTGAACCTTGAAATCGGCAAATACGATGCCTATGTCAATATCACAGGCGGACTTCGCATCGCCGAGCCTTCCATGGACCTCGCCATCATCATGTCACTTATTTCTTCCTACATGAATATCGAGATAAGCGATGACATCATGATTTTCGGTGAAGTAGGTCTCTCCGGTGAGGTTCGTGCCGTATCCAATGCAGAACAGCGGATAGAAGAGGCCATCCGCCTCGGATTCAACAAGATAGTAATGCCTGCATATCATGCGAGAAAGTTCAATGACAGGAACCTTAGGGACTGTGAGCTCATTCCCGTCAGAAACATTCGCGAAGCCATGCAGATTTTGAAGAAATGACAGATCCAGTATGGCTTCCGGTCCTATGACCTTTAGATTCCTTAATTTGAGGCATACAGAAGAGAGGAGTATCTATATTACTCAGGGAGAGTTTTCTCACGAAGACATATTCGAAGACGGAAGACATATTTGAGTATAAAATTTAAAAAAGCTCTTGACGAAATTAAAAATAATCGGTATATTATACGAGTCGCTTGAAACGAGCGACACACAGGGGTTTCATCCAATGGTAAGATATCGGTCTCCAAAACCGCTCATGGGGGTTCGAATCCCTCAACCCCTGCTCTATAAAAGGGCAGTAAATTATGGATTTCCGAGGAATCGGGAATCCTTTTTTGTTGTCCTTAGTGATAAATTTCTTATCAAAATGGACCCCAGCGTGGTCTCCAATTTGGTCTCCAAAAAAGTCTGAAATAATCTTATATACAGTAATTACAAATTCTTACACGGATTCCTTCTCATTCATGATAATTGATATGGTATTATGGATGTATATGATAATTACAGTGGAGGACTCAAATGACAATTCAGAATCCTAACTATATGTACTATAAGCAGCTTGCAGACACATGGAAGAGCGCTGACGGTTCCATAACTGCCATACTTACTGATACTGTTAATATTACCGTTAATTATGGAAATGCAACAATTAATGGTTATTACGATGTGGTTCCGGCAGGCCTGGATATGACAACTTCATTTCCGGGTCTTATGGGCTTGGGAATGATGGGCGCTTCAGATGGTTTTTCATATCAGCATAACTTCGGTGAGGATCTGAAAATAAAGCTTGGTGAAACGGCCCTCAAAAAAGATAATGTGACAGCCTACAATATCGTATCTGCCTGGCATGATATTGAAGACAAACTTCACATCGATCTGGTTGCTGTTTCATCGGGTGAAAAACTGAGTTTCACACTGTCACGGGACAAGGCATCTTCTGCCGTGACTCTGAAGGAGGGAGAAGTTCAATGTGATTGTGGACAGATTTTCTCGGGAAAGTTTTGTCCAAATTGTGGTAAGCCGTATTCCGCACAGCCGCAGAAAATCGCACCTTCACCTGCTTACTCAGTACCGAAGGCACCCTACAGGCTTTCCGAAGATGGTACATGGCAACCGGTACGTGATGATGGAACCGATAGTTCTCTGCAAGATGAAGAAGTCGGCTGGACATGTTCCAACTGCGGAGAAAAGTTTCAAAAGGGAGAGGTATGCCTTAAGTGCGGTACGGAAATCAGGAAGGAACTGCTTTTCTCATTGTCAGAATATAAGTCGACTAATCCCCCTCAGTATGATGGCGTACAGGTATGGAAATTTTCAGACACACAGCTCATAATGCAGAGGGGTAAACATTACCGTTTCATACCTGCTACAGTTATTGAATATGCTTTGGAAATCATCAAAAAATATGGTCTCGATAAGAAGGACGAGAATAAAAGCCTCATGCCGGCAGTTTGTGGCGGCAGTCAGTCGGTAAGTTTTTGGGATGGCGAAAAGATGGTTGGAGCTTCTACGGAAAGCATGCCGGGCGTATCAGGCGCGTACTATGAACTGGTAGCCCTGTTTACGACGACATCAGATTGACAAAAATCATCACATCTATAGATATTAAATAGAATTTTTTTCGGAGGTGATATAAATGGTCGATTATGGATTAACCGGCAGGGCAGCTTTGATCACAGGAGTAAATAACCCCCAGGGGATTGGCGCAGCCACAGCTTTGGCATTTGCAAGAGAAGGAGCAAAGCTGGTTTTGGTATACAAGAAAGTGGACCGACCCTTTGATTCCCATAAGACAGACAAAAACGGAGTGGACAGATACTATGCCGCCAATGCCGGAAACGCGGATTATCTGGAAGGAAAACTCCGGAAAATGAATACGGACTATCTGATTTTCGAAGGGGATATTTCAGATGAAGATACCGTAAAAAAGATCTATACATCGGCTGTTGAAAGATTCGGAAGAGTCGATATCCTGGTCAATAATGCCGCAACAGATGATGAAACCGGTTCCGACACCATAGAAGCCATCACTCAAAATGTTATCGATGATACATTTTCGGTAAATGTCCGGGGAAGCCTTCTGATGATAAGAGAATTTGTGAAACAGCGCGGCGATTACGGAAGAATTCTTAATGTTTCCACGGATGCGGCACAGATTTTTGCCGGTCAGATAACCTATGGAGCAAGCAAAGCTACGATGGAAGCATTAACCCGCAGTATCGCCCTTGAGGTTGCAAAATATGGTATAACCGTTAATTGTATATCCCCGGGACCGACTCAGACAGGATGGATAGATGAGGATTTTGAAAAAGTGGTTATTCCGCTTATCCCTATGGGAGAATTGATCCAGCCTCAGGATATTGCTGAAACCATGCTGTTCCTGGCAAGTGAACAGGCACGGATGATAACGGGACAGGTTATAAAAGTTTCCGGCGGGAAAGCACTGTAATAGGGAAAAAAGTAAGACCAGCAGGACATATATCGGATGGCAGATGACTAATGACCCTTGACGAGATGCCAGAACATTTTTAAAGTGCAGCTGTAAGGAGGAGAGAAATGTCTCCTCTTACAGCTGCACTTTTTTCTTTTTACGTATCATTGAATTTTGGTATATGTATTACGGTTCTCCAAATACAGATCCAGTGTACCGTTGTCATACACTTCAAGACCTCTGGTGCCGTATCCGCCTTCATCCCAGTACATCGTTTCTTCAGATAAAACAAAATCTATAGCCTGATTATTCATGAATACAGTTATAGTTTCCGGGTCTTTTCTCATAAGAATTATGTTCTGTAACTCCGGTTCTATGGTGTAATAATTTCCAACTCCTTCAACCAGCCCGGAAGTGAATGTATATGTGCCATCAACCTGAGGACAATCAACAGCCGCTCTGTATGATCCGTAAGTTCCATCAGCATTCACGTACCACCAGCCGGTTCCTCCATCACTGACCCAGTTTCCTGCCAGTGAAGTAAACGCCATGGCGCAAATGCTGCCCAAAGTCATCATAAGTAGTTTTAAGCCCTTTTTCATATCTGCTCCTTTCTTATGTCCAATTTACAAATGGATATTAAAGATTACAAAACTATATTTATTTAAGCATACTTCAGCCATTCTTAATCATTCCATTAAGATTGACGATAGTTTTGATATCAAGAATCATTAGGACACCAATATGTGACCAAGACTGAGGGATTTATTTGAACGATAAAAGGTGTCGATAATCCAAATGTAATAGAATTAAAAATGTAAAAAAGAAAGCTCCGGCAAACGATATTATGAATGTATACGTTAAAGAAACTACTGACTTCTCAATAAATAAAGTTAAGCCTTTACTCAATAGTAAAGTAAAGATTTCACCTCTGATTTCAATAGATGAATTATCCTGCAACGATTTAATAATAGTGTCTAGGGAGGATTCAACTTTATCAGCAGAATTAAATGAATATTATGTTGTTATATATGAGGCACTGATTGAAGAGATTTCAAGGCGCGTAATCCTCATATATCGTAATAATCATGACTATTATTACTTAAAGAATGCCCTAAACCAAGCCAAAGACTCAAACATTGAGACTTTGATAACAGGTTCATCGTACGGATCTTATGGAATTGATTTGTCTTATTTTAACAATGCGGTGAACTTGTCTTCAATATCTCAGGATTTATACTATTCTCAAAAACTGGTTCTTCAAGCGTGTCAGAATAATAATGTCAAAAATATCGTTTTCTGTGTAGGGTATTACTGTTTTTATAATGACCTGTCTCTTATGCAATCAACAGAAGAAGTCATAAGAATATCAAAGGTTTATTATCCATTACTTCATGACGCCCATAATTGTCTGTTCTTACCCTCAAAGGAGGATTATAGTCAATCAAATGATGTTATCGATTTTGATAGTATTCTTGAATCTTTTGCATTAGAAGATTATAGAAAAGGTTTTTTTACTGACGTTTATCCCATGTTATACTGTGAAACAAAAGTATGGAGTGACAAGACAAAGCAATGGTGTGAGCTTTCAGAGCAAGAGAAGAATGATGCCGGAAAAATACGTGCTGAATTACATAACAAATCTATAAAACATACCATGACTTTAAAAGAGAATATGCTTCTATTTCAAAATTTAGTCGCGTATTGTAATAAAAAGGGAATAAATCTGATTTTTGTTGTCACGCCGATGACAAAACAATATCTTAGTTATCTAAATCCGAAATTCAAAGATGATTTCTATAATATTCTTGATAAAACTGATGGAAATGTACATTTATTGGATTTAGCAAGCAACGATGCTTTTGACAATGATGCTGATTTTAATGATACGGATCATTTGAATGATTCAGGCTCAGCCAAACTTAGTTCAATAATAAGTACGATACTGAAAGAGATACAGCCATGAAATCTATACTCACATGATCGTTGCAGAGCAATGATGTGAAGATAATGAGCTACCTACAATGGGATAATTGTAGGTAGCTTGTTTTTTTATATGTGTAGTTTTTTAGAAAAATAGAAAAACTTATGATATGTGCATATTATATTGCATCTATCATAGGTTCTTTTGTACAATCAGAAAGATTGTTGCGCATTGGGACAATAGCTATAAAAAAAGGGAGTCAAGCTTAGATATGGACTATAATTGGGAATTCTTGTTTGATGAGGACGTGCTGGAAAGAGGCAGGAGTTACTATAAAAGAGGTAAGGTAAAGGGCTTTGTATCTTCAAAGAACAACTGTATGGCAAGAGTGGCCGGTACTCAGATGTATAATGTAAAGATTACATATCCGGACACTTATAAAATGAAGATGAGCTGTGATTGTCCGTATGCGAAGGACGGGAATAACTGTAAACATGAAGCGGCAGTTCTGTTCTGCTATGAAGAGTCTATAAAAGAAAGACCACAGTGGAGTAAGTCT
>DFGZ01000231.1 GCA_002371295.1 Oribacterium sp. UBA3737 | reverse complement strand
ACCTTCCATTCCCTGGAGGACAGGATAGTGAAGAACAAATTCCGTACAGCCGAAAAGCCATGTATCTGCCCTCCGGAATTTCCTATCTGCACCTGCGGAAGGAAGTCAAAGGGTAAGGTCATAACAAGGAAGCCCATACTTCCGAGCGATCAGGAGCTTGCGGAGAACTCCAGATCCAAGAGCGCAAAGCTCCGTATTTTCGAAAGACATTTGGAGTCGTAAATCAAATACCCTGAGGGCAAGGTCGAGGAGACTTGATGGAAGGGTTAGGTATTTGACTCTGAAACATAAAAGACAACTTGGGAAACATCACGTTTACAGCGTTGGTTGACACAGAAGCATTTGCTCCGATGGGGACATACAGGTCCGGTACATTGGATTGGTCATACCTGGGAAACCTGTATAGGATAGGAGCAAGCCTTAAAATGAGAAATGGCCGAGGGGCAACCTGAGGCCATGATTTCATTATTGAAAACACATTTATTCGTAGACGCATCGTGATATTACCGTTCATATACAGGGGAGGACAAGTGATGGCAAGAAGACGAGCGGATGCTATGTCGGCATCAAGAACAGCCGGAACTTACGTAGATGGTAATGTGGTTCGTAAGACACTGACCAGAGAACAGATAGAGAGACACAGTCAGCGCAGAAGGAGAAAAGAAGAGGAAAGAAATAAGATACTTAAGGAGAGCGAGAAACAGTACAGGGCTCAGCAGGAGAGACTGAGAAACAAGTCTGAAACCATGGATGCGACAGCGCTTGTTATTATGTGTACCGCACTTGCATGCACCCTGATGTTCTGCTTTTCATATATTCGCTTACAGACACAGATCAATACCAGTATTTCTTCAATAGAGAGTATGAAGCAGCAGCTTGACAAACTCAGGTCCAGCAATGATGCTCTTCAGAACAGTATCGATACATCGCTGGATCTTGATAATATCTATCGTGTAGCTACACAGGAGCTGGGTATGGTCTATGCCGGTGACAGTCAGACCATAACCTTTGACAAGACTGAAAGCGAGTATGTAAGACAATATGAGGACATCCCAAAGTACTGATAACAACAATAAAAAGATGAAAAGGGGAAAGATTCTTTCCCCTTATATGCAGACAAAGCTAGCCATCACATTCGGTGTGATAATGCTAGCTTTAATTGCCCTTATCGTGGTGATTTATCAGCTGGTACGCAACAACAGCGAGGAGTACAACAAGATAGTTCTTTCCCAGAGACAGGCTTCCTACTCAAGCCGTACCATTCCCTTCCGACGCGGTGATATCATGGACAGAAACGGTACAGTGCTTGCCACGAGCCAAAAGGTCTATAATCTCATTATCGATCCGAGAGTCATTCATTCCGGGGAGGGGGATAGATATGTAGAACCTACTGTAAAGGCACTTAATGAGTATTTCGGTTACGATGAAACTGAGATACGGACACTTCTCAGCGAAAAGGCAGACAAGTCCTACGTTAAGTATGCAAAGGAGCTGTCCTACGATCAGAAGTCAGGTTTTGAGGAGTACATGAAGCAGCAGAATTCTGCATATCTCAAGAGCGGAGTTAAGAGCCGAATCCGCGGAATCTGGTTTGAGGATGAGTACAAGAGAACATATCCTTACGGTTCCATGGCCTGCAATGTGATAGGCTTTGCCAATGCAGACGGCAGCAACGGTACCGGCGGAGTGGAACAGTACTACAACGATACTCTGGTGGGAGTAAACGGCAGAGAGTACGGATATATGGACAGCGATACGAAGCTTCAGTCTGTACTTAAGCAGCCCACTGACGGTGAGACCATCGTTACCACCATAAACACCAACATCCAGATGGCACTTGAGAAGTATCTCAACGAGTGGCAGACACAGGATGTGGGATCAAAGGTGGCTGCGGCAGTAGTTATGGATCCAAATACAGGTGAGGTCCTGGCTATGGGATCCACCAACCAGTATGATCTTAACAATCCGAGAGCTCTTGATGAGAGTGTTTATACAGATTCCCTTCTTATGGAACTTGGTCGTAAGGAGGCTGTGGGTGTTTATAAGAGAGAGCATCCCGATGATCCTCCTATTACAGAGGATGAAGTCGGAAGTCACTATTCTCAGGATGAGATACTTTCCTATGGAAAGCAGGTGGCCTGGAACCAGACATGGAGAAATGTGGTGGTATCCGATACCTACGAGCCCGGTTCAACAGCCAAGTCCATAACATTGGCAGGAGCCCTCGAAGAAAGAGCCATCACTCCAAATACGGAATTTAACTGTGAAGGCTATATCGAATTAAGTGACGGTGTACATACCTGGAGGATCCGATGCCACAATCATGACGGTGACGGAATCATAGATGCACAGACCGGACTTATGAAGTCCTGCAATGTTTATCTCATGAACACGGCATTCGCCCTGGGTGGTGAAAAGTTCGTAAAGTACCAGCATCTTTTCGGATTCGGCGAAAAGACAGGTATCGATCTTCCGGCAGAGGCGGATACATCAAAGCTTGTATATACACCTGAAAAGCTCGGAAAAACAACATTGGCAACAAACTCTTTCGGACAGAACTATAATGTGACCATGATCCAGATGGCTGCAGCATACTGCAGTATCGTAAACGGAGGAAGCTATTACAAGCCTCACGTGGTAAAACAGATACTGAATTCCAACGGAACTGTTGTTGAGAATGTAAAGCCTGAGGTTACAAAGATTACCTGTTCAAAGAGTACGAGCGATTTCCTCAGGGAGGCTCTTTACCAGACAGTTGAAGGAGGAACAGGTACCAAGGCAAAGATCCAGGGATACAGGGTCGGCGGAAAAACGGGAACAGCGGAGAAGATTCCGCGTTCTGCAAAGAACTATCTTGTGTCCTTCGTAGGCTTTGCGCCTGTTGAGGATCCTCAGCTTCTTGTGTATGTGATTGTTGATACACCTAATCTTGAAGGAGAGGCACAGGCTACAGCATCCTTTGCTATCAATATAGAAAGAAAGATAATGAACGATGCACTGCAGTTCATGAATATCGCGCCTTCAAGCGAAACAGATCCTGCAAACGATCTCAACGCTAAATTCGCCCAGAATCAGGAAGGCATTTCAAGTGATCCTATGGGAGAACAGACGACAACTGCTTCCGGTGAAACAGAAGAGGGCGGCGATGCGGAATCAGAGAGCAGGGATGAAACAATGGCAGAGACAAAGCCTCCTGTGACTGATGAATATATAGATCCTGCGGATGACGAGGGCTTCGAGCTTCCTGATGAAGTTCCAAGTGAAGCCTCTGATGAAGAGGAAGTTTCCTAAATAATTAAAGCTGGAGTTTAATATGTATACAGATTTGGTAATTTCGATTTTGCTGGGGTTCGCTATCGTGGCAGCCATAATGCCATTTGCGATTCCTGAGCTTCACAAGCTTAAATTCGGACAGGAGGTTCGTGACGACGGGCCTCAGTCCCATCTGAAAAAGCAGGGAACACCTACCATGGGCGGTATAGTGTTCATCATTGCCATCATAGCTGTAGGGCTTATCTATGGCGGACGTTATCCGAAGATCATTCCCGTACTGCTCCTTACTGTGGGCTTCGGAATTGTGGGATTTGTCGATGACTACTTAAAGGTTGTAAAGCATCAGTCAGAGGGATTCAATCCAAAGCAGAAGTTTGCATGTCAGTTCGTGTTCACACTGATCTTTGCGGTTTACCTCTACAACTCACCGGTCTATCCCAATGTTATGAGGATTCCTTTTACAGGTATAGAGCTGAATCTTGGCTGGTTCTATATACCTGCACTCATTTTTATAGTGCTGGGAACTGACAACGGTGCCAACTTTACCGACGGAATCGACGGACTTGCAAGTTCTGTGACTGCGGTCATAGCTTTCTTTATAGCCTTTGTAAGCATGAAGACAGGAGAAGGAGCTCTCACACCCATTGCGGGAGCTGTTTTCGGAAGTCTGCTCGGTTTCCTGGTCTACAATTGTCATCCGGCGAAAATATTCATGGGTGATACAGGCTCCCTTGCTTTGGGTGGATTTGTTGCAGCGGCTGCATTTGAAATGGGTATTCCGCTGTTCATACCGATTTTTGCACTGATATATCTTGTAGAAGTACTGTCAGTCATCATTCAGGTGACTTATTTTAAAGCAACTCATGGTAAGAGAGTCTTCAGAATGGCTCCGATACATCATCATTATGAGCTAGGCGGCTGGTCTGAGACCAAGGTTGTGACAGTGTTTACTATTATTACTATCCTGCTTTGTCTTGTTTCTGCATTGGGAATGTAAAAAAGATCAGGCAGTAGGGGATTTGATGAGGTGAAGTGCATGCAAAATCGGAAGGTGCTCGTACTTGGTACGGGAAAGAGCGGTATCTGTGCTGCGAGACAGATACTGAGTCTTGGAGGTCATGTTGTTCTGTATGACTCCAATAAGGAACTTGATAAGCTGAAGGTCCTTAAAAATTTCAACAAGAAAGACAAAATAACGGTCATAGCGGGAGACCTGAACATGTCGGATCTTATACAGGTGGATCTGGCAGTCATCAGTCCCGGAATCCCGTTGGACAAGCCGTTCGTTAAACTGATACAGGCTGCCGGCATTCCTATATGGGGAGAGATAGAACTGGCTTACCAGTCTAGTAAGGGAAAGCTTGCGGCAGTTACCGGAACAAACGGAAAGACAACAACAGTATCTCTTATAGGTGAGATACTTAAGACTTCTTATGATGATACACATATCTGCGGTAATATCGGAAATCCTTATACTGCGGATGCCCTTGATACAAGAGATGAGTCGGCTACCATTCTTGAAGTCAGTTCATTCCAGCTTGAGACTGTGATGGATTTCCATCCTCATGTGTCATGTATTACAAATATTACTCCGGACCATCTTGATCGTCATAAGACCATGAAGAATTATGCAAAGGCGAAGGAGACCATAGCTGCAAACCAGACAGAAGAGGATTTCGTGGTTTTGAATTACGACGATCCTGAATTAAAGAAGTTTGGTAAGAGAAAGACATTAAAACCTAAGGTGATCTGGTTCAGCTCATCACATGTACTGAAGGATGGCTTCTATTATACTGAGCCTGATATACATTATGTACATGACGGAGTGGACGAGGTACTTCTGAATGTACATGATACAAATCTTCTTGGTGCACACAACTATGAAAATATCATGTGTGCCATTGCGGTAAGCATGAACATGGATGTTCCCATGGAGAATATCATTAAGGCCATAAAGAAGTTCAAACCTGTTGAGCATCGTATAGA
>DFGZ01000271.1 GCA_002371295.1 Oribacterium sp. UBA3737 | reverse complement strand
AAGCTTTAGAAGTTCCGATGGCAACATCGGAGCTTTTTTTGACGTATAGGAAAGTGCCATGTAATCTAAACCCCACTCTCATTGATGAGTATAAATAGCCTGAGCCAAGGTCAGTTACTTTTTAGTAAATATATCAGAGTACATAGCGGAGAAAATAGGGCGGGACAGGTACCAAGGCTTGCGAGTTGAAAGAACAGATTGCGAAGACGTGTGCGTATCCGGGTACACGAAGTGTAACCGGTACGAACATGTCGAGCAGGCTGAACTTTCAATCGAATGGGCCGGTGCCGTCCCGCCCTATTTTCAATCTCAAAACAATCAATATAAAAAGAGTACTTTCGATTATGAGCAGTATATAGGAAGTACTTGAAGATCCCGAGCAGTGAGGCTTATTAAACCAAGAGTGGGCCGGCCGGTGCCGTCCCGCCCTATTTTCCATCATAAAAAAATGATTATAATAAACATACAATAAGTTATATTTTACTCTATCTCCATCGCCTAAGTATAATGTTAGTAATAAAATTTGTCAGTCTGAATAGCAGTATAAAAGCAAATTAACGTTCCTCACAGAACAGGAGAGAAAGTTTGAAAGTAAACTTTCAAACTTAATTGGTGGGTCATATACAAATTCGAGCAAGCTCGATTTGTGCATGACCCAAGGAGGTAAAAATGAGAAAATTTAGAACAGTATTCATGCGTGGCGGTACATCTAAGGGGTGTCTTTTCAAGAAGGAAGACCTTCCTGCAGACAGAGCAGAGTGGGATGATATATTTCTACAGGTAATGGGCTCTCCAGATCCTAAGCAGATCGACGGAATGGGCGGAACAGTATCATCCAACAATAAAATTGTTATCATATGGAAATCCGAAGAACCGGATGTAGACATTGAATATCTGGTTGGACAGGTCATAGTCGGAAAAAGACAGGTAGATTACAAGTCAAACTGCGGGAATATGACTGCGGCTGTACCTGCATTCTGTGTAGAAGAAGGAATGGTCGATATTAAAGAGCCTGTAACAACAGTAAGAATGCTCAATAAGAACACAGATAAATATATCAATGTGGACGTTCCTATAGATCCTGAGACTCATACCTTTGCAAATGACGGAGACTGTGAGATAGCCGGTGTTGACGGCACAGCCGCAGAACTCAGGGTTGATTTCCTGAATCCGGCAGGCTCTAAGACAGGGAAGCTGCTCCCAACAGGAAATGTAGTTGATGTTCTCGACATTCCCGGATTCGGAAAGATAGAATCAACCATTATAGATGTGTCAAATCCTATCGTACTTGTAAAAGCTGAAGACATCGGAATGAAGGGAACAGAACTTCCGGATCAGATAAACAACAATAAGGAGGTCATGGACCTTCTTGAAAAGATACGTGGGACTGCCTGTGTAATGATGGGATTTGCGAAGGATCTCAAGGAAGCCACAGATAACCAGCCGGGTGTACCGAAGGTCGGATTTGTGACTACTCCGAGAGGATACATTGACATAGAAGATAAGGAAGTTGCGGAAGATAAGATGGATGTCTGCGCAAGAGTCATTTCGGTATTCAAATGTCATAAGGCTATTCCACTTACAGCAGCAAGTTCAGTATCTACGGCGGCGTTCCTTGAAGGCACTATCGTAAATAAAATAGTGGCAGCAAAGGATGACCGGAAGACAGTTCGCATAGGACATCCAAGCGGTGTGATGACTATGGTTCCTACTGTGGTAAAGGAAGGAAGCAATCCTGCGGACTATAAGATTCCGGGAGTCGCAGTACAGAGAACAGCAAGAAGAATCATGGACGGATATGTATATATCAGATGATGAAATAATCTTATAGATCATATATAGGCCGGTAAGGCCGATAACAGACAGATGCAGGTTAAGGAGCGTGTCAGACGCTTAAACCTGCATCTTTTTTGTTGAAAAGTTAAGACCAATTCAGGAACAGAATAAAAAAAGATAAATGATTATGTAATAGAAAAATTTGATATACTTATAAAAATAGTTAAAATAAAATATAAAGTAAAATTAATAGAATTAATTATTATTTTATCATTTTTGATCATTTGTCGATGTATAGGTATGGAAGAAAATACGAAATTACTTATTAAACTGAATAATGTAGGAAAAATCTACAGAAACGGTCAAATAGTCTATGAGGCGCTGCATGATGTGAATGTAGAAATCATGGAAGGCGAACTTGTTGTCATACTGGGTCCCAGCGGATCAGGAAAGAGTACCTTGCTTAATCTGGTTGGAGGACTGGATGCAGCCACAGGAGGTTCTATCTTTTTTGGCGGAGAGGAAATAACTGCATTCGATGACAGAAGACTGGGACAGTTCAGAGCCAGGGATGTGGGAATCATATTCCAGTTCTATAATCTGGTCCCATCCCTTACAGCCTATGAAAATGTAGATCTTATGAGAGACCTTGGTATAGACATCATGAATCCCCTGGATGCTCTCGACCTCGTAGGACTTAAGGATAAAAAGGATAATTTTCCTTCCCAGATGTCAGGTGGACAGCAGCAAAGAATAGCCATAGCCAGAGCTATAGCCAAAAAGCCCAGGCTTCTTTTGTGCGATGAGCCTACCGGAGCTCTCGATACAAATACAGGCCGTGAAGTTCTTAAGCTTCTGCAGGATCAGAGCAGGGTAGAGGGAAGAACCGTTGTCATGGTCACACATAATGCTTTGTTCGCTGAGATTGCTGATAAAGTTATCATGGTTAAAAACGGTACGATAGATGAAATAGTCATTAATGATAATCCGAAAGATGCTTTTGAATTGAATTGGTAAGATGCTATGAGTAAAAATCTGGGAATCAAGCTTATCAGGGATTTGAAGGAAAATGCAGTACAGTTCCTTGCTATTTTTTTGATGTGCTTTTTTGCCATGTTCATAATGGAAGCCTTTGACTCTGTTGTTTCCGGACTGGGAAAATCTGTAGATGAGTACTTTTTTATAACAAATTTTATGGATGTGTATGTTGAGGGTGAGAGCTTTTCCAGAGAGGATCTGTCACTTGTGCAGAATCTTCCTGCAGTGAAGAAAGCTGAGCTCCGGCATACAGTTAACGGAAAGATAAATCTGAATGGCGTAGAAAAAAAGCTGGAATTCAATTTTATCGAAGATAATGCGATTTCAAAGATGCTGCTCCACAAGGGAGTCCAGTATGAAAGGGATCTGCACGGTATATGGATAGACAAGTATTTCGCCGAGAAGCAGGGAATAGAGGTAGGGGATAATCTCTCCCTTATCTGTGATGGTACAGCATTTGATGAGATAGTCATGGGGATAATGGAGAATCCCGATCACACATACTTTAAGATAGATGATACATATACGGAGCCTGATATAGGAGCATACGGGTATGCATTTCTGGATTCAGGAGATTATCCGGGACAGGACTTTCAGTTCGACAGCATGTACATTGATCTGAAAAATGTCACTAATCAATTTGAGCTTACCGATGCTGATAAAAGGGAGATAGAAAAAGCCAAGTCAGAGATACAGGAGCTTTTTAAAGATAGGAATATTACCTGCGTATCAAAAAAGGATGATGGGGGATATGATTCGATACACAGTGATCTTGATGCGGATGAGACTCTGGAAATAGTTTTTCCCTGCCTTTTCATCTCCATCGCACTTCTCGGTATCGTATCTACCATGACAAGACTTGTCCTGAAGCAGCGAACCATAATAGGAACATTTAAGGCCCTGGGATTCGCCCAGGAGACCGTTTTTATACACTATATAACATACTCGGTTGTGGTATGTCTTATGGGATGCATAACAGGCGCTGTGGCAGGATGGTACAGTTTGGGTATATATATCTTTGATGTTCTTAAACTGTATTACAGTCATCCCTTCGGCAGGATGGAACTATCATCAAGAGTAGTAATAGTCATATCTATTGTCGCAGCGATGTCGGCCATGACCAATTACTTATCCTGCAGAGGTATCCTGTCTTTGAGAGCCTCAGAGATATTAAGACCTGAGCCCCCTGCCATGTCAGGTGCGGGATTTATAGAAAAAACACCAATCTGGAACAAGCTGAGCTTTGCCAGCAGATGGAATATCAGAGACATTAACAGGAACAGGGTGAGGACCCTGGCAGGTATAGTCGGAGTCATGCTATGTACAGCTCTGATGCTTACGTCCTTCGGTATGGATGAACTCAACAAGGGAGTTGAGAACTGGAAATATCTGAGACTCACACCTGCTAATTTCGAGGTCGGGTTTACAGCCGGGACCGATTACAACACCGTTTACGACTACTCCAGGAGATTCAGGGGACAGATGGTCGAAAAGGTGCAGACCGATGTGACAAAAGGCGACGAAATAGGTCTGTATTATGTAACTGTGATGGATAAGGGAAACCTGTATATGTTTCAGGATGGCGATGGGAACTTCATGAACCTGCCGGAAAAGGGAGCAGCTGTAAGCTCAAAGGTTATGGACGAGATGGGGCTGAATATCGGAGACGAGGTAAGCTTTCGTATTCCCGGAGTCAGGGATAAATTTAAGGTCAAGGTCTGCGATGTGTTTAAAGCACCAGATGAACAGGGCATAGCCATGAAACGAGAGTACTTTGAAAGCATCAAGGGAGAATTTAAGCCAAATCTTCTGTTCACCAACATGACTGTACCAAAACGATATGTTACGGAAAGAGAAGAAATACTGAG
>DFGZ01000013.1 GCA_002371295.1 Oribacterium sp. UBA3737 | reverse complement strand
TACATTCCCACCATCAACATTTCTCCATGGCAGAAATTAATGATCTTCATAACTCCGAATATGACATTCTGTCCCATGCCCATCATGGCATAAAAGCCACCTATCATAAGCCCGTTCGCAATCGCCTGCAAAACTGTACTCATGCCATTATCCCCCTTTCTCACGGGATGCCTGTACCGTTACACTCTGATACATCCCGTCTATGACTGTAAAAACTATATCATCCCCGGGATAGCATTTATTTGTGAAAAGGCTTCATTAATTGACAGAATTTAATTTTCAAATAAAGAATAGCACTTTCTTGCAGCAAGAAAGTGCTATATTAATCGTATGAAATGTTTACTTCCCGTAAACTCCGACCCGTGAAGCTCAACCTTCACCCTTAATTGAATCCCTTAATTCCGTAGGGGTCATCCCGGTCCATTTTTTAAAGATACGGGAGAAATAATTGGGATTCGAATACCCTGCTTCGATGGAAACTTCCTTTATATTCCTGTCAGGATCCTGATTGATCAGTTCCTTCGCACGGTTAATGCGTAATTCTGTGAGATAGTCACTGAAGTTGATACCTGTCTCCTCCTTAAAGAGCTTGGAAAAGTAGTACGGGCTTATATTCACTGTCTCAGCTGTAGCTTCAAGGGAGATGTCTTTGTTGTAGTACTTTTTCATATACTCCTGAGCCTTTGAGATCACAGTGTTCTGCTTTCCGGATTGTATAAGTATTTCCTGTTTGAGCTGCTGTACAGCCATAATAAATATGTCTCTTAAAGTTTGTGCATCCGAAGCCTTTATAAGTTTAGGTCCAAAATCATCTTTGAAATACTTTCCACGTTCCTCCATAAGGTGACAGGAATCTATGTACACCTCCAGAAGCTCCATTTTTGCACTTACAAGATCATCATTATTTTCGAGCACCCGGGACAGATAGGCTTCAGCTTCATGTCTTACCTCAATATCCGATCCTTTCATCAGCGCATCCAGCAGGGCTTTTTTCATGTCTGCATACTGCCTGTCATCAGTATCCCGCACATAGAGATCATCCACATGGGTCACCTTACGAACCCCATGGCGCAAAGCATTGAGCGCTTCCTGATAACTCTCAAAGGCATCATCCCAGGTGCGGACCGAACCTATACCCGCTTTAAAGTCTATGGATACCATCTCCTTAAGGGACGCTGTAAGTGATCTTACCTTTTCGATCATACGAAGACGATCTTCATAGCTCAGATTATCGGTTTCAGAGGGAATCACTGCAACGATCTTGTTGCCCATTATGTTGGATAAATAAGCTTTAAAGTATGTCCGTATCTGTTCACTGATGCCGGTCACGAACTTGTGGGCTCTTACACTGGAACCTACAGGATTTCCGGGGGCATGAGACATAAATCCTTCTCCCCACTCCAAAACTATGATAAATCCATATTCTTCCTTCAGGTCAAGAAGTTCTCTGTACTGTGATCCCGAGTAGTTGTATTCGTTTTTTATGATAAGACTCAGCACAAAGCCATTTTCAATTATGGGTATGACTGCTTCCATTTTCTCTCTGATGCTCAGATCATACTGGCGTTTTTGTCTCTCGGCCTCGATGTCATGCATTAGCCTTAAAAAGGTATCATCTATCTTTTTCCTGTCTATGGGCTTCATGATATAATCGGTGGCACCAAGTTCCACAGCCTCCTTGGCATAATCAAAATTGTCATAAGCCGTCAGGATCAGTGCCCTTACCTTTTTATTCACGGCTTTGATCTCGCGAAGAGCCGACAAGCCGTTTATCCCCGGCATCTGAATATCAAGCAATGCTATATCCGGGCTGTATTCCTCAGCGATCTCAATTGCCTGTCTGCCGCTTTTGGCCAGATATATCTCACAGTCTGAAAAATCCTTTTCTATTATATATTTCAAGGAATCTCTGACGATCCCCTCGTCATCAGCTATCAATATTTTATACATTTAGATCTCCGTTCCCCATCCTCCGGCTAAAGCACAGCAAGTTATGAAAGGTGTTTATCCACACCAAGGCTCTGTTCTGAAATCGGTACTGTAATGATGACACGGGTTCCTCCCGATGCTCCTTTTTCTATATTAAATACCTTATCACTGTTATAATAAAGCCTCAAGCGCTCACGAACGTTTCTGAGCCCCACCCCATTGGCGGTTTCGCCTGATCTGTAACTGACCTTTGCAGGGGTGACAGGACCTGTAAGAACATCCTTTATTTTTTCTTCACTCATACCCACTCCGTTATCCGCAACCTCGATAACCGCATGATTTCCGGCCTGGTAGGTGTGTATCTTTATTTCCTTCTCCTTATCCTCCGGCCAGTCCGTAAATGCATAGTGAATGGCATTTTCCACCAAAGGCTGCAGCACCATCCCCGGAAAAGAAACATCATTTATACTTTCATTGATTTCTTTTTTGATCAGAAACTCTCCTGAATAGCGGACATTCATTATGTACATATAATGATCGATCAATTCTATCTCTTTATCAATCGTTGACACCGCACCGTTTCCGCGTAACTGCCCCCTGAAAAAAGAAGCAGTGTTTTCCAGAAAACTGTAAGTACGTTCTGCATCTTCCATCATCGCCAGCTGTTGTCCGGCATTTAATGTATTAAACAGAAAATGGGGACTTATCTGGGCCTGATAATATTTAAGCTGCGCATCCTTAAGAAGTGTTTCCGTAACAAGCTCCTTTTCCTTCATCTCAAGCTCACGTCTTGCATGCTCACGTATTTCATCAATATCTCTTCGTATACCTGCAAGCATCTGAGCGAAGGCACCTGCCAGCACTCCTACCTCATCCTGATATTTTGCTTTGGGAATCTCGATATCTATATTTCCTCCCTCAACTTCCATCGCCTTATCCGCAAGCTCTGTAAGTGGCCGGGTGATGGAGTCCACTATCATATAAACCACCATCAGAAGAACGATGGACATCATGGCAAGAACAGCGAGAATAAAGCCTTCCAGATTCCTGAGATATCCGTAAAGAACCTCATAATTCTGAGAATTTGTCTCAAATCGCATGACATTCAGCGCACGTATATTACGGGTCAAATGGGTATATATACCTTCAGCTTCCATAAAATACTTTTTGTATTCATTTGATTTAAGCTGCTTTTTCTCTACCGCCGTATCTATACAGGAAAGATAATTCTCTGTGATATTACGAATATTTCTTTCAAGAATAAGGATCGGATCCGCCACGATCTTATCGTTGTAATACTGAATCAGATCATAAAGCTCCGAATAATGCTTTTTATATTCACTTAATGCTGTATCGCTTCTTGTATTTATATACTCGGAAAAGGAGCTATGAAGCTTTTCCAGACCAGTTCCAAGGTCATTTATTTCAATGCTGGTTTCATAGACATTATTAAGACTGTCTATGGAATTATTCACCCGCAGGAACATCACATAGTTTATGATAAAAAGCATTATGAGCACTATCATGACCGGCATCATAAGTCTTTTTCGCAATGAAAAACGGGCATCCGCCTTTTGTACGGGATTATTCACTGAAATCCTCCCCAGTATTCTGCTGCATTATGTTTATCCACCACTATAAACTCAACATTGCTGAAATAATTTGCCACACCATAGTTTCTATAGCGTATAAGTTCTTCAACCGCCTTCGCACCTATATCACCGGGATTGGGAATTATGGTAAATTCTATATCTCCCGAAAGGATATCTTCAGCTATGGATTCTGAAATATAGCTTCCTATAATTGAGATTTTATCAAGCATGCCTCTGTCTGATATTATCTGATAGGCAAGCTCCGTGATCTGATTGTTTAAACATATTATGATATCAGGAGCTCTGTGATCTCCTATTCCGGTGATAAGCTTATCTATGATGTTCTCCGCATTTGACAGTCCGTTTTCATCTTTTACTATCTGATAATCTATGGAATAGTCTTCTGTCCCTATGGTATTTTTCAAACCCTGCAAAAACCACTTTCGGTTGTCCTGACCATAAGTACTTCCCGGGAAAAGAACCGAAATATATTGCGGGTCTTTTCTGCCCATTTCTTTGAGCCTGCGTCCGTAAGCCTGCCCTAAAAAATAGTCATTAACTCCTACAAATGCCTGTCTTTTGCTCTCAACACTATCTCTCTGCAAAGTAATAACCGGGATTCCCTCAGACACAAGAGCATCGATGTTCCGTTCAACTTCAGGTGAATCCTCGGGATAGACCAAAACTCCGTCATAATTACAGTAACGGGCCATCTCCAGCTTTTCTGCAACGGAAGTATCTTCACGGATGTTTTCCCCAACCGGCTCAACATAAGCCTTGTAGGGCTTTGCCGCACCACAGGCCCCTTCATAAACATTGTCCCAATAGGCACTGTTCTGTCCGTTGGTGATCATGGCAAAATGATACACATACTGTTCTTCTTCATCGATCTCAAGAGGAATGGTATGTGCAAAAGAATAGTAGCTCATGACTATATATGCGCTGGCCAATAACAGTAAAGGCAGAACAAAATAATTCAATAGTGAATATTTATCCTTTAAAAATTTCATATAGTTTCACCCGGCTTCACCCTCTGTTTTTCATAGTAACAATTCCAAAATAGCTTACCATACATTCCGTAATAAAAGCCCTTACAGAGTTACTTTCTGTAAGGGCTCGATTTGTAGTGCTCTATGGAATATCACTGTATCACAAATTCATTTTCGGGAAGTTCATCAAGGGACTTGAAGGTATATCCTGCACTTTCCCATCCTGTGAGAAGTTCATCCAGAATCGCTGCATTGGTTCTTGAAGTGGCATGCAAAAGTACGATGGCACCGGGATGGATCCTCTTATTCAAAGTCGCAAGAGCGCTTTCCCGTGAAGGCTGGGCCTTTTCATCATAGTCCTTGTAGGCAACAGACCAAAGCATGGTCTTATAGCCCATGGCTTCGGCCAGCATCAGCTGTGCCTGTGAGCTCTTTCCCTCAGGCGGACGGTAATAACGATTCATGGGATGACCGGTCAGCGCCTCATACTGCTCTTCCACAGTATTTACTTCCGTGAAGAACATCTCCTTCGTTGTGACATTGGACATATTCTTATGGTTCAAAGTATGATTTCCTACTGTGAAACCGTTTTTTGCTATAGCGAGCACTATTTCCGGATTTGACTTAATGCAGGCTCCGGTCACAAAAATGGTGGCAGGTGCATTATGCTTCTTAAGAGTCTCCATGATAGACAATGTATGTCCGTTCTCATATCCAAGATCAAATGTAAGATAACATACCTTTTCCTGGGTGTTTTCTCTGGAATATGTCTTAAGACTTCTAAGCCAGCTTTCATCTGCATTTCCTATAGGCACCGAATTTGGCGCAGGATAGTAATTACCCCAGTCCATGTTTGCTCCGCCCCCCGGAAGCACCGAAAGATCAGCCTGTATGGCTTCATCAGACTTTATCACAGTTGGTACGCGTATGCCGTCAATCAGCTTAACAGCTTCGGGTTCTTCCGTACTGCTCTCAGACTCCTCCGTTTCGGCAACCGAACTCTGCTCATTCTGTACCGAAGGTCCTCCGACAGTTAATGAAGCTTCTGATGGATTGTTGATATAATCCACTCCCTTTAGGGTAGCTCCGGCAAACGCAGCCACAGACACTGCACCCGTAAATAAAAATGTCATCAGAATCTCAGCGTAGAACTTACCGTATTTCATGATTCTCCTCCCCTTTTGTTATGCTGCCTTATCCAATGTTTCTTTCGTGTACTTAGCATAAAGTTCATCATATTCAGCTATGGTACGGTCGAACATAGAAAGAAGATCCGCTTCGGAAATCAAACCCTCCTCATTTGTTTCAACTCCCTCAAAGCTCAGGTTGTACCGCATAGGCGGATTATCCAGCGACAATACTGCCGATTCCCGGATCTGCTCTGTACTGCGGTATACCAGATTTACACGATACCATGCCTGACCATCGTGATCACGCCAGCGCTCGAACAGAATCTTCACACCGATAGGTGTGTTGGTCTCGATACTGTCGGGAAGAGTATAGGGCTTAACTCCCAAAGCACATAATGTCGTAAAAACAGTGCAGTCGTGGGCACACAGGAAACTGAATTTCCTCTTCTCATTCTTCAGCTCACTTTCCAGTTCCATAATAAGAGGATGCGAAATGTTTACCGAAACAAGAGGTGCACCAAATTTAATCTGCTGATATCTCGTCATCAGACCGCCGATCTTCGCCCAGTCTGATCTGGTCAGATTATGACCGAAATCAGCCTTTTTGAGATCAGGCTCTTCATAGTACTGAAGAATCAGGGCGTCTGCCACCTGGATTGCAGTCTTGATTGCTCCTGTAACATCAGGTTCCTCGTCTGCCGCCATCTTATAGCCGGATCCGTCTGTAAGCAGATCACCGTATTTTCCGCTCTTATAGGTTTCACTGTCCTCCATGTCAACAGTATCCATGATCAGCTTTATGGCATCACGTGTCTCATCTGAAAGTCCTTCAAAACCGGCCTCTCCTCCCATGGCCTTAACCTGATCCATGGCATCAGCAGCATACTTTTCCGAGTAAAACTTAAGAGTCGGTTTCATGAAATCTTCAAGCTTATTGGAATCGGTCGGATATTCCACACTGATGTCTGCAAGAGGAAGCATACCTGAAGCAAAGTATCTGGCAGTGGCCCTGCAGCGCTGCTTTTCCCTGGCATTAAAACGAACTTCTCCTTCCTCGGGGATACTGTTTTCAGTAATCAGCCCTTCCTTGTCAAGCCACTTTCTGAAATACTGTCCCATGTTAGTTTCCTGGATGCCGCCCTTAGTGGTCAGTTCACTGGATTTTGCAGTCCATTTGATCCACTGATTAGGGGTAAGCTCCTGCGGAACTGATCCGTTACTGGACAGAGGTGCTCTAAGATTGTGACGGCTCAGCACTACCACCTGTTCAAGCTGATAAGGGGCCATGGTATCCTTCGTTACGCCATCACCATAAATTGTGCGGAAATCGTCACGCATGGATATGATGTCTATGCCCATTTTCTCATATGATGCCTTCTTCTCTTCGGCATCATCCGGATCTCCGTATTCCCGCTCTTTGTCGTCGGCCATCACCATATATGCTTCGCTTCTATATGGATTATCCGAAATCGTGTAGACCTCCATCGCAAGGTCCCCGGAAGAATTACCGAAAGCAAGCACCGGCTGCTGACCGATTTCACGGACTATTGCGTCAACCTTGCAGGTCTTTATATTTTCGCCATGATAGCTTCCGTCGAACACTATCTTATCGTCTGACCGGAAGGTATAATCCTCATCCGCAGTATCTCCCTGATTCGTAGCAGTGTAGCCATACTCTGTACCTATGACATGTGATGCCGGGATATCCAGTGTACCGGCAATTATCTGACGGACGATATTACGCTCTGTAGCGGTAACCACATAGACAGAAAAGTCATTTTTCTGAAGCTTCTCAAAAAGCTCCACCATCGGCTTGTACCAGGCCTCACCTCTGGTCATGCCATTAAAGCCCCAAGCCTCACTGGCCTTGAAAACTTCAACCACCTTAGACAGTTCAGCCATAGTCATTCCCTTATAGGCGGAAGCTGCCGCAGCTGCCTGTCTGGTGCTCATGCCGCTCGGCTTCTCACCGCCTGCAGCGTCCACAATTTCCTGCGCAACTGCCAGAACATCCTCAGGCATATCCTCCGAGTGCTTCAGCGCATAGTCCGCAAAGACCATGTACTCAAAGCAAAAGGGATAGGTCTCACACATCAGTGTTCCATCCAGATCGAAAACAGCGATACGGTCCTTCACCGGGATGTAATCAGACGAGTTTTCATCCGTTACTGCAAGAAGGTAATCATTGATCCCTTTTGCCGCTTTGGAATCGCTCATCCAATACTTGTTGAGCAGGGCTGCCCCGCTTCCGGTCCCACTGACCGTGGAATTATGCCCCGCCTCTTCCGCTGCAGCGAAATTCATGGGTACCAAAGCTGCAAATAAAACAAAAGCTATCGCCATGGCCACCAGTTTACGAAGATTAAAGCCCTTTCCTTTCATCATTCACTCCTCCTTAAAAAAGTCTTTATAAATAATCTTCATATCATTACCGTGAC
>DFGZ01000099.1 GCA_002371295.1 Oribacterium sp. UBA3737 | reverse complement strand
ACAGGTGATTCCAATACTCCGAATGAGCTTGAGAGCCACATTCGCATTATGGAACCAGTTATCAGATATCTTGTTGTTAAGCCAGAAGCTGAGGCTGAGGCAGTTGTAGCTCCAGAAGCTGCTGCTGAAGAGAAAGCTGAATAAGCAAGCGGAAAGCGAGAACAAAAATGAACAAAGTTATCCTAATGGGTAGATTAACCAGAGATCCTGATGTGAGATATTCACAGGGTGAAGGCTCTATGGCAATTGCGAGATATACATTGGCGGTTGACCGTCGTGTTCGCAGAGATGGAAATGCTCAGGACCAGCAGACAGCAGATTTTATCGGCTGTGTTGCTTTCGGGAAATCCGCTGAGTTTGCGGAGAAGTATTTACATCAGGGAACAAAGATTGCCGTTGAGGGAAGAATCCAGACCGGAAGCTATACTAATAAGGATGGTCAGAAGGTTTATACGACAGATGTTGTTGTAGAGAATCAGGAGTTCGCAGAGAGTAAGAATGCTTCAAACGGAAACGGTGGAAGTTATTCAGGTGGCAGAGGTTATGATTCCGGAAGCCATATGTCCTCACAGCAGGGCGGCTCAATCGGTGATGGTTTTATGAATATACCTGATGGGGTAGAGGACGAGGGACTCCCATTTAATTGATCGTAGGGAAACCCTTGTGTATTTTACAAGGAGGATTAACCATGGCATTTCAGAAGTCAGATAGAAGTGGCTCAAGACCTAGAAGAGCCGGCGGTTTCCGTAGCAGAAGAAAAGTTTGCGTATTCTGCAGCGAGAAAGCAAAGCCTATTGATTATAAGGATGTAGCTACATTAAGAAAGTATATCTCTGAGAGAGGTAAGATTCTTCCAAGAAGAATTACCGGAACATGTGCTAAGCACCAGAGAGCTATCACTCTTGCAGTTAAGAGAGCAAGACACGTAGCACTTCTTCCATACCAGGTAGATTAATTTCAAATTTGATATTATATATTGAATTTGAAATTATCAGATATGGATATATAAGAAATATATGTAAGACCATCACTGCGGTTCAGGCCGTTGTGATGGTCTTATTTTCATAACATATTATTTATGGTATACTATCACCCAAAGTGTTAACTATTTGGAGACGAAAAATGAGCATAAAAAATCCGAAGAGTTTAATCGAGAGGTATTTTTCCTGGCCGTTCATACTGATCATGATCATTGTGATAGCCAATATCATTCTGGCATTTACTGTGCCGCAGGCAGCCTTTGTTCTGTCACCTTTCATAGTTATATATATTGTTGCGGCAACATATATTTATGTGACACGAAAAACAAAGCTTCATGCTGCACTTCAGGCTTACGCAATGGGAGCCAGCGATGTTCATTCCGAGCTCTTCAATGAGATGCCTACACCTTATTGCATGGTGGATGAAAAGGGATATGTGCTTTGGGGTAACAGACGATTTGAAGAGATCGTTGGAAACGACAGGGCTGCCGCCGGTAATATCATGCAGATGTTCCCGAATATACATGAAGATATGTTCCTCAGAGATGATGTGACACTTGAGATCCATTCTGATTATCAGGGCAGAAAATATCTTGTAGATCTTATCAGAACCAAAGTCACAACAGAAGATGGAAGTATGCCTTCATTATATGATCCTGAAATGAAGACCATAGCTGTTTATCTCAGGGATGAGACCGAGGAGACACAGCTGAGATTTGCTCTTGACCGTGAGCATATAGTCATTGGACTTATATATATTGATAACTATGAAGAGGTTCTTGAACAGACCGAGGAAGTAAGACGTTCTCTTCTTACTGCGCTCATAGACAGAAAGATTAACCGCTACATTTCAGCAGTGAGCGGTCTTACGAGAAAAATTGAAAAGGACAAGTACTTCTTCATATTGAAGGAACAGTTCTTATCGAAGATGCTTGATGACAGATTCTCAATTATGGAAGAAGTCAAGCAGGTGAATATAGGTAATGAGCTTGCTGTCACAATAAGTATAGGTTTGGGATACGGTGCCGAGACGTATGCACAGAACTATGAGTACGCCAGAACTTCCATGGATATGGCACTTGGAAGAGGCGGAGATCAGGCAGTTGTAAAGTCCAATGAGAACCTTACTTATTTCGGAGGAAAATCCCAGACACAGGAGAAGACCACCAGAGTAAAGGCCAGAGTAAAGGCTCAGGCCTTCAGAGAGCTTCTTGAGTCAAGAGACAAGGTCATCATCATGGGACATGCGAACAGTGATGTTGACTGTCTCGGAGCTTCTGTCGGCGTATACCGTATGGCTACTACTCTCGGAAAGAGAGCCTATATTGTTGAGAATACCATCACTTCTACTATACTGCCACTTAAGGAACGCTTCCTTCAGAATGATGATTATCCTGAGGATATGTTCATCACAGGGCCTCAGGCTGTGCAAATGGTGGATAACAATACTGTCCTTGTTGTGGTAGACTGTAACAGACCGTCTATCATAGATGAACCTGAGCTTCTTAAGGTATGTAAGACCATAGTTGTGTTCGATCACCATCGTCAGGCCAGTGAATCCATACAGAATGCGGTACTCAGCTACTGTGAGCCTTACGCTTCCAGTGCCTGTGAAATGATTGCCGAAATGATGCAGTATATCGGTGACGGAATAAAAGTCAAGGGTCCTGAGGCTGATGCCATGTATGGCGGTATTGTAATCGACACACAGGAATTTACAAATCAGACCGGTGTAAGAACCTTTGAGGCAGCAGCATATCTTAGAAGATGCGGCGCCGATATTACAAGGATACGAAAGGTATTCAGGGAAAATCTCAAGGATTACCAGGCTAAGGCAGCAGCGATTTCCAATGCGGAGATATATCGTAATTCCTATGCCTTCAGTACCATCGAATCAAAGGGACTTGAGAGTCCTACGGTGGTGTGTGCCCAGGCAGCCAACGAACTTTTGAATATCAGAGGCATAAAGGCAAGTATCGTACTTACCCTTTACAATGATATTATATATGTTTCAGCTCGTTCTATAGACGAGATGAACGTTCAGGTGCTTATGGAGAAGCTTGGAGGCGGAGGTCACCGTACCATCGCCGGAGCACAGTTCAGAGAGGGAAGTATATCTGAAGCTATGGACTCCGTTAAAGCAGCAATAGACGAAATGATAAAGGAAGGGGAAGCTTCATAATGAAAGTTATTTTATTAAAGGATGTAAA
>DFGZ01000115.1 GCA_002371295.1 Oribacterium sp. UBA3737 | reverse complement strand
GAAGAAGAAGGTAACACCTACAAGAGTTACAAACATGGAGCTTGAAAAGCCCTTTGAAATCTCTTTTGCGGTCATATCTCCCGCCATTCCGAGAACAAATGCTGCTCCGACGGAAAAGAATCCGATGTTTATCTTCTTTATGAAGCCGACTGCCACCACGATAGCCAGTACGACAAGGGAAATCAATGCGAAATTCATAATATTTATCTCCTGAAATATTTGATGATCATTTACCTGTGCATCCCCTTCCCCGGGATACACAAGAATATGACGAAATATATGTATCTTTTTATCTATACTCTATGATTAAAATACTTTCATCCCAGTCGTATGACTGCATTTCCTTCCATAATGAGGTTTGCAGTTCTGAAGCCAAAGGTATCATCTATCTTCGGCACATCAGGATTCTCTGTATTTTCCGCATAATCAACTCTCATTTAAAGCACATGAAGCTTGATAAGCCACTAAGTTTCTTTTCAGTCGGAGATCCAAGTACACCCATCAATTTTGTAGCGGCCTACAGAAAAAACAGTTACCTGCCCTATCATGCAGCCGAGTATATAAAGATAGTCAGAGACTTCACTTAAACCGAAGCGGAATTTCTCTTTTTCCCGTCCGTTTGGCTTATCCACGACATAAGTATTTGATTCCATTCAAAAACAATCTCAAAAAAAGAGCAGCTCATCCTAAACCGGATGTCCTGCTCTTCTTCATTTTACGTATTTCTCAAAGATACCGATGCCCAAAATGATTTCGTTTTAAATTATGTTTAATCTATTTTTCCAAAATACTTTGTCACATCAAATTCTACAGAGTACTCCCCTTCCCCTGCTCCTTCTTTTGATCCATAGGTTATAACGAGATTGTTTCCTGTGGAGAATTTCATAGATTCCGGCCAATAATACCGGCTGTCTATGCTTTCCACCCTGCTTACGGTTTTCCCGTCTTTATCAATCACATAAAGATCAGGGCCATAATATCCACACATATAAAGTTTACCTGATGAGCTGAACACCCATAAAGCACTTGCTCCTCCGAAATCAGGATTTTCTTTTTTCACGGCCCCTGTCTCAGGATCAAGCATCATTACAGTTCCTCCATGAAGGACATAGGCATAGCCGTTATTTATCCCGAGAAACTGGGATCTTGTCAATTCTGTCGCCGGTAATGGATCCAGATTTTTACTCCACATAATAGATCCATTGGTCCTGTTTTTGCATGTCAAAGTACTGTATTCATAGCAGTCAACATATTTTATGTTCATGCTTATCTTTGGTTCAGCTGCAAAGATTGTTGTACATAATCCCAAAATAAAGCCCACAATACCGATAACTATTTTCTTAAGCATATCTGCCCCCCTCAAAAATAGTAAAGTTTGACTATTCCTTCCCAAACTCATTATCGACGCCAGATCATTAATTATTAACTATTGTCGGTATCTAACCGCTTTGCACTCATATCTTAGTATAGAAAATCAAATCAAAAAAACACAGAGGACGCACCAAGTTTTTCCTTGATAGACCTCTGTGTACATTTTCCGGGAACAGCAGAATTTTGCACCCTGCCAACTCATTAATAAGCTTAATTTATTGCCTTACGCCCCTTCGTGCCTTTTGCCTGAATATCTTTTTATCCATACTGCTTCCGGCACCCGGGATGCCATTCATATATCTTATGCAGCCATTGCGAGAAGCTTCTTAACCTCATTAATCACAGCATCCGTATACTCTGTTGTGGAAGCTGTTCCGCCGATATCCTTTGTTGTATGGATACCTTCGTCCATAACATTCTTGATAGCTGTACGGATCATATCACCATACTCATTGAGTCCGATATGATCGAGCATCATACATGCTGACCAGAGGAATGCTGTAGGATTTGCTATATTCTTTCCTGCGATATCAGGAGCTGAACCGTGCACTGCCTCGAACATGGCCATATCGGTTCCCACATTAGCAGAAGGCATAAGACCTACGCCTCCGATAAGCCCCGATGTAAGATCTGTGATGATGTCTCCGTAAAGATTCTCTGTTACCATAACGTCGAACTTTGAAGGATCAAGAACCAGATTCATGCAGCATGCATCTACGATCATGTCCTTTGCTTCGATATCCGGATAATCCTTTGCTACCTCATAGAATACATCCAGGAAAAGTCCGTCTGTAAGCTTCATGATGTTAGCCTTGTGGATACATGTAACCTTCTTACGTCCGTTCTGTACCGCAAAATCAAATGCTGAACGGCAGATCCTCTCTGACTTGTCCCTTGTGATGATCTTGATGCTGTGCATCTCATTATCCGAGATCTTCTCCTCAACTCCCGCATACAGGTCTTCGGTATTCTCACGGAATGTTACGATGTCAGTATTCGGGAACGGTGTAGGAACTGCCGAATTTGACTTAGCCGGACGGAAGTTTGCATAAAGGTCATACTTCTTTCTCATAGTAACATTAAGAGAACGGAATCCCTTTCCTACAGGTGTTGTGATAGGACTCTTGAGAAGAACCTTTGTCTTCTCAAATGATGTAAATGCATCATCCGGAATGAGCTTGCCGTTTCTGTTGTACTCTGCTTCTCCCACATCAAATATCTCAAACTTAACGGGAACATGTGCAGCCTGGAAAATGGCAAATACTGAATCTGAAATTTCAGGTCCGATTCCGTCGCCTCTGAAAAATGTTACTGTCTTTACTGCTTTGTCATCTGCTGCTCTCATGGCTTACCTCCCGCTTCTTTGCTCTTTGTTTGTTCGTTTGTGTTAGATGTCAGTCAATATTTATGTTTGTTATCGGTTATCATCAATATCAGCTAACTTAGTATCACGTTATTTTGGACTTGTTTCTTGTGTCCTTATCTCTTATGGTTCATATCATAAACCAGCAATAAAGACTTGTCAACCGTGTCCTTATTATTTTTCCGAATGTCTCCTATAACATATAAAAAACGCGCCCCAAACGGAACGCGTCTTTCTTTCAAGTTTACATTTAAAGACATATAGGACTTATTATTTGTAATAATTGATGAGACTGCCGGAAATTATGATATCTCTTTCTTCCACCGTTAACTTATCAAGAGTAGCCTTAATGCTGCCTATCCTGTGCTTTTCTATATCCGAAGCGCTGAGTCCTTTAAGCTCTTCTTCACTGTTCACTTCGAAATCACCGTCAACAATCATGATTTCAAGCTCGCTTTCTCCGTTTTTCAGTATGCTCTTTATATCTTTGATATAAAGGTAAGATCCAACAGATATGTTCAGAGCCTCCTCTGTCCGGAGAGGGAGAAGTCCCCAGTTAATAAGATTGCTCCTGTAACGTTTTGTTGAGTACTCATTTGCAAGATTTGCAAATCCACCCAGAACCTTCTGACAGGATGCTGCCTGCTCACGGCTTGAACCGTCACCGATCTGATCAGAGATCATGACAGACCCGAAGGTAACAGCATTGGCAGTTTCCTGAAGATTAGGCTTGGTACTTATGTCTCTTATTGCTTTTGCCAGAGGTACATACTGCGGGTCTCTTGATACCATGGTATAGCCTGAGATCTTTTCGGGATTTGAACGGTATGAGCTTATCTCTCCCGAAGGTATAATCTCATCTGTTGTTACGGAGCCCTTATATGATCCTGCAACCTTCAGAAGAAGATCATCCTTCAGTCCCGCCATTTCAGGCCAGTCAGCGATATTTGGACCCTTGACTATTTCTGCATCGGGATCTGCATGTCCAAAATTGTCAAATACCTGATTTTCATAAATCTTTTTATTGAAACTGTGTTTTATATTACGATATTCAACATCCTGAAGCTCTGTGGCAGCGGTAAGCCTTCCGCCGTTCCTTACAGTTGCAGCTATTGATCTTGCATCCATAAGACACACTGCAGCCATCTGTCCCTGTGTAGGTTTACTACCTTCACGGTTTGGATAGTTTCTTGTCACATGACGTATGGAAAGCTGGTCGTTGGCTGGAGCATCGGTTACTCCGAAGCATGGCCCGCATATACATGGACGCATGGTAACACCTGCCTGTGCAAGTTCGGAACCTATTCCTCTGGTCATTAAATCTTCCATTATAGGAAGTGATGCCGGGTTCACATGAAGATTAAGCTCCTGTCCTTTAATTCCGTAAATCCCATTTCCGGTGCCTGATTTAAGAATGTCCGAAACAGCTACGATGTTCTCGAAAAGTCCTCCGGCACATCCGGATACCAGGGCCTGATCAGGATAGAATGCCCCATCTTTTATATGCTGCCTGAGGCTGAAAGGTTTTCCTTTATCTCCCTTTATTGCATTACCTGCATCCTCAACTTCTCTCAGGATCCTGTCCATATCAGATTTGAATTCTCTGATGCTCATGGCATGGGAGGGATGGAATGGAAGCGCGATCATAGGTTCTGCTGAATCCATATCTATTTCTATAAATTTATCATAGTAGGCGCCAGCCTCCGGTTCCAGTCTCTTATATACCCCTGCTCTTCCGTGCTCCGTAAGGTACTCTTCCGTCAGCTCATCCGTACACCATATAGAACTCAGCGCTGCGGATTCCGTAGTCATGACGTCTATGCCCATACGGAATTCCATGGAAAGATTTCTGATTCCCGGACCCATAAACTCCAGAACATTGTTCTTGCAGAAACCATTGGAAAAAGTCTTTCCTATAAGTGAAAGCGCCACATCCATCGGACCTACTCCCGGCTTTGGACTTCCTGTGAGTCTTACACCGATTACCTTTGGATACGGAATGTCATAGGTATGTCCAACGAGCTGCTTTACCAGCTCTCCTCCGCCTTCTCCTATGCCCATAGTCCCCAGCGCACCGTAACGGGTATGAGAATCTGAGCCAAGGATCATCTTCTCTCCGCCTGCCATCATTTCACGCATGTACTGATGAAGCACTCCTCTGTATGGAGGCAGGAAAATACCGCCGTATTTTCTGACATTGGAAAGACCAAAGGCATGATCGTCCTCAAGAATGGTTCCGCCTACGGCGCAAAGTGTATTATGACAGTTTGAAAGTACATAAGGTATATTAAATTCCTTAAGTCCTGCAGCTCTCGCTGTCTGAAGGATATTCACATAATTGTTATCCGGAGAGACCATACAGTCAAACCTGAGTTTCAGATTCTTCATGTCACCGCTATGGTTATGCCAGGACAGTATCCTGTAGGCCATGGTTTTTTTACGGCCTTCTTCGACTTCCGAAGCATCTTCCGGAGCTCCCATCGGTCTTTCAGATAAGCCTGGAATCATCTCATACTTTTCATCAATAAAAACACCGTGATCAGTCAGTCTAACCATGTTTTCTCCTTTACAAAAATCCCTATAATCATAATTTGATTATAGGGATTTCGTAGTCATAAGTACAATATATTGAAATGT
>DFGZ01000036.1 GCA_002371295.1 Oribacterium sp. UBA3737 | reverse complement strand
CCGTCTATAAGACGAATCTCCGCACCGTAGCTCTTTGTTGCCTCAACCTTGGAAATAGGTGCTATGGCCGGCAGGAAGATGGTTGACTTGATTCCTGCACGCTGTGCTGCAAGAGCTACGCCCTGTGCATGATTTCCGGCTGAGCAGGCAACTACACCCTTCTGCTTTTCTTCCTCGGTGAGAGTAGAGATCTTATAGTAAGCTCCTCTTATCTTGAAAGAGCCTGTGTTCTGAAGATTCTCTGCCTTGAGATAAAGATCACATCCCGCATCGATTCTTGTGGCATGTACAAGTTCAGTTTTATTGATTACAGGCTTAAGCACGTGTGCTGCCTGATAGACCCGGTCTAAAGTTAATTCCATCATAAATCCTCCCCAATGACTTCTGTTTCGTTTTTAATTTTGTTTTATTCAGAAACTGTTTCAGTCTTCCATCATTTCTGTTCTGAGGTCGACCTTCCGGATATCGTAGAGCTTTTCAAGCTGGGATATGACCTGTGTTCTCATGTAGTCATCTCCTGTTGAAACGATCTCGATCTTAGTTACTCCCGGAATATCGGTAGGACCTGCGTGAATTGTTTCGATATTGTAGCCACGCTTTGAATATAGACCTGTGATTCTGTTGAGTACCCCGAAACGGTTATTGACCCAAAGATCGATTATAAATCTCTCTTCCATAAGTTCCTCCTCTATATTTTAGAGTCAGCCTTCCTGAATCGGTATCGGAGAGGCTGACTGTGAATTATTCGTTTTTCAATCCTTCAGTATGATGTTCTTTATTGACTTTCCGGGCGGAATCATGGGAAGAACCTTTTCATCCTGATCGATATGGCAGTCAATTACATAAGAACCTGTATCTCCGGTATCGGTCTCTGTCAGTACCCTTTCAAGTTCTTCCAGAGTAGATACTGAGTAACCCTTTGAACCGAAGGCATCTGCAAGAGCCGCGAAGTTTGTCTTTCTGTTAAGGGTTGTCTGTGAATATCTTCCTGAGTAGAAGATTCCCTGCCACTGTCTCACCATACCGAGAACGTTGTTGTCAAGGATCACCACTGTGATCGGAAGATCCTGACTTACCACTGTACAGAGCTCGTTCAGATTCATTCCGAAGGAGCCCTCTGAAGTGAAGAGGATGGTTCTCTTTCTTCCGGAACCTATGCAGCCTCCGATGGCAGCTCCGAGGCCGTATCCCATGGTGCCGAGACCTCCTGAAGTAAGAAGTGTTCTTGGAGCTTCGAAGTCGTAGAATTGCACGGTCCACATCTGATGCTGGCCAACATCTGTAGCAACGACCGTAGTGTCATTTACGTGCTTTCTCACTGTACTGATGATGTTCTTCGGACAGAACTCACCGGGACGGTCGGGAATCACTACCTTCTTGAATTCCTCTACCTCGTTTCTCCACTCCTGATGGCGGACACCCTTAAGCTCTGAAAGAAGATCCTGAAGGATGGCCTTTACATCACCCTGTAAGCAGAAATCAGAATTGACATTCTTTCCGAATTCGGCCTTGTCGATATCGATATGGATGACTGTGCACTTTCTGGTGTATTCATTGATATCACCTGTTGCCCTGTCTGAAAAACGTACACCGACAGCCAGCATGAGATCACATTCAGCCTGAGCCTTTGTGGCGGCGTACTGACCATGCATTCCGCACATTCCGAGGTTGTATTCGTAGGAATCAGGCAATGCTGTTCTGCCCATCATACTGAGACCTACCGGGGCATCCAGACGATGTGACAGCTCCAGAACCTCCTTCTCGGCATTGGCTGAGATTACTCCTCCGCCGCAGTAGATGAAAGGTCTCTGGCTGTTTCTGATGGCCTCAAGCACCTTTTCCTTAACGTATGGAACCTTTGGCTTGTCCGGCATGCGGGGAACAACGGCGATTCCGTATTCGCAGAGATCTGTCTGAACGCTTTTTGGAATGTCTATAAGAACCGGACCCTTACGTCCTGAATTTGCAATGAGAAAAGCCTCTTTGATGGTCTGCTCCAGCTCCTGTACGTGACGTACCATGAAATTGTGTTTGACAACAGGCTGGGTGATACCTACTATATCTACCTCCTGAAAGCTGTCGCGGCCTAAAGCGTTGATGGAGACATTGCCGGTGATGGCAACCAGAGGAACGGAATCAAGATATGCATTGGCGATTCCTGTTACGAGATTTGTGGCACCGGGACCTGATGTGGCGATGACTACGCCTGTCCTTCCGGTAGCTCTTGCATAGCCATCCGCAGCATGACATGCTCCCTGTTCATGGGCAGTTATGACATGATCGATCCTGTCCGAACTCTTGTAAAGCTCGTCATAAATGTCCAAAACAGCACCGCCGGGATAACCGAAAACTGTATCAACACCCTGTTTGATAAGCTCCTCTATCAGGATTTCTGCGCCTTTTAATCTCATATCCTTAAACTCCTTTGTAGTGAATTTATATATGTGAAAGTGTTACTAAAACCTGGCGAAATGGTAAATAATATTCTTATAAAAAATCAATATAACTATACCACAATCAAAGCGAAAAAAAACCTTGCAGTGGTAAAGCTGCAAGGTTTAAAAAACAAATCTGTCTTTATCAATCTTGAAAAGCTTTACGCAAATAAGCACTATTGCTAATCACAATAATGTTCACGAGAATAATAATGACAGATGTTATAACACTGTAATTATTCATGCGTCTTTGCGTCACCTTTCGTCAAAATAGTTTCAGAACATAAGCCTAAGCCTCATGCAAATATGAAGATATCGAAGATATACAAAGATATACGAAGTTATACGGGCTTAAATCTTTGTACCGGACATAACCTGAAAACACAGCTTGTCAGCCGGAATGTTCTTAAACTTGTACAACAATTATGCGATTCTGAAGTCGGCATGTCAATGAACAAAAAGTTATAAGAGATATATCACTTTCGGCAGGGGATTACACACCTTTGTTTTATATCTCAATATTTACGGATTCAGGGAATTTATGAACTGCTGCGCTACCCTTCCTGTATGACCGCCCTTTCTTACGGACCAGACATTGGCCTTTGCAAGAAGCTCCTTTTCCGGCATGTCGATGCCATGCTTACGGGCGAGGCTTATGACGATCTCCTGGAATTCCTGGAAGGTAGGTTTCGTGTAGAGGATGTTTAGACCGAAACGGTCAACCAGAGACAGCTTTTCCTCCAGAGTATCCGAATGGTGAACATCACCTCCTGCTCCCATGTCATCACGGTCCGCAGTGCTCTCCTTGATGAGATGGCGGCGGTTGGATGTGGCATAGATGAGGATATTGTCGGGCTTTGTTTCCATACCTCCTTCGATGACTGCCTTCAGGTATTTGTACTCGATCTCGAAGTCCTCAAAGGAAAGGTCGTCCATGTAAATGATAAACTTGTAATTACGGGTCTTGACCTTGGAAATCACATAGGAAAGATCCTTGAACTGGTGCTTGTA
>DFGZ01000270.1 GCA_002371295.1 Oribacterium sp. UBA3737 | reverse complement strand
TATTACGGTTCTTTCCCTGAAAGGAAATGACCTTGCCCAAAATGACAGTGTTGTAGGTATTCTTGCCGGTAACGTGGATGAAGAGGCTAAGGAGGCAGCGGCTGAGACGGATGCGGAAGTGCCGACCGCTGATGATATTCCGGAAGAGAGTTCTGCACCGGAAGTAAAGACTTTGATGGCTGCCGGCAATGATTACATGGTGACGCTTACCTGTGATGAGACCTCCGGTATACCGGAGGGGGCAACTCTTGCTGTTTCTGAGATTGAGCAGGACACTAAAGAATATAAGACCTATCTTGAAAAAACAAAAAAAGCTATGGGGCTTACGGAAGAGGAGATTCTTCCTCGCTATGCAGCGCGCTTCTTTGACATCAAGATCATGGTTGGTAATAAGGAATTTAAACCTGAATCGGGAGTGGCAGTAGAGATTACATACGATGAGCCGCTTGCGGAAAATCCGGAGACAGAGGTAAATGCTGTCCATTTTGCGAACAAAAAAGCTAAGGCTGATGTTATCGAAGCTAACGCGACTGACGTTCAGGGTGACGGAGCTGCGACAGTCGAGTTTATGGCAGATTCGTTTTCAGTATATGGCGTTATTTATACTGTGGATTTCTCTTACTCGGTGAACGGCAAAACATATGAATTTAGCCTTCCCGGAGGCGGTTTTGTCAGTTTCACAGACCTGATAGAAGTGCTGGGGATAACCGGTGATACAAACACTGCTGAAAATGAGACCCAAACCGCACCGCTCACGCTGGATGAAGTGGAGGTTTCAGAAGAGACCAGAGAATTTGTCGCGGATGTGGAGAGCGTGGAATTTTCGAATCCTGAACTGGTATGGGTCGGGAAGGTAGATGCTGACAGTACAGTTGGCAGACTGAAGAAAGCTAACGGGTTAGAATGCCAATATAGCTCGGAACTTTCTGAAGAGCAGATTGCGGTAATCAATGCGCAGACGGTGGAAGCCGGGGA
Source organism: Oribacterium sp. UBA3737 (assembly GCA_002371295.1). The sequence continues at coordinate 6,579 of DFGZ01000270.1, read as the reverse complement.
CTGGGCTTTGATTAGTATGCTTCCTTTTGACACAGAGGAGAGTCTGATAGTTACCATGAAGAATAGGGAGCAGTTTGTTGTAAAAGTGACAGACGCTCGTGATCCTCTGGGACTGGATGGCCGCACGTTCGCAATTGTGACGCACCGCCAAAACAATGATGGAAGCTATGGGAATTGGAGTTCGCTCCAAGCGCATATAGATAATTATAAGGATACTCGTGGTTATTACATGACGGGCCAAAACGTTTCTGTGACAACAGACTCTACAGGTACCGAATACTGCGACGAAAGTGCAACAGCATGGATGTTTGAGTATTACTATCATAAAGATGAGACCACAGGCGAAGAAACAAGTGGATATTACATTTCGGCTGGGGGTAAGTATCTCTATATCGATCCGACGAAAGCGACGAAAGAAGATACCAATGCTAATCCAGGTGGCAACGAACACAGCTTGAACCTAGTAAGCAGCAAACAGGAAGGGACTCTGCTTCAAGTTACGAAAAACAACGATGGAACCTACCTTATTACAAATGAACTGGGATTGCGGCTCTGGAACTATGGTAACGCTTACTGGCTGTCAAATGAAGAAAATGCTCAGGGCAATAGTTTTGTACACCTTTGTCTCCCTGAAGCTTCCGGTAATGATGCTTCCCATAAAGCAACACTGATCAGTGCAGCGGATACACAGCCGGGTCAGAAAATTATTGTTTACCAGCGCGTGCTGGATCCGACAACAGATACTTTTACATATTACGCCATCAATGGAACAGGCGGTATGGAAAAAGTATACAACAGCAGTGATTCTGTCTACTGGAAAGGGGATTTAAATATTGAGTGGACGTTGAAGGATCTGGGCAACGGTTATTACACTCTCTATAACGAGAAAGAACAGACCTATCTGACTCCTAAAGCTTCAACGGGAACCAATGGTTCATATGTGGTTCACAAAGCGTCAGATTTTGACGATTCTAAGCATCTAAGCATCTCTCTTCCGGGCAGGGATGATGGTACGTACACATCCTTAATTTCATGCTGGGATTATGTTGATAATGCGACATACGGTTTGAAGGCTTCTGAGACAACACAGGGTGGTCAGGTGGCTATTGAACCGCTGCTTTCCTCTCAGCAATTCTATTTTGCTGCCCGTGATCCGATTGTCCATGATCAGCTGACAACGGTAGATACCGTAGACAGTGTATCAAAGGGCATAAAGATCACAATGTATGACTGGGGCGAAGAACATGGATTTGATAGCAATCGTCAGCCATGGGATGGTTTAAACCCCTCGATTCAGGATCGGTTGCCTGCTATGCAGGACGTAATGGGAGCGAGCGGCACCTATGCAGATAGATATGAATCCGGAAAAGTAAAACCTGGAATCCTTGCAGACTATATTGATAAAAATGCAGGACAGACAGCACCGAATGTTTTGAATGAAAACGGTACCTTAAATGGACATAATCTTTCGGAACTTTTCTCAGATTCCTATATTCGCAGTGGATCAGAGGCTGAGAAAGTTAACCATCTCTTCCTTCAGAGTGTATATGATGAGACGGGTTTCTTTAAATACAGCTGTTTTGAGAACTATGCATATTTACCGAATGGTAATGATTTTACAGTATACGAGCAAATCGGAACTCCGAGTAATCGAACATCAGCCTCTACTGCAACGAATATTATTTACGAGCGTGGTAACTTCATGCCGTACAACCCTATCAATGCGGCAATGAATTATAGACAGAATAACTATGATCCGGATTTGAAAGAGCTTCCTGATGGAGATCCCAGAAAGGGTGAACGTCTATATTATATTGAAAATGCAAATTCTGATGGAATGTGGTATAATAATAATTACTACCGGGGAAGCAGCAACCCGGAAGCGTATGCGAATTATTATATCGGCATGAAGATGGAGGCTAAGTTCTCTCAGAATCCGGGTGGTTATGCTGATAACGGAGATCCGATGATCTTCGAGTTCAACGGCGACGATGACCTGTGGATTTATCTGGATAATGTTCTGGTTCTGGACATGGGCGGTGTTCATGATGCCTTCAGAGGCAAGATAAATTTCCGTACAGGTGAAGTGACCTGCAATGCTTTGAATGGGGAAAGTACAACAATCAAAGCAATGTTTAAGAAAGCAGGTCATTTCCCGGACGGTACTGATTGGGATGATAATCGCGTAAATGAATACTTCCGAGGCAACACCTTTAAAGATTTCACTACTCACAATTTCAAGATGTTCTATATGGAACGAGGGGCATCTGCCTCCGATTTGGAATTGATGTTTAACCTCCCGGTACTTGCAGAGTCTCAGTTCCGTATCAAGAAAGAACTGCCTGAGACAAATGATGGTGAAGTAGTACAGAGTCAGTACGGCGATGCTCCTTTCTATTACAAAGCATATGTTTATGATGCTGAGGCTCGCAGTATGGTTACCTGCACTCGCGAGTATCTGAGTAGTAAAGGACTGGACACACCAAAGTATGAAGACGGCAGCGAAGTGGAGTGGTTGACTACTAATACGAATGAGGAAATATTCCTTATAAAACCGGGACAGACAGCGTTATTTCCAGCTATTGATGATTCTGTAAGATGGTATACGGAAGAAGTTGCTCCGCCGGAGAACGAAAACATGCTTAAAAAGTTCTCTGTCTCCAATTCGGATCAGGATAATGACATCAATTATGAAGTCGGCGTTAAGTCGAAGGAACGGACAATACTTGTTCGAAATATGGTTGTTTATCAGAACCGACCAGACACGGAACTGGTAAATGAACTTCAGATAAAAAAGAAAATCAACGGCAATGCATACAATGCTGATGATTCTTTTGAATACCGAATCTTTTTAGAGAAAACAGACGGTAAGCTTGGCGTGTATCGTTTGGGTGAATACTATCAGTTTGATAAGGACAATAATTTCGTTTTCTATGAAAACGGAGTCCGTCATACCGCAAAAATGGAGGTGTTATCTAACGGACAATACCGGTATTATGATTTTGATGATCATCGCCAGGAAGAAACGGTTGAGGTACAGAAGATTACTGAGCATACATCTACGAACGGATCTGTCGGAGATGTGCGGGATGGAGATACAATTATCATAAAAGGTCTCTTAGTCGGTACTGATTTCTATGTATATGAGAGAACTGATTATAGCAATATGTCTCCGGATTCCACTCCTGTGGAGGATAAATATGTATTTGAAGGCACAGATGTAACAGATGCCTATACACGTAATCCGGAAACAAACAAGCCGGAGAATGAACTTATTTTCAATAGCTTATATGGTCCTCCGGATTCGGAAGCAATAAACAATTATCCGCATAGTGCCTACGAGAGAGAAAAAGCTGCGTCCGGTGCAATCATAGAGCATAAAGATGCTAAGATTCTGGTAAAAAATAAACCATATCTTGAGATTCCGGAAGGAACCATTTCTGTTGAGAAGAAATGGCTGGACGAAGACAATCACGACATTACATCGACTGTGACGGATAAGTCAGTCACATATGATATATATCGTCTTGTACATGTTCACGAAATGGAATGTATAGTAGACCAAGAGCCTACTGATACAGAACCGGGAGTACAGCATTTTAAATGCAAGCATGAAGGATGTGATTATGTATCGCAGCCTGAGCAAATCGAACCGAAAGGGCATCAGTGGAGTGAGTGGGAAGAGAAACATAGAAAGACCTGTACAGAACAGGGTATCTGGGAAAGACATTGCTTGAACCCTGGTTGTAATGCAACTGAGACATGGACGGAAGAACCGCTCGGTCATGACTGGGATGACGGAGTAATCACCCAGCAGGCAACAACAACTCAAACAGGAATCCGGCATCATGTTTGTCAGAACGATTCCAGTCATACCTGGGACGAAGAAATACCAAAACTTGCCGGTAACATTACGTATCATATTCGCAACATGTATAATCCTGGTGAAGGGTTGCAAATCGATTCTTATCCTAGTAATGGTACAATAGCTGCCGGCACAGGAAATGCCATCAGGGTAAGTTATACTTTGAAGAGCAATAATCCTGATGAACAGTGGGCATACGGGAATTCGAGCACACAACATGAGAATATTCCAAAGACACAGAAGTACGTAGATTATAACTATTATTATGATTATAGCGTTACTATACCGATAGAAGAAGGAAAAGAGCTGTACTTATATCTCGGAGACGGGTTTAATTCAAGCCGCTCGAATTTTAAAATTGAGGTAATAGAATACTATGATGTAAACACAATGAACGCAAGGCCAATGCTGTTCAGTAAGAGCAGTGCAGCGAGAGCAAGAGGACCGCAGAAAAACTCCGCATCAGACGGACCGACAAACAATGCTGAGTTAAATGCTAAGCTGGCTCAAATTGGGTACTCCGAAACTGATGAGCAGACGCATGCTGTTGTGAATCATAACTTCTATCAATGGGAAAAATATGATAGTGCCAGCCAGTCCTGGAAAACGGATGGCGTTTCTACAGAAACTCTCCTAAGTGGAAGATGGAATAAGTCGTATACAGTGCCTCTGACTGATGAGAATGGGAATCCGTATGAATACTATTTCATTGAAAAGAGTATAACACCGGAAGGCGAGGCTGCTCATTGGACTACCACTTATAGCAATCAGGATGGCGGTTTGACTGCAGCTGGGAAGGTAACAATTAATAATACGAAGGTTCCTGAAACAGGATCATTGCTTATAACTAAGAATGTTACCTACAATGGAGGAACGCCAGTGCCAGCAGGAAAACAGTCCTATGTAAACAAAGACTTCAAGTTTACAATAACTAAGGATGGAACCCCGATTGCGCAGAGCCCCGTAACAATCAGTGTTACCAATGGATCATCAAATGAAATCCTGATCGATAATCTTGAACCTGGTGATTATGAGATTATTGAAGCGGATAGTGCAGGATTACGATTGACCGGTTTTTCTGGAGGTAAAGCTCAGGATACCGGGAAAAAATCAGTAACTGTAACCGTCACTGCAGGCAAAATAACAAAAGAACAGCTTGAAGAAGCGGCAAAAGCAACATTTGTAAATGATTACTCGGAGACGAGTGTCACGCTTAAGAAGACTGACGTAGCTGATCTGAATGCTGCAAATCCAAACCTTCTGAAGGGTGCCTCATTTAAGATTACAAAATACAAGACTGCGGAATTCAAGGCGATTGACGACAAATGGGGAGAAAGCGGCTCTAAAACGCTGGTAGATGCGAAAGACGAAGTAACCGGCGAATACAGTTTGAATGGGTCATTCACATTCACAGATATGCCTGCAGGCTTCTATAAGATTGAAGAGAAGGTTTATCCTGCCGGATATATTAAGCTGGATAGTGATCCCTGCTTTGAAATTGGCGAGGATATGAAAGTGTACCTGCTCAATTCAAATGGTCAACGTATCGGCAGCAATGCAACAGAGACTATTAAAGTAATGCCTGTAGGGGGAGCACAAACAGATAATATTATCAGGGTCGGGAACACACCCGGTGCAACACTCCCAAATACCGGGGGGCGTGGTACTAATATGCTCTATCTTTTAGGCATCATGCTGATCGGCGTTGCATTCGTGGGATTTGTGATGAAGAGGAGATGGATGGAAGCCTCATGACGGAAATAACCACAACAACAGAATAAGTATTTACAAAAGGCTCTGTGGTCACCCCACAGAGCTTTTTGGATGAGGCAGGGACATTATTTGAAACAAGCGGCAGGTGGTATCGGGAACGGTTACTGCCTGGGGATCTTCCCATAAGCATCAAAGGCAGGCAGGAACTTGAAGCATTATATGATCAGATAACGGTCTATGAAAGAGTGGCGAAAACAGATAGTGATAATCGTATTGATTCTGAAGGTGAACATCCTGCATTGCCGGTAGGAGATGCATCTGAAAAGTCTACTCTAGAAGTGACCTATACCCCAAATCCTGAAGATGCATCCACTATATGGAGTACTACCTCAGGAGAATTAGGGAAGTTGCAAAGGATGGTAGTGGTATGCCGGGAACCGTTTTTCAGTTGAAAGCAATTAAAAGATTATCAGAAGGCTGAGAGATGGTACATATATCCTTGGCTTTTTGCTCATGAGCTTCTCCGGAGCATGCCTGCTTATTATAAGCAAGGGTAGACGAAAAGCAGTATAATTGGAATCAACAAAGAGCTGGTCTCATAAACGAGGCCGGCTTTTGATGCCCAGAGGCTGGCTAGAATAATTTGCTCTATTTGAAGATTTATTAAGGTATTTAAATTTTTATGGATATGATTCCCGACAGGCGATATAATTAAAAAGATTTATTAAAATATTTTGTTTAAAATATTTGTGTATGCGAAATTGTGACGGTAACAGCTTACCGAATTGACAGCATGTGAGGAGTCAACTATGAATCGTTTATTAAGCTGGCTAAATACTCTTATCAAGAAACGAAGAGAGATAAAGCGATGGCAGAGAATTGTCACTGTTATGGCGGCAATTATAACATTTGTCACAACTTACGCTTTAATACTCCCTGCGATTACTGTTGAGAGGGATAATACTGAGAACGTCGGAGGCATGTACCTGGAACAGGAAGAA
>DFGZ01000049.1 GCA_002371295.1 Oribacterium sp. UBA3737 | reverse complement strand
GCGGCGGATATTCTTGCTGTAACCATATTACTATTAAAGCTGGAGGGGATTAGTTATGTATGAGTGCCCGAATTGCGGTGGAGATCTGAGATTTGACATACCTTCACAGATGCTTAAATGTGAGCATTGTGATGCTGCATTTGACCCTTATTCTGTTGAAAAGGAGCAGGATGTTGAGGAACATACTATAGAAGTGGAGGCTCCGGAGACGACTGGGGATGATGACGGGGAGGCTGTGGATTCCGCCGGTGCAGATGACCCGGAGTTATCCGGGGAAGAAGTGGATCCTGCCGGTACTAAAGCCAAAAAGACATCCGGGAAAGCCGGAAATGAGGGAGACGCAGAGGGTAAGCGGGTTTTGCAGGTGACCATATTTACCTGTAAGAGCTGCGGTGCGGAAATATCCAGTACGAACCTTAGTGCTGCCGGATTCTGCAGCTACTGCGGACAGCCTGCGGTGTTCTCCTCAAGAATAAGTAATGAGAGGCGGCCTGAGAAGATCATCCCCTTCAAGATAGACAAGGCGGCCTGCAGGGAAAAATTTGTAAAGCGGATAAAGGGGGCGATTTATGCCCCAAAGGAGCTTACGGATCCTGAAGCATTATCAGGATTCGTAGGCATTTACATGCCCTACTGGGTCTACGGTTTTTCTGTTGGTCCAAAGGCTATAGTCCCTGTTTCCAAAACAAAGATGGAGGGCAGATATGAGATCACAGATAAATACAGCCTTACCATGGATGTAGATGGACATTTTGACGGAATAGCCTTTGACGCTTCAAGCTCCTTTGATGACCACATTGCTGAGGTTATCGCCCCTTACGATGCAAAGGATATGGTAGAGTTCACACCGTCCTTCCTTTGCGGCTTTTATGCGGACATCCCGGATGTGCCCTCGGATGTTTATAGGGATGATGCGGAGATTTATGTCCTTGAGCATACCTTTGAAATGATAGACAAGGAGTGTAATAAGAAGGGCTTTAATCGAGATAATCTGGGATCAGGAGTCAAAAAAGCAGAGGATGTGGTGAAGCTTAAATATAACGGGGAAAAGGAAGCGATGCTTCCGGTGTGGTTCCTTACCTACAGGAAGGGAGACCGTGTATGTTATTCTGTCATGAACGGTGTTACCGGAAAGCTTTCCGCAGATATACCGGTGGATTTTAAGTCCTTCTATATCGCTTCCTTCCTTATGGCGATACCTATCTTTTTCCTCCTTAACCTGCAGTTCACCATTCAGCCCAGTTCCGTGCTGATCTTCGCCATGATCATGGCGCTGGTGACGGCAATCCTGTATCTTACAGAGATAGATAAGATCGAGAAGCAGGAGGACCCTGCGGAAGACCAGGGTTATGTGGCTGCGAGATGCAGAGGAGTCTTTAAGGACGGTTCAAAGGTAGAATCCAATGCCTACAAAGAGTTCAAATCAAAAACCGCAGTGAAGAAGACCTATCAGCCCGGAGGCTGCGGATCGATACTTGGATATCTTTTTGTAGCCTATTGGGGACTGGAGATAATCCTGGGAGTCATATTTATATTGATGGAGTACTGGTATATAGTTGTGGGCATCCTTTTCGTACTGGCAATATTCGTGTTCTATATCTACATGACAGACAGTAAGAAGGCTGACAAGGCAAAGGCTGCCGGTGACAAGAAGGCAGCCAAAAAATACAGCTACACGGAGATGGCGGGAGTGATAATAGGACTTGTTATCGCCGGTGTGGTGATCATATGGAATCCTGTGGAAGACATCATTTTTTATGCAGCAAGTACTGCGGTTTTCGCAGGCATAGTTTACACCATTACAGGAATCATAAAGAAGTACAACATTTTGTCCACACATCCCATACCGGAGTACTTTGACAGGGAAGGAGGTAACATTCATGCTTAAGAATAAAACAAAGTTTATGGGCTTGTTACTGACCGATCTAACTCTTAAAAATATCATCAAACAATATAAGGCGAATGAGGCAAATATCAGAAACAACAGGGTATCAGCCTTTATGAGAGCTCTTTTGGGGATGCTTGTCCTTATATTCATTTTCGCATCGGAAAGTATTGCCGGGGAGGTGAAGTATACTAACCCCGAAACAAATTATGTGGTTTATATTGATGACGCTGCGGACCTCCTTACCGATGATGAAGAAAACAGCCTTTCCGAAAAAATGATAGGTATCACGGAATACGGTAATGCAGCCTTTGTTACCAATGAAGAAGCTCATAGTGAATCAACCGCCTACTATACCGAGGACAGATATCAGGAGCTGTTTGACTGGGACAGCGGAACCATGTTCATGATCGATATGGCGGACAGAGAGATTTTTATACACAGTGACGGAGATGTATACGGTATTGTAAATAACGACAGAGCAGAGACTATAACGGATAATGCCTACAGACTTGCAGGGAAGGGTGATTACTTTGGCTGCGCATCCCTTGTTTTTGAACAGATACTGAAGGTGCTGGAGGGCGGACGTATAGCACAGCCCATGAAGTACACCAGTAATGCTGTCCTTGCCATCATCCTTGCGTTGCTTATAAATTACGGTCTTCTTACATTTTCAAGAAGAGCATACAAGAGAGAGATAAGAAGTGATGAGGTTCTGGTACATGCGGTGAACAGCTTTATATTGGGTGCCAGCGTGGAGCAGTTCCTGAGACAGACCAAGAAATATATACCGCCTTCATCCAGCAGCGGTGGAAGCCATCGCAGCGGAGGCGGCTTCAGTGGCGGCGGTGGCGGTGGCGGCGGCCACCACGGCGGTGGCGGCGGACATCGTTTCTGAGTGGAGTAGTTTTCCATCGGGAAAACTACGACCGATATGGCGAGAGCAAAGCTCTCGTCCCGAAGGGATCAGGTGAAGGCCTTCCTTGGGCCGAACCTGACCAAAAAGGAGAGTTATGGCAGAGGCAAATTATTCTATAACATCAGTCGGTCCCGGTGACCGATATATGAAAACACAGGTGGAGGCCCTCCTTGAAAAAGAAGGCATCCACTTAGATAAAAATCTGGATTACACGGCAGCCATGCTGGACGATGATTACAATGTCATCGCTACCGGCAGCTGTTTCGGAAACACTCTGAGATGCATGGCGGTAAGCTCCGACCATCAGGGAGAAGCCCTGATGAACGATATCGTATCCCATCTTATCGAATATCAGTTCGGCAGAGGTAACTATCATATCTTTCTTTATACTAAATGCAACACAGCTCTTTTCTTCAACAGCCTCGGCTTTAAAGAAATAGCCCGTATGGAAGAATGCAATATCGTCTTCATGGAAAACAAGAGAACCGGCTTCAGGGATTATCTTGAGAATCTAAAGAAGGAGACATTGGCACAGCTTAAGGAA
>DFGZ01000149.1 GCA_002371295.1 Oribacterium sp. UBA3737 | reverse complement strand
CTGTATGGCTGTTTCGTTTTCCGCGTCAAGAGAAGCCGTAGCCTCATCAAGAAGGATTACAGGTGCGTCTTTTAAGAATGCCCTCGCTATTGATATTCTCTGTCTTTCTCCTCCTGAGAGCTCGCTTCCGTTTTCTCCTATAGCGGTATTATATTTATCAGGCAGCAGATCAACGAATTCATCACAGTTAGCCATCCTGGCTGCTGCCATTACCTCCGCATCGGTAGCTCCTTTCCGACCGATACGGATATTCTCCATAACGGTATTGTTAAACAATGTTACATCCTGGAATACTATCGAATAATTCATAAGAAGAGTCTCCGGGTCGATCTTTGAAACATCCTCTCCACCCAGTCTTATCGTTCCGCGATCAACATCCCAGAATCTGGCAGCAAGTCTTGAAATAGTGGTCTTACCCCCTCCTGAAGGTCCTATAAGAGCCGTTACTTCACCCTGTCTGGCTGTAAAGCTTACATCCTTTAATACATCAGTATCATCAGAATACTTAAATCCTACATGATCAAATTCGATATCATATCCCTTGTTTTTAAGTTCGGTGCTTCCTGTCTGGATCTCATGAGATAAAACTTCATCTAGCCTCTCACACTGAATACCGCAGGCTATGATAGCGGCAAAATTCTGTAAAGTTATCTGCATCGGATCATACAGTCTTGAAACAAGCATAAGGAACATAAAGAAGGTAAGGATATCTATGGTCTTATTTGCAAATAACGCACCTCCCACAAGTGCCGTGGTACCTATGCCTATTTTCAGTATGATCGCTGCCGAATTTACATAAACAGCCATCTTAAGCTCCGTATACAGGGCTTCTTTTTCAACTTTTCTGATCTTTCCTTCCAGTTTATCCATATATCTGCCTTCAGCACCGTTGGCTCTTAAGTCCCTGATGGACTCAAGACATTCCTGTATGCCATCAGACATATCAAGCTTTATGGCAGAATTCTTTCGTATCGCTTTTTTTTCAGCTCCCGAACAAGTGATAATGATTATAAATGCCACCGGGATAACCCAGAAGCTTGCAAGTACCATTCTCCAGTCAAAGAAGAAGAACAGGCTGATACCTACCAGCCCTGTCGATATTACGGCACCGATCAGTTCCGGTATCCAGTGGCTTGAGGCTGTTTCTATCTGTGCACAGTCACCCATGATATTGGTGGTAAGGTCTGCCAGGTTTTTCTTTCCGAAAAAGGACAAAGGCAGCCTTCTGAGTGTTTCTGCCAGAGTCGTCCTTCTTCTTCCGCTCTCACGATAGGTTGAAAGGAATGTTGCATTGTACTGTATATAATTTGTTGCTGCGATAAGCAGTATTATCACTGCACTCCCTACTGCATATATCCATATCCTGTCTGAAGTAAGATTATTATCTAACAGATCTTTTATCAAAAGATAAAGAATTCCTGATGACATCATCAGCACGATATTCGTACATGTAACGCTGATGCATGCCTTTATCATGTCTTTTGCTCCTTCTTCAGAAAGAGCATACTTATGTTTTAACCAGTTTTTCATCACGCACTCACTTTCCACTCTATAGATTTTGAATACTCATCAAATAAACGTTTGTATAATCCGTCCTTTGCCATCAGTTCATTATGGTCTCCGTTCTCAACAAGCTTTCCGTCATCCAGTACAAATATCCTGTCAGCATTTACTACGGTACTCAGTCTGTGTGCTATCATGATGAGTGTCTTGTTCTTAGCCAGCTCATCAAAAGCTGCCTGAACCTTTGTCTCATTGTCAGGATCTGCAAATGCGGTAGCCTCATCCAGGATCAGTATCGGCGAATCCTTGAGCACTGCTCTTGCAATAGTGATCCTCTGCTGTTCACCACCCGAAAGATATGTACCTTTCTCTCCTATAACAGTATCTATACCTTTGGGAAGCTTTTCTATGATATCCTTGCATTGTGCCTTTTCCAATGCATACATAACCTCTTCCCTTGAAGCCCCTGGCTTAGACATTCTGACATTCTCAAATATTGAATCTTTTATCAGACGGCTGTCCTGGAAAACAAAGGATATCATTTCCATCAGCTTCTTCTGAGGCAGATCTTTTATGTTTACTCCGCCTATCTTTATTTCACCGCTGCTCACATCAAAGAATCTTACCAAGAGCTCTGCCAGAGTAGTTTTTCCCGAGCCTGAAGGTCCGACAAATGCTATATGTTCTCCCTGCCTGATCTTAAGTGAAACATTACTTACCGCATCTCTTACAGCTCCGTTATATCTGTATGAAACATTGTTAAGTTCGATATCATTGCCAGTAGCATCCTTTTTTTCGGTGCTTTCCTTTAGCGTTTCCAGCTGCATGATGCTTTCCACACGTTTCATCGCGTCTATCAGAGTCATCTCAGCCTCACCGGAATATGCGATCTTGGTAAGTGTTACGGTAACAAGGGGAGTAACGATGATATAATACATGATATCAAGTATATCTGAACTTAGTATCCCATCCCTTGTAAACATATATGCCGAAATAACGATAAAGATAAAAATGGCATTAATACAGGTCATAAATCCCATCATCGGAGTTCTCAGATGCAAGGTATAATCCGTGGTCCATTTCCCGTAATCATCAATTGATGCTTTAAATTTCTTAAACGAAAAAATTGTCTGTCCAAAGGTCTTTACTACAGGTATGCCCCTCACGTATTCCGTGGCTTCACTGCTCATGGTCTCAAGAGCGTTCTGGTATTCTTTCATTTTCTCCTGCATGCCTTTACCCATCATGGACATCATGCAGACAAAACCAAGTATTGCTGGTATCATGCATATGAGTCCTATCTTCCAGTTAAATGCAAGAATAAGCACTATAAGTCCAACCGGCGTTATGGCTGCCACTACCTTATCCGGAATGTTATGTGCTATATAGGTTTCCGTAGCGGCTGTGGAATCATTTACTATACGCCTGATCTTACCTGTACCATCCTCATCAAATATACCCAAAGGCAGAGTGATTATCTTTCTCATCAGAGAACTTCTCATATTTGCCTGAACACGGAAAGCTGCAATATGTGTACATAAAAGTGCCGCTATATACACAAATAGTGCCCCTATGGTAAATAGTACCGCCTGCCATGCATAAAAACTGATGTCATCCGTATTCTCTCCGTTCACTGCGATACGAATGATCTTCCACAGGTCATAAAAAGGTATGATAGTCAAAACCGCGCTTACCGCTGCTATGCATCTTCCGAGCGTGATCAGCTTTTTATGACCTCCCGCGTACTGCCCGATCAATTTCATATGATCGAAATTTCCTGTCTTTCCCAACTTTCTTTCCTCCATAATATATTTTTTCTTTAGTTAGTTATCGCTAACTAAAGATTGATAACTAAGGGAATAAAAAAGAGCCTTGCGGCTCTTATTTTATTCCCATCAGGTTGTACCACCCCGGCATAAAAAACTCCTGAATGGTCTGCATATAACTATCTATCTTTTTATCATC
>DFGZ01000356.1 GCA_002371295.1 Oribacterium sp. UBA3737 | reverse complement strand
TTCACAAATCCCTTAAGCCAGTCTATATACTCTTTATCCAGTCCGATTTCGGTGTAAACCTCCTTAAGACGACTATAGAACTCGTAATCTCCGTAGGGAAGGGATACCGCAAGTCCGGTCAATTCGTTTTTATCAGATGTATGACCATAGTAAGCCACAGCCGCCTTCAGGGCAGAAATAAGATTCTTCGCTTCTTCACTGTTTTTGTCAATGCTCTCCACCAGTGCAAGAATATCACTGATATAGTAATCCGCCAGGGTGACATCACTATAATCAAATCCCCAGCTGTCAAAATAGCCCCTGCCCTTTGCCTTATGGGCCTTGCTGTAATTCTTCTTCAAAAGGGCCGCCTCGTTTTTATACGCATAAGCCTTCCAGGACTCATAAAGGCTCCTGGCTGTGGACATATTGAAAAGCCCCATGCAGGCTGAACCGCCTAAAAAGCTGTTCTCATTATCGGCGATAATGGCATCTATGATATATTTTCCCAGGAGAGGTGTAGCCATGCCGGGATCCATCTCCAGATCCTTCATCCAGCCGGTGTAGTCCCATCCGAGGGCCGATTCAAAATCTTCGGACAAAAGGGCATACTTACAGTATGGTGCCAGTGCATAGCAGGTCTCAAGGCTCGCCATGATACAGCAGTCCATGCCAATGATATCGAAATGCACATCATCATTTTCCGAAAATGCTTTTGCCATCTCCGCTATGGTGAGACTCTCCGTCTCAGACTGCCACTCATCATATCCGAAGCCGTAAACAGGTCCTCCTCCGTGATCCCAGAACAGGAACATATACCGGTCTGCCGGATACTCGGATTTACAGAAACCGATAAATTCGGACAAAGTACTCTTATCCGTACAGTCAAGCTGTCCGAGCCTGTCCCGTATGAGCCTGAGGTTCCCGTTTTCTATCTTATATGTCTGTGCACTTCTTGAAGATATCCCGTAATCCTGCCAGCGTCTCGTTCCCATAGTCTGAACAATGACATTGACATTGTTACCGATTCCTGAGGCTATCATCTCGGAGATGTCTACGGTTGCCTCTCCTCCCTCAGACTCAAGATCCGAACCGTTTATGTAGATCATGACAGTTGCGGATCTGGCATCCGTTCCCACAGTAACTGTATCTACATTTATCTCGGGAGCAGCCGAATCCTTGTCCGTTTCCTTAATTTGTGCCGAACTGACCTGGGACTGGATCTTTCCAAACAAAGACCCTTCTGATTTGTTTTTGCCCCCGGTGGTTTTATCTCCGGCGGTTTTCCCTGCAGAGGTTTGGTCTCCTGCAGTTTTCTCTCCGGTGGTTTTTCCTCCGGTGGTTTGGTCCCCGGCAGTTTTTCCGGCAGAAGTCTTCTGTTCATCAGATTTTTCGGCGAGAGACTGTTCTACCACAGTCTCTTCCATGCTTGTATCTTCATCATCCGGCAGGAGCATCAATATGATGAACATAATGCCTAAGACCGCCAGTATGAAAATTATTATCTTCTTTATTTCCTTCCACATAATGAACCACCTTTTTCAATATAAAAACGACTGTTGATTATGCTTACGAATATAAGTCTAACTTTATTTTTCATTTTATAAAAGAAAAAACTGCCGCTTTTGAGTTTTTTCTCAAAAGCGGCAGTTCCAACTGCATTATCTCACTTATCATTCCATAATGTGCCTGCCAAAAGTCGATATCGGACCGATTGGCGCCATGCGCTCTCTGGTTCTTTCCATATCCTATGACTCAGAATCCTCTTCATCCGGGTCTTCATCATCGAACTCGTCGTCCTCAAATTCCCCGTCATCATATTCCTCATCATCAAACTCTTCGTCATCGAACTCATCATCATCGAAGAATTCTTCATCATCAGGCTCATCAAAGATTGTCTCGTAGTATCCTGCGGTCTCAAAGCCATCATCCTCATGATCTGACAGCATCCATTCCATCAATTCCACTATTTTGTCATGACTTCCGTCAAAACGGTCATGCACATAGAAAAGTGAAAGAATATCATGAGTAAGCTCCATTCCCGGAATCTTGTTATGGAATGTCTCTATCAGGTTCCATAAATTCACGGAATCATCATACTCTATGTCCATGAGCAGAACATTTAATCTGTCCGGATTATAGTAACAGTGTATCATACCACCCACTGTATCCTCTCCGAAAAGGTCCATGTATATCTGTCTCAAGGCCTTGGCATTGAGCTCATCCGGATCATTCAGGTAATTCCCGGGATTTTCTATGGCTACACGATAGTGGCTGAAGGCTTCGTTCTTCAGCTCCAAAAACTCAAGGGTATCTGCTATCGCAGTCTCAATTGTCACGTCATTCTGTTCTGTATATGATTTAAGGATCTGCATATACTCATCCGGGAATTCCATCTTAACACCCATACTAAACCTCCGATTTAATGTAGAAACGTAAGCCTGTGGCGTGTCAGATATCACTGGTTCCACTGACATTAACCCTTGTCGTGAAATCAGGATGTCTGACGCCGGTATCATATTATATCTATATTCACATCACTGCAAGCTCTGCCATGAACATATCATAGTAGTCATCCTGCCCCTCAAGCTTGGGAGAATTCTCACCGCCGCCGTTTGTAGACCTCTTGATGGCTGCATAAAATTCCTCGCCGTATGTGAGGATATCCATTTCATACAGCTCATAGCCCTCACTACGTGCAATATCGCAAAATACCCCTAAGGGATTTTTCTCCTTCCGTGTGTCTAGAAGTCTCTGTCTGAATACTTCATCTTCCTTAGCCTTCTTCCGAAGGGCCGCCATTACTGTCTCAACTTCCATAGTAACCTCCCACTGTAAAACATCTCCTCTAAAGCTACAGATACTCCCTGAACAATTGTAATGGATAATACCGAAAAGAGGTATCGAATTTAAAAAACAACTATGCAAAGTTTTCAATACTTCATAACTAAAAAAAAGGCATCGGTTCCATACAGAGCTCCTTTTGCCATCAATGTTTAACGCAAAACAAAACTCACTTCTCATCCAGCTTCTTCAGGACATATCTCGTTATAGCCGCTCCTATGAGACTTCCGATGGTCAGTGCAGTGGCTGCGAGAAATGCAGGCTTTTTCACATCCGCTCTTACCGGTATCTCGAACTCTCCGCCGTTCTTGCAGATAAGTCCGATCTCTCCGTCTGCAATGAGATAGGACTCTCCGTAAAGCATCTCCTTGTTTGACCCCGTATCCTTACGGATGTAAGCACCGTCAGTAAGACAGTAAAATGCCCTGTTCATGCTGTCGGGATAAGTGATCTCCTCAAACAGCTTTTTACCGTCAAGAACTGAATCTATGGTCTGATTGTAGTGGGGAATGACATTGGTATCAGTCAGCCCGAGTCCCTCTATGAAACGCTGATAATTCTTGTCCCCGGCTTCTCCCGCAAGCTCCGGCTGTGCATAAACCACATCGGCGCAGTTCATGGTCCCCGCACTTATGCCAATGACTATTCCTCTGAAGCTTCTGATCCTCTCCTTCAGATTTATCTTCCGGAACCATGCATTCTCCGTAGGTACATGGCCCCCGGCAAGGATCACCACATCATAACAGCCGATGATCTCAACAGTCTTCTCATCTCTCCCGTCAAGAACATCTATCATGTCCATACTAAGCCCTGATTTGTTGAAGGCATCAAGGTAGGTCTGAGCTATGGCGCTGTTCATCTCGGAAGCCTTCGGATCCGAAGAAACAAGGAGACATTTGCTGTGCTCCTTCCAGTCCTTCTTCAGACGGTCAACAAAATTATTGCTGTTATCCAGTTTTTCCGGCAGGCCTGTCCGACGATCGAACCCGCCCGGTGTAGATGTCATGTATATGATCATTTAAAAACTTCCTCCTCTATAAAACCATGTTTTTCGCTGTTTATCTCTGACATACAGATTGAGATCCAATCGGCTACTATAAAGGCACTGCTTTCATATCTTTCTGTTCCTTCCGGCTATCATAGCATGGTACGCCTTCATAACAAGCCATGAAATGAAATAATTTCCTCCCAAAAGGACTATGGTCCACAGCACTGTCGTAACGAGGGACTGCTCACGCACTCTCAGGAAGAAGTATGGTCCCTCTGTAAGTCCTGCAACATTCATGCCTATCAGAATCACAGCATAGATCACTGTGGGTATGATGGCATAAAATGGCGCTTTTTTCGGAAGCGGTTCTGCGGTCTCCAGCAACAGGAAACTCATTAAAGAAAGAACCGGCGCGATGACATGATTGATGAGATGCACTCCCCCGAGGAGCTGATCCTCATAACCATCCCTTGGTCCCAGAACCAAAAGCACCACAAGAAATGTCAGCATCAGACAGCAGGAAGCGATATATCTAATCATGCCGATCCATCGTGGCATAGCCGCTTCACCTTTATAATGCTGCATCATATATGTGGAAACAAAGCCGCTGGTCCTGCCCTTGGACAAGGCCGGAAGCATGAAAACCACGAAAATGGCACTTACCATGAGGCAGAGAAAATTTGAGCTGTCCGTATAGTAAATAAACATTTTCAATCCACCATGAAATGCGGAAACGTAATTAACTACTATCAGCTCCATCACCACCAGCATGATGTGAATAAACAGTGCTGTTCTCATTTTTTTATTATCCATTCCAAATAATCAAGGCCCGGCGGTGGTCTCCCGTCAGGCCTCTCCTCCTTTTTTAATCTATCTAAGGCACTCTATGCATCTTTTTATAAATCTTTCAAAGTCACCGGCCGG
>DFGZ01000361.1:18573-18912 GCA_002371295.1 Oribacterium sp. UBA3737 | reverse complement strand
TATAGTATAGCCATCCCAAGAAAACAAAAAAGAGGTAAATTAAAAATGAAAAAGAATAATTTAACAAAGAAAATGACAATTTTAGGTATTTGTGCACTTCTAGGAGTCGCTTCCATAGGTGCCATCGCATCTTTTGCAGATGAGACTGCAATTACTGCAGAGACAGGAATGCCTCCTATGAACAACGGCATGTATATGGGTAAGATCACTGCTATTGAGAGCGGCTCAATCACTATTGAGACCATGGGAGGCGGACACGGCATGGGCCATGGAGGACGTAAAAATCAGGATGGAACTCTCCCTACCAATGCTTCCGGCGAGACCGAGACACCACCAGAG
>DFGZ01000361.1:5071-18474 GCA_002371295.1 Oribacterium sp. UBA3737 | reverse complement strand
ACCAGAGCTTCCTACCAATGCTTCTGGCGAGACCGAGACACCACCAGAGCTTCCTACAAATGCATCAGGTGAGACTGAGACTCCTCCAGCCGGCGGAAATGGTAAGGGTGGTCAGCATACTGCAACAACCATAACTTTCACAGTAGACAGCTCTCTTACGAGCAGTTTCTCTGTAGGTGATATGGTTGAAATCACTTCCGCAGATGGTGTTAATGCTACAGCCATAACTGCAGCTCAGGCGCCTCAGGACCAGTCTTCTGCATCTTAATACGATAATGATACATCACCTTTGATAACTGTTCTTAAAACGTAAAAGAGAGGGCTGTCGCTTTAGTGCGATAGCCCTCTTTTATGAAGAAGTGTTTGATTATTGGTGAGGTTTGGTAATTAAAAATTTGTTTATCTATTGTTTTTTGCCTTAGCCCTTGCAGCCTTTCTTCTTATGTACTCTTCTACCGATATACCTGCGATTGCTGCAGAAGCAAATATTAACCAGCCCATCTTGAAAGGCTTGTTCTGAGCTACTGATGATAACTCAGGAAGTACATCTGCCTCATTATTTGTAGTTGATGCACCATCTGTTGTTATTCTTGTTGCGCCAAGAACAGACTTATCGTCGTTGTTTTCTGTATTTGATGATTCTACAGATCTCTTTACTGATGAAGATGATTCTGCATTATTTACAGAAGCTGACTTTGTCTTTGTAGTTTCAGCAGCCTGCTTGTTTTTATTAGCTGTCTTCTTGCTTGAAGATGTACTTGTAGTGGTGTTTGCAGTTGTCTGTGCTGAACTGTTAAGGTCTTCGATTCTTGAAGCACCAAGAACTGCTCTTTCTCCCTCAGCCGCTGTAGCCGAAGCTGTGTCAGTTATACTGTCTGATGCAGATGAGCTGCTAGCTGCGTAACGTGAGCTTCCTGAGTATCCGGAACTTCCGGATGATGAGCCACTTGCTGAAGAGCCGGAAGCTGATGAACCTGAACCACTTGTTGATGAACCTGAACCGTTAGATCCTGAAGCGGCCTCAGCAGCTGCTTCATCAAGTGCTTTCTGCTTTTCATCAAGGCTTGTCTTTGCTTTATCAAGTGTGGTTTCAGCCTCATCAAGAACCACCTTTGCACTTACAAGGTCTTTCTTGGCATCTTCAAGTTTTTTATTTAAGTCATCCAGTTTATCAACATAGTCAGCCTTATTTATTTCATTTAAAGTATTGAGCTGTTGGATCTTCTTTTCAAGTTCAGTAACCTTAAGATGAGCAGAAACTACATCTTCCGCAGCCTTCTGAGCAGCGTTTTGAAGTTTCGTGTAGGCATTGAGGGCGTCGGAATAAGCATTGCCGGCTTTTTCTAAAATGGCATTTATGTTTTTGAGATTATCTTGAGCAATGTCATTTGCATCAGAGGCTGCTTTAGCTAACTCATTCATTTTATCGGCATTATCAGCAGCTTCTTTAGCCTGTTTCTCCAAAGAGCCAATATTCTTCTGTGCATCTTCAGCAGCCTTTTTTAAAGAATCGGCCTTGTCAGCAGCTTCTTTAGCCTGCTTTTCTAAAGAGCCAATATTCTTTTGTGCATCTTCAGCAGCCTTTTTTAAAGAATCGGCCTTGTCAGCAGCTTCTTTAGCCTGTTTTTCTAAAGAGCCAATATTCTTTTGTGCAGTTTCAGCCGCCGCTTTCAAAGAATCAGCCGCTTTAACAGCTTTATCTGCCTCCTCAAAAAGACTGGTGGCTTGTTTATTTGCGTCTTCTGAGATGCCAAGAGCAGCTGTATAAGCACCATTCTTTTCATCAGCTTCCTCCTGAGCAGCGGTATAATCTTTGATGGCCTGTTCAGCTTTTTTATAATCAGAATTCAGTCGTTCGGCTTTTTTCTTGGCAGATTGATAATCATGGATAGCCTGTCTAGCCTGAGTGTAATCGGAGTTCAGTTGCACGGCCTTTTTATTAGCAGATTCATAATCATCGATATCTTTTTTAGCCTGAGTATAATCAGAATTCTTATTATTGGCATCATATACAGCATTATCATATGCTTTGTTTGCATCGGATTTTGCTGTCTCAGCTTCAGTCTTTTTTTGTGCCAATTCATCAACAAGATCTTTAGCAGACTTAATGCTATCATTATAATTATTGATTTCCGTTTTTCTTGTAGTAACTCTTTTTTTGGAATCTTTATAAAAAACTACCAATTCATTTTTGTCAGGAAATACATCAAAGTCAAATCTTTCTCTTTTTCCATCAATATAAACATCAAAATAATGGTAAACAAAAAAATTAGAAGACTCAAAATATACATCCTTTGCACCTAATTCCGTAAAGTGTTTTTTTAGAATTGGTAATGCAATTTCGTTAAGATTATATTCCGTGCTTTCTGTTGTCATGATTCCCAAAATTCTATCGTTCTTGATATTAGGATAGGATATTGGGTTGTCGGTAAGAGTTTTAAGAGTATCGTTAGCATTGTTATAATCCGTTATAGCATCAAACTCTTTACCCTTAGCTTCTTCTAATTTGGAAAATAATTCTATGACAGTATTTTCAGCCGTTTCAGCATTGGCTTTCAAAGAATCAATATTAGCAGAAGCCTTATCCGCAGCCTCTTTTAAAGACTCGGCTTTTTCAGTAGCCTCTTTAGCCTCTTTTTCTAAAGCATCAACATTAGCAGAAGCCTTGTCCGCAGCCTCTTTTAAAGACTCGGCTTTTTCAGTAGCCTCTTTACTCTCTTTTTCCAAAGATTCAATATTCTTTTGTGCTGTATCCGCAGCCTCTTTCAAAGATTCTGCGTATTTAGAAGTTCTATCAGCCTCCAGAAATAGACCATCTGAGGTTTTAGTAGCCTCTTCAGCGGCTCTTAGTGCTTTGCTATAATCAGAATTTAGTTTATCAGCCTTTGTCATAGCAGAATTATAATCAGAAATGGCACCGTTTGCCTGATCAAGAGCCTTCTTAGCATTCTTTGCATTTTGGTTTGCAGAATTATAATCAGAGATCGCATCATTTGCTTGATCAAGAGCCTTCTTAGCATCCTCTGCATTCTGATTTGCAGAATTATATACATCGATAGCCTTTTTTGCCTGAGTATAATCAGCCATCTTATTTTCCGCATCTTTCTCGGAAGATTTTGCTATCTTTTCTGCATCGGACTTTTTCGTTTCAGCATCGCTTGCATCAGTATTAATCTGGTAAATTAAGGCTTCTTGAACCGCGTTCTTTTTCTGCTCAATTGTTTCTAAAGCCTTTGCAGTCTGGTTTGCGAGGTCAGCAGCAAGTGCCTCTGCTGCCTCAAGGTTCTCCTTTGCAGCTTCTGCATCTGAACCGGCTTTGGTTATTGCCTCATCATAGTTCTTCTGGGCTGCTTCAAGGTCTGAAAGAGCCTCGTTATACTGATTTTTAAGGTTTGAATACTGATTCTCAGCGATTGCAAGATCCTTCTTTGCTTCTTCTACAGTCTCTTCTGCAGCATCAACTGCAGCATTAGCCTTCTCTACGTCAGAAGCTGTTCCCTGTGAACCGGAAGCGGCAGCCACAGCCTCGTTTGCAGCATCGATAGTTTTGTTTACAGCATTAATAGTTTTTGAAGTGTTATCTGCAACATTCTGGATATCATCAGAAACCTTCTCAAGAGTGTCCTTTGCCTCTTCCACTGTCTTTTCATCTGTAACTATATCTGAAATATCACTGCTAAGAGCCTTTTCATCTTCTATTTTTACTTTGTTGATGGTCTTCGATAATTCATCAAAAGTATCTTTAATCTCTTTGTTTGCAGTTTCGCCTACAACAGATGAGTTCATTTCTTCTGTCTCTTCGCCGGCATTAACTTCCTTATTATCAGATGTTTTTCCATTTGCAGACTCAGAACTGTCTCCTGAACCTGAATTGTTTTCAGTATCGGAGTTAGAAGCTGCCTCTTCAGCCGGTGCTGAGTTAGATTCTGAATCAGAGCTGTCCTTAACTGTGCTGTCGCCGGAAACTGCATTGCTATCAGAGCTGTTGTTGTCTGAATCTGAGTCGCCCTTTGTAGCTTCGTTATCTGCAGCATCATCCTTTGTGCTTACACTATCGTTCTTCTCTGCCTTATCGATAGCGTCTCCCTCTGATTTAACACTTGACTCTGCTTTATCTACGCTATCCTTAAAGTCATCTTCTGCCTTCTCTACGTCAGAAGTGCTTGTTTCATGATTAGATGTATCAGTTGTCTCAGTAGAAGCCTTTGCATCAGATGAAACATCAGCCTTTTCTTCAGCTAATGCTGTTATAGGCTGAAGAGCCATGCTTGCGGAAATACCGATTGCCAAAGCTGTCACGATCTGCTTCTCAAGTTTGTTCTTCTTCATTACTACTTCCCTCATTTTTAATAATAATCAAACACTGTAAATTGCTTTACCCCAATGAAATCATCCTACAGTATCAGGTATTAAAGAAAGCATTATGTCTTAAATTTATTTTGCGATATTGCGATTGATATTTAAATTTTTCTTCAGCTTTTTAATAAAAATGCAAAAAAATCCACAACATTTAAGTTGTGGACCGTTTTTAAATCAAAACAATTAAAAAACATGAAATGCAAATGACACATAAACATCAGTCTCCTTTCGGTATCCTGTAACCGATGACGATAGGTGACTGTGTAAGTTGAGGGAAGGAGAATTCTAACAGGTCTATGCTCCCGTCAGCGCATAACAAAAAGAAATACGATACAGATTTTCGAAACTAACACCATCAATAAGGATGATCTACAGTTTTTCCAGTTTTACCCTGAAGGAAATCTGTCTTTCCGTCGGCATATCATCAAACTGTATAACATAGGCGTTTTTATCCATGTCTATATCCTTTATGCTGCCCTCTCCGAAGGCTTTATGTTTGATCCTGTCTCCGATGCTGAAAAGATCAGAGTGGGTTGTCACACGGAAATGAGAATCTACCAGCTGTATATAGCTTCTGGCCTCGGAAAGGAGTGAGGCCTTGGGAGCTTCGGTGTAACTGAGAAGTCCGGGATCTATGTCCAGTATGAATCTCGAAGGGTATCTGGGAGAACCGTCAAAGTTTCTGCCTGCGGCTTCTGAAATATAGAGGCCCTTTTCTGCGCGGCTCATGGCAACAAAAGCAAGGCGGCGCTCTTCTTCCATCCCTTCCAGGGTGTTGGTCTTCTTGGAGGGGAATATACCCTCCGACATACTGCAAAGGAAAACATAAGGGAATTCAAGACCCTTTGCGGTGTGGACCGTCATGAGACGGACTCTGTCGCTGGTGTCCCGTATATCCATGTTAGAGAACATGGAAACACTCTTAAGATAGCTTTCCAGATCTGTCTCCTCACCTGCGCTAGTCTCAAATTCAAATACAGACTGTTTTAATTCTGCCAGATTGTCGAGGCGTTCCTGAGATCCTTCGGTTCGGAGCAACTTCTCATAACCGGACTCGTTCAGTATGGAAATGAGAACCTCGGAAATGTTTTTTTCCTTATAGGAAGAAGCATATTTTTCAATGAGGGCTATGAACTGTCGTGCCCCGGTTCCCCGGAAGAGCTCATCATCCACGTTTTTTAACAGAGCATCGTAGAGAGTTCCGCCATTCTGCTGAGTATATTCCTCCAGAAATTTCATGCGACGGACACCGATGTTCCGCTTGGGGACATTGGCAATGCGCCGGAATGACAGGTCATCCTTGAAAACCACCATTCTGAGATAACAAAGGGCGTCCTTGATCTCCATGCGTCCGAAGAACTGCACACCTGAATAGATGGTATAAGGGATCTTGGACTTCAGGAAGACTTCTTCTATGGTTCTGGTCACGTAGTGAGCGCGGTAAAGACAGGTGATGTCCTTATACTCCACTCCCATCTGATGCAGGGTCTCAATGTTTTTAACTATCCATGTGGCTTCCTTCACAGCGTCATCCGCAAGATGGCAGACAACAGGAACGCCACTGGGAAGAACCGGCCTGAGATCCTTGGATACACGCTGTTTGTTCTTGCTGATAAGGGAATTGCATACCTTCAGGATCTCCGGTGTGGAACGATAGTTATCGAGCATCATGATGGTCTTTGTACCCGGAAAATGCTTGTCAAAATCCAGGAGGTATTTAACATTGGCACCTCTCCAGGTGTAGATGGTCTGGTCCGGATCCCCCACTATGAAAAGATTTTTGTGGTAGGCACACAGAACCTCCATGAGGCGGTACTGAAGAGGGTCTATATCCTGGAATTCGTCGATCTCGATGTACTCGAGTCTCTTCTGCCACTTGAGGGCTATATCAGGGTGTTCCTGAAAAATATAGAGACTGAGTATGATGAGGTCGTTGTAGTCCACCGCAAAGGTCTTCCTCTCCTGATAGAGATAACCGTAGAAAAGGATGTCATTGACCTCGGTGGCTTCCATGTATTTCTTATGAAGCTGATCTATGGGAAGATTTATCATGTCAAGGAAGTAGGAGGGCTCGGAAATACACTTCCGCATCTCGAACATATCCCTTGCGTTACCAAAGGTCTTGTCCCGGAGTGTCAGCCCCCTTTCCTCATATATGATCTTCAGCATCTCGTCTATGTCACTGTTGTCCAGCACCATAAAGCTCTTGGGATAGCTGATGGCATGGCTGTCTTCCTGAAGGATATTCACACAGAAGCCATGGAAGGTATTTATATATCCTGTGTCGTTGTCTCCGGTCAGCTTGTGGATACGCTGGCGCATCTCATTGGCAGCCTTGTTTGTGAAGGTGACACACAAAATATTTCCGGGGAGAACTCCCAGCTCATTTACGAGATATGCAAATCTGTGGGTCAGTGCCCGGGTCTTCCCGGAGCCCGCTCCGGCTATCACACGGACAAAGCCTTCTGTGGATGTTACCGCTTCGGTCTGAGCTTCATTTAATCCTGCAAGAATGTCTTCCATAGAATTTCAACTTCCTGATAAAACTGGCATGTAAGTATTGCTAATGCAAATATAATAGCACATTTGTTCTCTGCTTTCAACACAGTGGGCCGCCACTCGTGGCAGGTCCCTTAGGGACCTGTCATATAGCCCCAGCCCTCGCGAAGCGCCTTTCAATGGGCTGGGGTTCCCACCCGCTCAGGGCACCAAATTCTGACCTGAGAGCCACAACTATGCAACGTCGACTTCGTTTCCGCCACTTAGCTATGCTCAGACAGTCACAAGCGGTGATAACTTGCCGTCTGCCAGAATGATGATCTTCTCTGTGGCTCTGGAGATGGCTGTGTAAAGGCGGTGTCTGAAAAGCGGTCTGTCAGGGTATTCGCCTTCTGTTACATCAGGAAGGATGACAGTGTCAAATTCAAGTCCCTTGGCGAGCTTAAGTTCCATAATGACAACTCCGCTCTTCGGAAGAGCTTCATAGGAACGGACTATATGAGGTGTTTCGTCCCCGAGACTTCTGCTGATGAGATTGATACCTGAGCGATCCTCACAGATTATAGCGGTGAGTCCCTCTTCCCGGGTGTTCTCGGCGATGACTGACTTAAGCTTCTCAACATAGTCTTCGTGGGTCTCACAGGTGATGACTGCAGGTTCGATACCCTCTCTCTGTACAGAATTTGTTTGTATGCGTATCTCCTTTGGCAGAAGTCCTGTGAACAGCTTGGTGATCTCCGGTGATGAACGGTAACTGGTCATAAGAGAAAGGTTCGTGACTTCCTTGCCCTGAGAGATGAACCAGTTTTCGATGTCCCGGAAGGTCGCAGTTCCGCTGTGGATGGACTGGAACTCATCTCCCAGCATCATGAAATGGGCATTCCTGAAATATTTGGTCATCACCATGAGCTGTGCTTCGGTGTAGTCCTGAACCTCATCCACGATTACATAGCGGGTATTGTGATCGCTGAAGCCGGTCAGTGACATCTTGAGGTAGGTGTACTCAGCGGGAGTCAGATCCTCCTTGCCGAGTATGTGTTTACCTATGGCGTCGATGTCCAGCCAGTCAAGGCTTCTGATCTTTTCCGCTACTCCTCCGAACTGGTTCTCATCCGGATCCTGATCGTCGAAGCTTATGTCTTCGGCGCCCAGCTCCTTGTTCTTGCGCTCCATCTTTCTTGCGTTTTTACGTGCCAGTTCCTGAAGGTCTTCAACAGCTGTCTGAATGATCCAGGAGGTGGATGATGAATTTCTGTACTTTCTCAGAACTCCTGCGATCTGCTTCTTATCAAGGACGCGGACACGCTTCAGATTGATATTGTGAAGGTAATGCTCATCGAGCCTGAAGCCCTTGAGACCCTCATCTATCTGATGAAGTGAATCTGCTTCGGTGATATCTGCCTCACCCAGACTGTCAACTCCCAGAGAATCCAGGAAGTCTGACCATGTCATGGTTGTAGGATTGGCCTCGCCCATTTCCGGAAGTACATGGTCGATATACTGCTGGAAAACAGGGTTCAGTGTGATGAGGCATACCTGATTGGGTCTCAAGTTCTTACGTCTTCTGTAGAAAAGATAAGCTATTCTCTGAAGAAGTACTGAGGTCTTTCCGCTGCCTGCAATTCCCTGTACCAGGAGAACGGGAACGTCCGGGTGTCTGATGATGGCGTTCTGCTCCTTCTGGATGGTCTCAGTGATGGACTGCATCTTGTCGGTGCGCTTTCTCGTGAGTGAATGAATGAGAAGGGGATCCTCAAGAGCGATTTTTGTATCAAAATAAGCCTTCAGCACATTCTGCTCGATGTCGAACTGACGGCGGAGCTTAAGCTCCACAGGGATCTTTCTTCCGTCAACATCATAGGAGGTCTCTCCCATCTGTTGATTGTAGTACACCTCTGCAATGGGACTTCTCCAGTCTACGACAACGGGTTCATGATCCTCATTGGAGACTGAGGTGGTTCCGATATAGTAGGACTCCTCTTCGGTCTCCTCCGGGAACTGTACATTGATACGGGCAAAGTAAGGCCGCGGCAGAAGTCTGTTGACCTTGGACAGAGCCGTACTTACTGTGCGGCTGCTGATATTAAGCTCCTCGACTGCACGGCTCATGGTCTCGAATTCGATGAGCGTTTCCTGAGATTCCTCGATGCCGACGAAGTCATACTGGAGATCGTCGCTGACAGTGTTCTTTTCTTCCTGAGCCTGATTCTGGAGATCGATAAGCTCCGCCTCCATCTGGGACTTCATGTTTGTGAGCTTGTTATAGAGCTCTGTCAAATGTTTCTGTTCTTCTGTAAATATAGTATCCTGCATATCCTCTGATCTTTCTTTTAAACGGTAACTGCTCCGGGAAAAAATCCTGCTATTTTATTCTTATCGAGCTTTTCACCGATTATTATTAGTACATCTTCTGTCTGCCTTTTTACAGGGCTTATACTGATGCGCTCTTTTGTGGCGTTTATTTCCAGATATTCACTATCCGATAAAGTCATGAAGCCTTTGATTCTGATGATATTTCCGGCTTCGCGGTCCTGAAGGAGCTTACCGAGAAGCTCTCTTAAGTCCTCTTCCCCGGTTCTGAATCCAAAATAGAACAAAGACTGAAAATCACTGTTGTCGGAAAGGGGCAGCTTCACATGACTGGCATGCCGGAAGCCCGCATTCTTTATGGATTCAAAGTCCCGGTCTGTAAATGTTTCCCAGTCCTTCGCGATCACATCATCAATGGAAAATCTGCGTTTGCAGTTATACTTTTCCATGGCTTCATTCAGACGGGTTACTGTCCTTTCACTGAACTGCATAGTATAGGGAGCCTCAGCGTCATGCAGCTTGCTTATCACCAGTTTCCCGGCGCAGGCACTTTCTGACATGAGAAGGTACTCTGCTTCCGGAGAAAGCTCTGATGGGTTGTTTCCGTCCACTATACTTATGACAGATCCTGCCTCGTACCATCTGTCCAGGGGACTCTCACAAAGAGTGTCAAAGAACTCGTCCATATCGTAGATTCCGCTCGGTTCGATGATGACTCTGGTGT
This sequence comes from Oribacterium sp. UBA3737, assembly GCA_002371295.1. The sequence continues at coordinate 8,582 of DFGZ01000361.1, read as the reverse complement.
AGCCAAGCATCCCCATGCTGATGAGCTTGGTCCTGAACCTTCGCTGATGTGCTTCGTGTCCGTCGCCGCCAACGATCATCTCAAGCTCGCAGTTTGGTCCCAAGAGCTCGTTCAGAAGTACCATGTCAATGTTTATGGCGCCGTAGTCGTTCTCGAGGATACAGATTTTCTCTCCCCGGTCTATCAGATATTTTGCATATTTTTTTATAAAGCTTGTTTTCCCGGAGCCCAAAAATCCGGTGATTAGATCTATTTTGATCAAAGACCTGATGTCCTCCTGTGACTTACTAAAAAACGGTTCCATATCGACTTCTGATAATACTGTGAAGTCTGTTGGCTCAAATCAATCCAGTTCTTTCCTGAGTTTTCTTATGGCTCGCTGTTCTCTCTGTCGGATCGCTTCGATGGAGACACTGTAAAGTCCGGCAATCTCCTTAAGGGTATGCTGCTTACCGTCGTAAAGTCCGTATCTAAGCACCAGAGTATCGCGTTCGTCATCGGAAAGTGTGTTGAGGGAACGGTAAAGCTCCTGATGGAGCTCCTGCTCGATAACCGTATCTTCAACATTGTCTGGAGACATCCTGAGATCCCCGAGTTCGGAGGAGTCTTCCTCACTGTTTCCTATCTTACGGTTGAGAGAAGTCGTTCCCAGAACGATGTTGCTGAGACGAAGACACTTCCGGACCTCCTCCTCGGAGAAGCCGGTATCCTGCATGATGGCCCTGATCATCTCGGTTCCTTCAAGATGCTCAAGATCGAATTTTCTTAAGACAGACTGGACTTTAAAGATTCTTTCCAGCTGATGGTTGGAAAGTCTGATTCCGAAGCCTGCGTTATATATCTCCTTTACTATACTGTCGCGAATCCAGTAGACCGCGTAAGTTGAGAATTTGGTTCCAAAGGAGGGGTCAAAGTTTTTTGCTGCACGTATGAGACCTATCTTTCCCACACTTTCCAGATCCTCTCCGCTCAGAGTGTGGTTCGACAAGTTCACATAGTTCCGGACTATCTGCATGATGAGCCCCTTGTTCCTGCTGCAGAGTTCAGCTTCGGCCTCAGCCTTACCTTCACTGTTCCGGATAGCTTCCACCAGTACCCTGTTCTCTTTTTCCAGTTCTTCGTAATCGATGGATGTTTTGTCCAAAATAAGCCTCCGGCAGTTAAAATCTTCGTTTTGTCCGAAATAATCTATCTATTGTAACATTCACAAAGTGACATGTGAAGTGGATTGCAATTATCTGATTTGCATAGAATAGCACACATTGCTTAAAAGCAAAAGTATGTTCACCTATATAGCTTTCCTATTCCAAAGAAACTGTGTTATGATAGTGGTGATTAAAATCTGAATAGATTTTTATAAATTTAATAAGGCAGGATCGGTCATGAAATACAAGATGATAGCTCTGGATCTGGACGGAACACTTACCAATTCCCAAAAGACAGTATCAGAGAGAAATAAAGAAGCATTGAAAAAGGCAGCGGATATGGGAGTTCGTATAGTGCTTGCCTCCGGACGCCCTCTGGTGGGCATCAGGCCTGTGGCGGAAATGGTGAGCCTCAGTGAAACCGGTGGATATATGCTCGCATACAACGGAGCCCATATAGTGGATGCCGCCACCGGTGAAACTATCATGGAGACCATGATCCCTGAGGAGTATTATCAGGATATCGTGAAGTACGGGTCTATGTTTGAAGATGTGACTATAGTGACCTACAACAATACGGGTGCGGTAACACTCGATGACACAAACCCCTATGCTGTTCTGGAAGCAAAGATCAACAGGGTTCCTCTTCAGAAGGTAACAGACCTTTCAGGTGCTCTGGATGGTCCGGTATGCAAGTTCCTGTGTGTTGGCGGGCATGATCACCTTCGTGATATAGAAAGACTCATCAAAGAAAAGTACGGGGATAAGCTCAATGTCTTTTTCTCGGAAACCTATTTCCTTGAAATCGTACCGCCCGGAATAGAAAAGGCGGCATCTCTCAGAAAGCTTCTGGAAAAGATCGGTATCGACCGTACCGAGCTTATAGCCTGCGGTGACGGTATGAATGATATCACTATGATAGATTATGCAGGGCTCGGTGTTGCCATGGAGAACGCACAGGATGCCCTGAGATCAAGAGCAGACTACATTACCAATACCAATGATGATGACGGCGTGGCGGAAGTCATAGAAAAGTTCATCCTGGAGGACGAATAGCGCGAAGCGGTCCGATATCGACTTTTGACACTCACATCATAAAAAAGGGCGGTTCCGGATTTGTCCGGAGCCGCCTTTTAAAACTCATAGGTTATTTATTTCTTCTTGAGTTAAGACTGATAACGTTTGAATCTGCCTCATTCTTTGGCTCTTCTGCAGGAGCTGCGGGTCTCTCCGGAGCTGCCTTTACAGGAGCCGGAGCACCGTTTGGTGCCTGAGGAGCTTCGCGACGCTCAATGACCATGCCCTGTCCCTTAGGATTGATGATGATACCGTTGTAATTGCCGATAAATCTGTTGATACCCTTGAAATCAGCCTTGATAGGCTTGAAAGGTGTCTCGCCGAAGCTCTTTGAGTACTCAAAGATATCGGTAAATACAGGAAGCATGTTCTTGCTGTTGACGCTTATAACAGGTAACTGGATACGGTGATTCTGCTTCTGTGCATTCTCTGCTGCAGCATCTGCATCTTCGGTTGCCTGATTTGCAGCATCTGTGTTTGAAGGAACATCAGATGGCTTTGCTGCATCTGACTCTGCCTCATAAGGATTCTCGGACTCACCTGCCTCAAGTGTGCGGAGAGGAACGAGGAAGGTTGACTTGGGAACAAGCTGCATGATGCGGTTGAACTTGCCCTGAAGTATCTCCTGACGCTTTCCGTAGTTCACAGGCCATTTGATCTCAGCAACATAGTCGATAAGAGCAAAGCTTAAAGCCGGATTATATGGAGGAATCTTTTCCGAATCCTCATTGATATAGAACGGAGCGGAAATCTCGCTGCGGCGAAGGAAGCCCTTGTACCAGCCGTTATCAACGATGATGTTCTCGAGACCGAGGAAGTACATGAAATCAAAGATCTTAAGCTGGATCTTTCCGTCAGGTCTTTCATCATTTGCGGACATACCCGGAACCTCGATGACACGTGTCATACGAAGCTGCTCGCTGTAAAGCTTTGCGGCAATGTTTGCGTGCTCTTCATCAAGGTACATCTGAGCATAGCCACCGTCCAGGAGAGGATATCCTGTTCTGGCATCATAGATAACATAGAGCTTTTCTGCTGAACGAACAAGGTTCAGGAACTGATTGCGGATCTTCTGATGATTCTGCTCATAGTTGTCGAGGGCCTTCATTCTGTTTGCTGTCACCATAGCTACCTCAAGGAAGAGGATTTCCTGAAGGTTAAGGTCCTTGAGCATCTCAGGCTTTAATTCAGGCTCGAAGATCAGCTTTCCGATCTCTGCCTTACGCTCCTCAGTGAGAGGATCTGCGATGTTTGTTGAAGGAAGAACCGGCTTCTCGTTTGTATCTGCC
>DFGZ01000361.1:0-4941 GCA_002371295.1 Oribacterium sp. UBA3737 | reverse complement strand
TTCCTGCAGAACCGTTCACAACTGTAAGATGAGGTTTCTCCTCAGGCTTACGTACAAAAAGATTTATAGGCATAAGTCCCGGCCACTTAAGGTCCTTATGCTCCTCTTCCTGGCGTTTTACGGCCTGATCGTGCTGTTCCTGCTTCTGCTCTTCTATTTTCTGCTCAGCTTCAGCTTTTTTCTTGTTTCCACCAAAAAAGTCAAATAATGCCATTTTCTATGCTCCTGTAGATTTATTTTGCGGATGCCGTTGCTTATTTCGTAAGGTGCAAGCGCTTCATCCAGCATTTGTACTGTGTGTATAAGATTTACATACTTTCGAAGATTGCCTTTATTTATCCACCAGTCAAGCTGCTTCTTTTTGCCCTCATATTTCCCTAAACGGATGTACTCAAGCTGCAGCTTCCCGGCCTTCAGGCGAAGTGTTTCCAACTCCTGCTTCTTTTTTTCGTAAAATTCTTTGGTCATTTTAACCCCACATAAGTGTGTATTATAACAAAAAAGCCGAAAGCTTGCATTAGTTTTAATGTCAGGCTTTCGGAAAAATATATTACATATTGAGCTTCCCGGATCCGGTCATTTAACAGAGGTTCAGATCAGTCCAAGCTCCTTCATGGCGTAGGCGATCCCGTCATCCTCCACTCTTCTCGTTATGAACGGGTCAAATGCCTCCAGCTCCGGTGCGTGCTTCCCCATGGCTATGTTGTTGCCGCAGGCTTTGAACATCTCGATATCGTTGGTGCTGTCCCCGAAGGCATAGGCCTCATCCTTTGTGAGCCCGAGGTACTGGAGCATACGGTCTACGGCATTGCCCTTGCCATGGCCCTTGGGAACACATTCATAGAACCTCTTTCCGCGGTCAATGATGTGGAACAGTCCCGAGAATTCTTCCAGAAATCCCGATACATCAGACGGATTATGACTTGCGAAGGCATCACCCTTCCCGTTACCTTCTCCGTCATCGTACTGAACGCAGAATTTGGAGATCTCATAATCACCGTCGTAGTCTGTCCCGGAAGAGCCCTCTTCTGAACGAACATACATAGACATGTAGTCATAGTAATTTCTGTAAAGAGGATGTGCCTCCAAAAGTCCGAGAGAAGGCCGGCAATGCCATCCGTCCCTGCCTTCAAGATACAGAAGCATACCGTATTTGTCGGAAACCTGTTTGATCTGTTCCTTAAGCTCATTTGATAATTTATAGTAGTAGACCGGGGTGCCGCTGTAAATGAGCTCCGTTCCGCAGCCACAGAGAAAACCGTCCACAGAAACAAGTCCCATGACCTTTTTCAGCATACCGCTTGTGCGTCCTGAATTTATAAAGACCTTGTTTCCCAGCTCTCTGGTCCGTCTTATGGCTTGAAGTGCGCTCTCCGGTATCTGATGATTTTTTTCGTCAAGTAAGGTTCCGTCTACGTCAAAAAATAATGCTTTCATATATTGTTTCCCATGCTGTAATCGTTATTCTGTTACTTCCACTACCTTTATGCGGCCTTTACGTTCCTTTTTTGCCTCATAAAGAGCCTTGTCCGCATTCTGGAAAAATGTCCATTCCCTGTCGTCATCGGCAGGTGTCTTTATATAAAGCCCCTGAGAAATGGTCACCGGAGTTTCAAATTTTATACCCGTGCTGTCTATATATTCCTTCAGAAGGTTCCTGACAGTTTCTGTATAGCTGATCATCTCCTTCGGATGCATGCCGTAATACAGTATGAAAAACTCGTCTCCTCCGAATCTGGACACTATGATCTCGGAATCCTCCAGAAGATGCAAATGTTTATGTCCCGGCATGTCGGATGAACTATGGGCTTCGAATTTTTCCGCTTTGTTTTGCTGGTGAGTCAGTATCAGCTTTTTCAGGACCTTCCCCAGGGTCTTCAGGACGATATCGCCTATCTGGTGACCGTAAGTGTCATTGATTTCCTTGAAGTGGTCAAAGTCAAGCATCTCAACTCCCAGAGGCCGTATATTGTAAGAAGCCTCGAAATATTTTGTCAGCTTCTCTTCCATGACACGTCTGTTTGGGATCTCCGTAAGGGTATCCATACGGACTTCTATCTCCAGGTTCTTTTTCTCTTTGCTTATTTTTGCGATCTCTTCCTTGGAATCGAAATATGACAGAAGCATCTTGCCGTCAGCCACCTCGGCATGATCCTGAAACTTCCAGTATCGTTTCAGCTCCGGCAGCAGCTTTTCGGTGTTTCCGGTCTCTTCATAGTAATTGATACGCTTTCGGCAGATGTCCTGCAGATGCCAGTAATAGTTGGTGTTCCTGAGTATGCCTTCGAACATATCCGCAAGCTTCAGCATATTGTCGTAATGCTTTATCTCATACAGACGGTTCAGAAAGTCGTTGATTATCAGAAGATACTCTCCTGCCTGCTCAGCTATATCCAGGCAGTTCTGCATAGCCTGCTTCTCCGTAAGAGCCGCGTCGGAAGCATTGGTCCAGTACTTATAGAAAAACCTCGGAACATAGTTGTAGGGAGAGTTTTTGAACTTCGGTTTCAGTCTGATGGTATTGTCAAAAGGCTCCAGATAGGCTCTGACCTTATCATACTGCTTCAACACGGTCAGGGTCATGATAAGAGTGGCATAATGAATAGGCAGGGAATCTGTCTGATTGATAAATTCAGGGTATTTCCTGACTATTTCGTCCGCCTTGAGTGAGTATGTCAATGCTTCCGCATACAGTTTTTTGAAGTAAAGGCACTGTGCGAAATGCATATAGCTCTTGTATATGGAAAGGGGAAGGTTCTGCTGCTCCGCGATCTCAAGTTCTCTTGAATAGGCTTCAAGGGCATTGGCAAGATTTCCCTGATTCATGTATGACACTCCAAGCATGGAGATAACATGGCAGGCGGTGTCGAAATCCTTGTAATGAAGTAAAAAATGACTTGCAGTATTGAAATATCTGGTACAGTTGTCTGTATCCGACAGAATAAAGTATGCATATCCAAGGGAGTAGTAAAGCTCGCCGAGAACGTCATACTCGTTTGCGGCGTTTGCTTCTCTCATTATCTCAGAAATAAGAGTTATACACTTTTGCGGGTCAGAACGGGAAATTTTTTTGATCTTCAGATATTTCTTTCTGAAGGATTCCGAGTATTTTCCCAGGGTCATGGTACACCTCAAGTAAAGATCAGATTAATAAATAAAAAGGTTTTTGGCCTTTCCGTAAGGAAAGGCTTAAAAATCCAACTTCCTATACTGTACTATATTTTGACAGCCGACTCAATCCGATATCGCTTTTTGACACTTACATCTATAAATGATTTTTGACACTTACATCCGATATCGACTTTTGACACTCACATCATAAAATCCTTTAAAATAAAAAAATCCGCGGAATGACTTTAAGGCCGTTCCGCGGAAATTATGAAGGAAAAGAATCGTCTTATTTTATTGAAATATGTTCACACCGGGCTTGGTGGTTCTGGATTCTGTTTCTGAATCAGAACAGCAGGTTCGGTATGAACAGTGTCAGATTCGGGAAATATGTGACTATGAAGAGAGCCACCAGAAGTGCCAGGATAAAGGCGATATCTTCTTTTACAAATTCCGGAATACTGCACTTTGTGATGCTGCACACCGTGAACATCATGGAACCGAAAGGCGGTGTCAGACCACCGATCATGATATTGACGATGATGATGAGACCGAAATGAACCAGATCAACACCCATGGTAGAAACTACCGGGATAAGAAGCGGTGCCAGGATGATCATTGCAGCTCCGCCCTCCATGAACATACCCACTATAAGAAGTATGCAGTTGATGATGAAGAGCATCAGGTATTTGTTGGAGGTGATGCTGAGAAGTGCCTTGGAGATAAGTCCGGGGATTCCCTCCCATGTCATGTACTGGCCGAAAACATTGGCTGCTACGATGATGAGAACAACACCTGCCGTACCCTCTACTGTCTCTTTGAGGATAGGTGCGATGTGCTCGGGCTTTAATTCCTTATAGACAAAGGTGCCAACCACTATACAGTAAAGGACAGCTACCGCTCCGCACTCAGAGGGAGTGAAGATACCGATACGCATTCCTCCGATGATTCCGAAGGGGAAGAAAATGGCCCAGATGGAATCAAGAGCCTGATGTCCGATCTCCTTTGCCGTAGCGGGCTTTTCTCTGGTTGGCTTATAGCCTCTCTTTTTGGAAATGATGTGTACTGTCACCATGAGACATACAGCCATGAAGATGCCGGGAATGTAACCGGCCATGAACATTTTTCCGACGGAGACATTGGCGATAAGGGCATAAATGATAAGGTTGATTCCCGGGGGTATGACAGGTGTTACTGCGGATGATGCCGCTGTGATGGCTGCAGCAAAGCCTCTGTCATAGCCGCGGCGTTCCATCTCCGGTACAAGCATCTTCGCTTCCATGGCGGCGTCTGCATTGGCAGAACCGGAAACTCCTCCCATGAGCATACTGAGGAGGACATTTACCTGGGCAAGTGCGCCGGGCATGTGACCTGTCAGAACATCGGCAAAGGACATGAGCTTCTTACTGATGCCGGCGTAGTTCATGATGGAACCTGCCATTACGAAGAACGGGATCGCAAGGAGCGAAAAGGACTGTGAACTTGTGATGAACTTCTGAAGTATAAGATGTGAAGGTGATCCGGTGTTCGCAAATGCAAAGTAGGCAAGTGTCGCGCCAAACAGTGCGTAAGCGATGGGGATACCTGTGAAGTATAAGATCAGCACGATAAAAAGCGGTGTTAAACCTGACATCTCCTATGCCTCCTTTTCTGTGTTTTTGGGAAAAGCTATGATCATATTTACGAGATGTATGACTGTGTAAAGGGTCGTAAGTCCGAATCCGACGATGAGGGATGAGCTTACCCATGCCGAGGAAATACCCAGTACGGATGTAGCGATTTTATGGGTCTTGTCAACGTAAACACAGGCAAGATAAAGTATGTATGCATTTA
>DFGZ01000126.1 GCA_002371295.1 Oribacterium sp. UBA3737 | reverse complement strand
ATGAGTTCAAAGGTCAAAGAGTGTTCAGCGCAGACGAGTATGTGGCTTTTTCTGGAACGCATTGTGATCATATTGTGATTCCGGAACCGATCCGTACAGAGTTTTTTGAAGCTCTCAGAAGTGCGGTAAAGGAAGCCGGAGACAGGATCGTTTTTAATGATACTTATGTGCTTTATATTACGAAGAAGGGTAGCAAATAATAATGAGTCGGTTAGGTTCACTTTACATGACAGAAACAAAAAGGCTCCTGAGGGAATACACTTAAGAAGATTTCGATGCTTTATACGAAATAATGTCTGATTCAGAGACGATGCAGCATTATCCTGCATCGTTTGATGAGGCAAGGACCAGACGTTGGATTCAATGGAACCTTGATAACAAGGCTTGTGATCTTATCTGTAAGGACGGGGCTGTCGCACTAGACCATGATTAATACTGCTATTTTGTATCCGTAAGATTGGTGAGAATAAGCTCACAGAAGAACAGCAGTGGGCTAAGCTTAAGCTTGTTAAAGAGATTGCTGACGAAGTTTGGGGATGAAAACGTCAGTGATTTATAGATAGGCAACATGGTTAGGCGGATTTTATACCCATCATTTTTAGATTTAACTTGAAAAGAATTTTCAATTCGATTAGCCTTTTCTTAGGACGTCCGAATCTATCCTAAGAGGAGGCTTTTTGATCATATGAATAAGGAACAGCTGTATAACTTTATTCTATGTACAGGAAATGAGAGCAATATCTGTCAGATATATTTCTGTAGGTATGACCGGAACGTTTAAACCAAGTTTTTTTGACAGGGTGCAGATTATAGAAGGAAAAGTTATGAAAACATACGAATTTGGAAATGCAGGTTCCAACATTGTCCTGATCCAGCCTGTTGACGATCATGACCTTGAGGGAATCGAAAATGAATTTGAGGCAATATCCAGTAGCTGCGGTATGAGCGTGCGCCTGACTGCTGTCAGGATAAATAATTGGAACAATGATCTATCCCCCTGGGAGGCACCTGCTGTATTTGGTAAAGATAATTTTGGAGGTGATGCATCAAAGACTCTTAGTGAATTGGTCAAGCTATGTGATGACAAGGACAAAAGATATTTCATTGGCGGTTATTCTCTAGCAGGTCTGTTTGCCTTATGGGCTGCTTATCAGACGGATATTTTTGAAGGCGTTGCAGCTGCGTCCCCTTCCATGTGGTTCACGGGTTTTGATGATTATATGAAAAAGAATGAGATTAAAACGGATACAGTTTACCTTAGTCTTGGAGATAAGGAGGAAAAGGCACGTAATCCTGTTATGGCGACTGTAGGTAATAGGATACGCGAAGCTCAGAGTCTGTTAAAAGAAAGAGGCGTGAACTGTATTCTTGAATGGAACGAGGGCAATCATTTCAAAGATGCTGACATTAGGACTGCAAAGGCTTTTGCCTGGGTCCTGAACACAAAAATCTAAATGTCCCTGCGCAGTGGAGAAACTCGAAGATGCCGGATAATAAGCAGAAAATACTATTTGTATGCAGACTGGTGTCTGTTTTACACCTTGGTTACACCTTTTAAAGTGAACTACCCGATGAAAATAATGATACCGCGGTTATCTACTTTTATTGACTAGTACACATCCGGTGATGTGTGGAAATGTATCCATACGTCACCGGATTTTTTGCGTTTCTACGAGCAGTGCCGGACAGTAGTGAAATCAGATGATGGGAGTTTGCTCACAATCGGATGAATTTCACGACTGGACGATAGCGCGACAGCGCATAATGAGCATGAAGCGAAGCGGAATGCGAATTGCACCGCTAATGTTCATGGTCTCTGGCCATGGCTTCATCGATTGCTCTGTTAATGAAGGTGGTAGCGCTTTCGCCCATGCTTTCAGCGTGTTCCTTAATAATGGATCGCTTCTCAGGGGTCACGCGTGCAAAATTGCGAAATGGAAGACGGGGGTATGAAGCCATCGGGTCATCTCATATTTCGATTGACTGACATCCGGTTTGGATGTATTATTTAATTGAAATACGGCAAAAACGCAAAATGCCGAAAATAAATTAAATAAAATTGAGGGCGCTGGATATCCAGCGGACATCCGTTTAGCGCCGACCGAAGTGGAACGGAGACGAAAAGATGGCAGGTACAGCAATACTTCCTGAAGATCAGAAGATCTTTTCCATGCAGGAGCTTAAAAGTAAGGGCTTCTCACAGTATAAGGTCAGTAAGCTGGTCAGTGAAGGAAAACTTATAAAACTGAATAAGAGCTATTACGAGAATGCAGAGTATCGTGGTGAGGAATCAGACTTCTATTATGCGGAGGCCTATGCACCGAAGGGAGTGATCTGCCTGCTCAGTGCTGCGGTTTACTATCATCTGACGACGTTCATTCCGGATGCAGTCGATGTTGCCATTCCGAGGAAGGCAAAGGTTTCCACTATGCCGGACTGGCCGCAGATGAATGTCCATCATTATACCGATGACAGACATGAGCTGGGTGTTACTACGGTCAAGGAAGGCAAGAATGAATTCCAAATTTACGATATAGAAAAGACCGTCGTGGATATAGTGTTTTACAGAGAAAAGGTCGGGATTGAGGAAACCAAGGAGATTCTTGTGACCTATCTGCAGAGAAAAGACCGGAATCTGAACCGGCTTCTGAAGTATGCAGAACTGATGAAATGCGACAAAACGATGAGACAATATCTGGAGGTGCTCGTATGATAAGTGCAATATCTGTAAAGGACAGATTGAAGAACCAGGCAGTGACCAGCGGTAAAACATTTCAGGAAGCATTGACGGCGTATGGGTTGGAAAGAACCGTATACAGACTGTCGGTGTCAGAATATATGGAACGCTTCACACTTAAGGGTGGAATATTTCTGTACGCACTCTTTGAAGGTGAGTTTGCAAGAGCCACAAGAGATATAGATCTTCTGGCAAGGAATATGCCGAATAATGTGGAGGATATGAAGAAGGTATTTGAAAATATCTTCTCCATCGAGTGCGATGATGCTTTGCGGTATGATCTGGATACGCTGGAGGTAATAGACATCACCGAGTTCAAGGAATATCACGGTGTTAATGTTTCCATCATGGCATATCTGGATAGGACGAAAGTTTCGGTATCTATTGATATCGGATTTGGGGATGTCGTTTATCCGGACAGAGTGAAAATGGAGTTTCCGGTGCTACTGGATATGGAGGTGCCAGAGATTTATGCATATTCCATTTCATCGGTGATATCTGAGAAGTTTGAGGCTATTGTTT
>DFGZ01000251.1 GCA_002371295.1 Oribacterium sp. UBA3737 | reverse complement strand
ACTGATGATATAGCTGGTTATCATTTCTCTTCCCTTTGCCATATTAAGCACTTTTCCGCAGAAAAGTCCGAGAAGAGTGGAAATAGGTATGGAAACGATCATTGCAAGCACCATTCCCGGAATACCTACTATCTGCCAGTCACTGACAAGAATGAGACCTATCTCTCCTGCCATGGCTCCCAGTGTCATACTGAAATTAAGACCCATACCTGCCATGATAGGGATAAGGAGACTTAAAATAAGAAATGCGTTTCTGCCGATTCTGGTTACGATCTCGTTGATAAGGTAATTCGGTGAAAGACCTGAGATCGGTGCACAGATAAGGCAAATGATCACAAACATGATGGGAACGGAAAACCTTCTCAGGTAATCACCTATAGATTTATTTTTCATCTTGTTCCCTCCGTTTTTCTTGTAAGTGCATAAAGGATCATTCCGTTAGAAACAATGATTCTTATAACCTCACTCATATCGAGATGTATAAGGTTGTTCATAACTGTCGGGGTCATGGTAACGATTCCCTGGAAAAGAATAGTTCCTATAACTACATTCATGATTGTGGCTTTGTTTACAGTTGCGCCTCCGATAAGGATAGCTGAAACTGCAGGAAGAGCCATATAAAAAGGTGCCATGTAGAGCTGTACAAAGCCGAATCCCTGCTCGTAAACAAGAATTCCGATAGCTGCAAGCCATGTAGACATTACAACTGAGGTAAGACGTATCTTGTCAACGTTGATTCCCGCTGATCTTGCGAAATCAGGGTTTGAACCTACTGCTGTCATGGCTGTTCCTGTTTTGGTGTGAAGGAATGCCCACATACCGAAAGAAAGCAAGGCAAAAAACAGGAGTGCTCCTGTAGGGATAGTCAGGTTACCGATGTTTATCTGCATAAAGTTTGCAAGAGCCTGAGTGTAGTAGCCTTCAAGAGAAATGGTTGTTCTGAGACCCTTTCCTGCCATACCCCATACCATGTTCGGGCTGTGGTAAGGAAGAAGAAGCCACATCATACACATCATGGATACAGATGAGAAACCTACGTAAGTAGCGATCATCATCTCACCACCCTTGATCTTGTTCAGAAGCCATCCGTATACTGAACCGAATACAAGGGCAAAAGGTGTAGCAAGGAGTGCTGCCATAATGAAGGATACAGGACCCTGAAAGCCGAGCTCAATGGATAAGGTTGCTCCCAGAAGGCCTGAAATGATTCCTAAAGGAAGACCAAAGTTAAGTCCGCATCCGGAATGAATCATAGGTACCATCGCAAGTACCAGTATTCCGTTCCAGCTGAATCTGTTGATAATGTTTGAAATCTGTGTAGGAAGATCAGCCCCTACGAAAGGCGAAAGCACGAGAAGCAACACAAGAAATCCTGTGATGATAAGTCTGGGCAGTCCAAAGCTTTCGGCTATGCCTTTGATTTTATCTTTTAATGTTAATGTTTGTTCGTTCATTTCTAATGCTCCTTTTGAACGGATATCAGCAATTCATAAGCATAAGCTCACCGAATTTTTCAAGCTTATCACCTGCAGGTAAGATACCTGAAACTTTTCCGCCGGAAATAATTGCAATACGATCACATGTCTGTCTGAGTTCTTCAAGCTCGGAAGAAACCATGACGATGGTTACACCCTGCTCTTTATTCAGTTTCTTAAGTGCATCCAGCACAAGAGCCTTCGCACCTACATCGATTCCTCTTGTAGGTTCACTTACAAAGAGAAGTTTAGGCTCAAGGGCAAATGCCTTTGCCAGACATATCTTCTGCTGATTTCCTCCGGAGAGTTCCTTTGCCTTCTGCTTTGTGCTGGTACACTTTATCTTCAGTTCATCTATATATTTCTCTGTTACCTTTTTGATGGATTCATCATCTCTCCATTTGATGAGACCTCCCAAAAGCTTTTTCAGATATTTATCCTGTACCTGCATAGCCGCAAAGGAAACATTCCACTCCAGTGACTCATCAAGCAACAAACCTACATTTCGTCTGTCTTCCGAAACGAAAGCAAAAGAAGCATCGAGACATTTTCTCGGGCTATTCAGAGGAATGGTCTCACCATCAAAGCTTACTTCGCCTCCGGCATTGCAAAGTCCCATGATACCGTTAGGTATACCAAGCTTTCCCTGACCTGCAAGACCGCCAATACCGAGGATCTCGCCTTCTCTTATATCAAGATTTACATTCTTGACTGTCTCTCCGGCCATATCTACCCAGAGCTTACGGACAGACATTATGACCTTTTTGTCTTTACCTGTATCCTCTGTCACATAATTGACTCCGGCCTTTTCAACATTTCTTCCCACCATCCAGCTGGTTATTTCCGGAACAGAAGTTTCGGAAGCCAGAGATTCATTAACTATGTAACCATCTCTCATGGTGACTACTCTGTCACACACGGAAAGGATCTCACCCAGTCTGTGGGTAATGAATATAACTGCAATGCCTCTCCTGGACATACCTCTTATGGCCTCAAGAAGTGCCTCAGCCTCTTTCTCTGTAAGTACCGCTGTAGGCTCGTCAAGAATCAGTATCTTTAACTGTTTCTTGGAAAGCTCTCTGGCAATCTCAGTAAACTGCTTATGACCTACGGGCATGTCGTTAATGACCATGTCTTTATCTATGTTTACGCCCATCTGCTGTATAGCTTCCTGAGCGATTCTATTCATTTCATTACGATCAAGTGTGTCAAGTCTGTCTGAGAACAGATCTGAAAGCACACTTTTCTTCTTTGATTCTCTGTTAAGCAGGATGTTCTCTGTAGCCTTGAACCCAGGTATCAGAGAGAACTCCTGATGTACCATGCCTATTCCTGCAGCTATGGCATCAAAGGGGGATTGAAAAGAAACTTTTTCGTTATTGATGAGGATATCTCCGCCGTATCCTCCTGTTTCCCTGATGACATCCGCGCCAAACAGGATCTTCATCAAGGTCGATTTACCGGCACCGTTTTCTCCGCAAAGTCCGATGACTTCACCTTCTCTTAAAGTGATATTAATATCTGTGAGAACCTGATTACCATTGAAATCTTTTTTAATATTACGCATTTCAAGCAGTGGCGCTTTTTCCATTGTAAAACCTTTCTCCCATATTGGAACATCAGCCTGTCTGAAGACTGACGTTACAAGATAAACGTGGGGAGATATTGTCTCCCCACGATGGTAAATCTTATTTTGTTGTGAAATACTTCTCAGGAACCTCTACCTCGGTTGAACCCATGTACTTTCCGGGATCGCCCATGATGTATGTATCCTGATATACAAGGAATGTGTTGTCAGACTTTACACCTGTATCAACATTTGTGTACTGTGAACCATTCCATGAAGCCTTCGGTGAGAACTCTTCATATGCCTTTGAAATATCATCGATATCTGTAAGCTCGCTCTTTCCGTCGATAACATTCATAGCATGCTGTGCAAGACCTGCAGAAACAGTGTAACCATAAGAATATGCCCATGTTCCGAATCTTCCGGCACCGCCTTTTTCTACAACTGCGCTCTCAACCTTTGAAAGGATCTTCTCAAAGTCACCGGCCTCTTCTGTAAGGTCGATTCCAAGTGCTCCAGGATATCCCATAAGAGGTGATGGAAGATCTGCCTCGATGAAGTAACCGCCGTTCTCAAGGAGTCCTCTTAAAAGAGGCTCTGTGTGAGCATCATTTGTACAGAAATAAGCTGAATCCTGTCCGTACTTCTCAACCCACTCAGGAACATGCTCAGCGATGTATGCCTGTGCACCGGGAACACCAACGTCTGTTGTAGGATCCGGAGCAGACTCCATAACGAAATTCATTCCGAACTCCTCACAAGCTGCTTTCATGATAGCAACACGACGGCTCATGGTCTCATATGAGAGGTGACGAGGGAATGAGATGTGTACAAATGTCTTACATCCAAGCTCGTGAGCTGTACGAATGATAAGGTAACCGCGGGCTACGAAATCGTTGTTACAAACAAGATCAGCTGCGCTTCCGATCTCAGGAAGGTCCTCATGAGACTCACCTGCGATACAGAGAATGTCAGGTCTTCTCTCTTTGATCTGACGGAACGCCTCGGTTGTTCCGGGAATAGCCTGATTTACGATGATGGCCTTCATCTCAGGGTCATCTGAAAGATTAACAATGGTCTGAACTGTAGTCTCAAGCTCTTCAGTGAAGTTGTCAGGGTATGTAGCAAGGATAACTCTGTCCTCACCTACCTTTGCCTGAAATGCCTCAGCTCCACGTCTGTCGTCCTCTGACTGTGAAACTGAACCGGTAACGATACCGATGTGATAATCACCGGCAGCTTCATTTTCTGCAGCAGCTGTTGTTTCATCTTTCTGCTCTGCAGCTGCAACAGTTGTAGCCTTCTCTTCAACAGTCTGGATGGTTGCTCCACCTGAGCTTCCGCAGCCTGCCAGAACACTTGAAAGCATCACTGCCGCTGTCATAAAGCCAATAAACTTTCTCATACACTTTCCTCCTTTAATGCTTTAAAGTTATGACACTGTTGAATAATATAGCATAATATTAGCCATAAACAAATATAATATTTAAAATAAG
>DFGZ01000206.1 GCA_002371295.1 Oribacterium sp. UBA3737 | reverse complement strand
GCGTGAGAGAACTGTTTATATCAACGGTTTCTCCAAGGCTTATGCTATGACCGGATGGAGACTTGGATACTGCTGCGGACCTCAGATCATAATGCAGCAGATTCTCAAACTTCATCAGTTCGCTATCATGTGCGCTCCCACAACTTCACAGTATGCTGCTACTGAAGCCCTGAAAAACGGTGACGATGATGTAGCCAAGATGAGAGAGTCGTATAATGAGAGAAGAAGATATCTGGTGACACGTTTGAGAGAGATGGGCATGGAGTGTTTTGAGCCTTATGGGGCTTTCTATGTATTTCCGTCCATCAAACGCTTTAATATGAGTTCGGAGGAATTTGCAACGAGACTTCTTCAAGAAGAAAAGGTGGCTCTCGTTCCAGGTACCGCCTTCGGGGATTGCGGCGAAGGATTTTTGCGTATCTCCTATGCATATTCGCTTCAGGATCTGAAGAAGGCTCTGGACAGGATAGAAAAATTTGTGAGCAGACTGAAATAAACAGATAATCCACGGGGATTCTTTTGAGGTACTCAAAACCATATGGCTTACATCGTAAATTTTTGGTAGTAACGAAAGAATCCTTTATCGACTGATGACCATTGCAGAATATTTTTTACAAACGGAGGAAATATGGCCTGGTACGATAGTGCAATTTTTTATCATATGTATCCGCTTGGTATGGTGGGAGCTGAAAAAGTTAACGATGGCGGAAAAGTGAGACGCCGCTTTGATCAGCTTACGGCTTTTATCCCCTATCTTAAGGTACTGGGATGTGACGCCATATACATTGGACCGCTCTTTGAGTCAGGAAGTCATGGGTATGACACCACTGATTACAAAACCGTAGACCGCAGACTCGGTACCAATGAAGACTTTCGGAAATTTGTGGATACGGCCCATAATTACGGCATCCACGTAATAGTTGATACAGTTTTTAATCACACAGGCAGAGACTTTTTTGCATTTAAAGATATAAGGGAAAAGGGACCGGACAGTCAGTATAAGGACTGGTACAAAGGCATCAATTTCGGAGGTCGTTCACCGAGAGGTGATAATTTCGGCTATTCCGCATGGCGTGGGGCATGGGAGCTTCCGGAGCTTAACTTCAACAATGAGCATATGCGGAAATATCTCATAGAAGTGGTACAGTATTGGGTAGATACCTTTGATATCGACGGATTGAGGCTTGACTGTGCTGATGTTCTGGATATCAACTTCCAAAAGTCCTTAAGATACTTCACGACCCAGATGAAGCCGGATTTCTGGCTTATGGGTGAGGTTATACATGGGGAGTATCCAAGATGGGTTAATGCTGAAACCCTGCATTCAGTCACAAACTATGAGCTTCATAAATCCATTTACAGCGGTTTCAACAGCCATAACTTTTTTGAGATTGCCCATAATCTCAATCGGAATATGAATATTGCGAGGGATCTGTATCTGTTCCTTGAGAATCATGATGTGGACAGGATCGCTTCAAAGCTTGAAAATAAAGATAACCTTAAGCCCTGTTACATGGCTCTTTTTACCATGCCGGGCAAGCCTTCAATCTACTATGGCGGTGAATTCGGACTTGAAGGCAGGAAGAAGGACGGTTGTGATGACAGTCCTCTGAGACCTTCCATCAATATTGACGAAATGAAGCCCAACAGCTTTACTTCCTTTGTCGCCAAGCTTGCGGAAATACACGGTAAGAATTCAGAGCTTCACATGGGACAGTATAAAGAGCTTTATCTCCAATGTAAGCAATGGGCATATGCCCGCGTAGATACTAACAGTGCGGTGATAACGGCACTAAACAATGCAGAAGAACCGGCTGTATTCTATGTAAGCCTGCCTGTGAAGGGTAATGTTGCCTTTGATCTCATTACGGAAGAAGAGATTGAGATCGAGCAGGATGACAGGATCATGATAAATCTTGAACCGAATTCGGGAAAGATTATAAAAATAAAATGAGATAAATGATTTTTTTAATGGAGGAAAAGAATGTCAGCTAGGTCATCAAGAAGAAAAAAAATAACTAAACCTAAGGTGGAAAAAAGTAACGTAGCGATAAAAAACACACCTGTGACCGCAGTTTCCGTTGATGCATCAAAAACCAAGAGGCAGAATATGGAAGAATTGGATCCCGTATTTTTAACGCAGTTAGACCGTTATCTTTTTGGAGAAGGCAGAAATTACAAGATTTATCAGAAGATGGGAGCACATCCTGCTGTACTCAACGGAAAGAAGGGAATGCATTTTGCTGTCTGGGCACCTCATGCCAAGGCTGTAGCCATCGTTTGCGACAGAAACGGATGGGATGTGGAAGCGAATTATATGCTTCCCCTGGAAGACAGCGGAATATATGAAGGCTTTATAGAAAACATGGGTTATGATGAGCTCTACAAATTCGCCATACATACCCAGAGAGGCGAAATATTATATAAAGCCGATCCCTATGCTTTTTCTGCAGAATACAGACCCGGAACCGCTTCAAAGACTGCTGATGTAGCCGGTTATCCATGGGGGGATGGTGAGTGGCTCAGCAAAAGAGCCGGAACACCGACATTTGCACAGCCTATGGCCATTTACGAATGTCATATAGGTTCATGGCGTAAGAAAAACCGGGAAGAGAAGAACGGTTTCTATAATTACAGAGAGGCAGCAGATGAGCTTGCACAGTATTGTAATGATATGGGATACACCCATGTGGAGCTTATGGGAATAGCCGAGCATCCTCTGGACGCAAGCTGGGGTTATCAGGTTACAGGTTATTATGCACCTACCAGCAGATACGGTTCCCCCAAGGATTTTATGTACATGGTGGATCATCTGCACCAGAAGGGAATCGGAGTCATTCTTGACTGGGTTCCGGCACACTTCCCGAAGGATGCCCAGGGACTTGCGGATTTTGACGGTACCCCCACCTATGAATATCCGGATCCACGTATGGGAGAGCATCCTGACTGGGGCACAAAGATATTTAACTACAGCAAGAATGAGGTAAAGAATTTCCTGATCGGAAACGCTCTTTACTGGTATGACGAGTACCATATAGACGGACTCCGTGTGGATGCGGTTGCATCGATGTTATATCTTGACTATGGACGTAAGGATGGTCAGTGGTGTCCGAACAAGTTTGGAGGCAACGGAAATCTGGATGCCATGGAGTTCTTCAAGCATCTCAATTCCGTAATACGCGGCAGAAAAGACGGAACCATGATCATCGCAGAGGAGTCCACAGCCTGGCCGAAGGTAACAACTCCTCCCGAGGATGACGGTCTGGGATTTACCTATAAGTGGAATATGGGCTGGATGCATGACTTCCTTGATTACATGAAGCTGGATCCCTTATTCCGTAAGGGTGCACATAACCTTATGACCTTCGGTATGAGCTATGCCACTGCCGAAAAATTCATTCTTGTACTTTCACATGATGAGGTAGTGCATCTTAAGTGCTCCATGATAAACAAGATGCCCGGAATCTATGAGGACAAGTTCAGGAATCTGAAGTGCGGCTATCTGTTCATGTTTGGCCATGCCGGAAAGAAGCTTCTTTTCATGGGACAGGACTTTGCCCAGCTTCATGAGTGGAATGAGAATGTGGCTTTGGACTGGTATCTCATGGATGAACCATGGCATAAGAATGTACATGAATTTATGAGGGATCTCCTTCATATGTACAGAAAATATCCTGCTTTGTGGGAGCTTGATGACAGCTGGCAGGGATTTGAGTGGATCAATGCCGATGATAATGACAGATCCATTTTCAGCTTTATACGAAAGGACAAGACCGGAAAGAACAGCCTTCTCTTCGTTATCAATATGACTCCTATGGAAAGAAAGGACTACATGGTAGGAGCACCTGTAAAGACCAAATATACTTTGATCCTGGATGAAAACGGAAATACAAGAGCGGATGCAAAGAATGTTTATCTTGCAGAAAAAGGAGAATGTGACGGTAAACCATTCCGTATCAAATATTCATTACCGGCCTACGGATGCGCAGTATTCAGGTTCAATTATTGATAATAAAAAATTTGTTATTTTTTTAACGATTTTTGTTTCCTTTTGGAAAGCACTGTAGTATGATAGGTTTATCCAAAGAACGGATGGACATTTTTAGAACGACAGTGAATACATAAGGGTTATATGTAAAGGAGACAGGAACATGGCAAGAGAGTTATTATCACAAAAAGCAACTCAGAGTGTTTATCGCGACGGAGATAAAATCTTAAAGATATTTGCCAAAGATTTTGATAAGTCTGAAGTTTTCCATGAGGCATTTATCAATACTCGTGTTGAGAATATTGACGGGATAAACGTACCAAAGATAATCGGCATCAGAGTTGAAGATGGACAGTGGATCATCGAAAAAGAGTACATTGAAGGAAAGACTCTTCAGCAGCTTATGGATGAAAATCCGGACAAGCTTGACGAGTATATTGGAAAGATGGTAGACCTTCAGCTTCTTATCTTCACAAAGAAGGCACCTCTTCTCCAGAAGCTTAGAGACAAGCTGACTTATCAGATCAACGGGTTAAATACCATTGATTCAAGTACCAGATATGAGCTTCTTACAAGACTTGAGTCTATGCCAAAGCACTTTAAGCTTCTCCACGGAGACTTAAGACCTTCAAACATCATCGTTAAGGATGATGGAAGTATGTATCTTATTGACTGGGTACATGCTTCACAGGGTAATGCCAGTGCAGATGTTGCAAGAACTTATACCATTTTGTATCTCAAGAATAAGGATGCAGCTGAGAAGTATTATAATGATTTCTGTTCAAAGACAAATACAGATAAGAGCTATGTACATAAGTGGCTGCCTATCGTTGCAGCAGCAAATCTTACCAAGAAGAGACCTGAAGAGAAAGAAATTCTCGAAAACTGGCTTAACGTTGCAGATTTGATGTAAACAAAGTATGATGAAACCGTCGCCCCGGGGCGACGGTTTTTTAGTAAGCATGAAGATAGTGTTGACATAGGTAATGTACAGGACGGATACATGCTATGTGATTTGGGATTATTACAGGAGTTATCATGGAAACTACATTCAGCAGAACCGAGTTACTTCTCGGGAAAGAGGCTGTGGAAAGGCTTAAAAATAAAAGAGTGATAGTGTTTGGTGTAGGAGGCGTCGGGGGATATGTATGTGAAGTTCTGGCCAGAACCGGGGTAGGCAGCATTGACCTGGTGGATAATGACACAGTTAATGAATCCAATATCAACCGTCAGATCATAGCCACGAAAAAAACCATCGGAAGATATAAAGTTGATGTAATGGCAGAAAGGATCAACGACATAAATCCCGAGTGCAGAGTTAACGCACACAGGATGTTTTTTCTTCCCGAAAACAGTCATGAATTTGATTTTCGGGAATATGACTATGTTGTGGATGCTGTAGATACCGTTACAGCCAAGATACAGATAATAGCAGCCTGTAATGAAGCAGGGACACCGGTGCTTAGCAGTATGGGGGCAGGAAATAAGCTGGATCCTACAAAATTCCAGGTTGCTGACATTTATAAAACCTCCATAGATCCTCTGGCCAGAGTTATGCGTCATGAACTTAAAAAAAGAGGTATAAAGAAGCTTAAAGTCGTTTTCTCCACTGAATTACCTGTAAAACCGAAGGGAAATGTGGAAAAATCGCCTGATGAGTCGGAAACTTCCGCTTATCACGATGCTGCTTCCGGAGCTTTCAAAAAGGCACCCCCCGGATCTGTGGCATTTGTACCATCTGTTGCAGGAATGATAATTGGTGGAGAAGTTATAAAGGATCTTATAAAAGACTGGTAAAAATCTCTGGGAATTATTAAAATAAAGAAAGATATTTATTTATGCGTTGGCGAGGTGATTTTATGAAGAGATGGTATAGCGTAGAGAGGGTTGTATTACTTATAAAACAGGAAGAATTTCCATCCATATATCCCAGATACGTAAAAAGAAACATAAAGTATATCCAGGGTGAGTGGTTAAAGGATATGAGAGATCCCAACACACCCAGTGTTACCATGGAGCAATTTGTTAACCGGGAGATTGTTGGTTCAGTCAAATGGATAAGAGGCGAGTTCGCCGGAGGTAAGGGGGATGATGAATCCCAGTTTTTTGATCTATATGCTGTTGACGGAAATAAGGAAGGGGTCAGCATAGTGTTCACTCCTTTTATCACCGTTGATGCCTTCGGAAATACCGGCTTTAACAATAAAAGAGTAAAGACAGATCTTTCAGAAATGGAAAAGGTATACTATATTCTGCCTAACAGACCTGAATTCAGTGACATGATAGGTACTATTTCCGGAAAGGCTTATTCTGCCATAGCACTCAATCAGGAGTATAGAAAAAAGCTTGGTGATTATCTTCCGGATGACTTTGCATTGGAAAAACATATCGGAATACTGAATTATACCTACGAAAGAGATCTGGATGCAGAAGAAAAAGCGGCAGCGGAAGCCGGGGATAAGGAAGCAGCAGAGTAATACTGCGGATTATAACTTCACATCACTATTTGTTCTGCCGTTTGATGGTGGAATGGAGATTAGTGTGAAAAATACTTTTCATCACTATTTGTGCCGCCGACCAAAGGCGGCGGAATGGGTATTAATATGTATTATGCAATTTGAGCCTCATCGGGCATTTTATGCATAATGAGGTCAATTGCAATCATGAGAGACAGGCCGGCTTCTAAAGCCAGGATCAGAGGGAGAGTTTTTCTAAAGATAAAAGCACCTTTCAGGAACCAGACCAGAGAGGGAATCGCGATCATAAGAAGAACAGAAAGCAAAATCTTTCCCCTCAGAGAATGATCCCCGGATTTAGAATCAAGCCTGTCTTTTATTGTTGCTTCATTCTGTAAAGCTTCGGTTTTTCTGCTTTCCTTTGACTTATGGATCTGCGGGAATGTAAAAATACCGAACAGCTTTGAATCCTCAGGTTCTGCCAGATTACGAACCTCCACATTTTGAGAAAGGTCATTAACAGGGTAGTTATTCTTGTCGTAATCTGAAGGGAAGGAAATACTGCCAGCACCGGTTTCAGGATAAGGGGATGCAGAAGACAGGGACATTATGCCGGAAGATATTCCGGGGACCGCCTCTTCCTTTTCGCTCTTGAGCTGAGCCTTCAGCTTCAAAAATTCTATATCTTCACCTGCTTCAGTACTGTTCATAAGAGCTCCAGAAGGAGCCTTACTGTTGTTGTTCAGGATTATTCCGGCATCCACAGGTCTGAAAATTCCATCCCGGGAAATGAGACCCGGCTGCTTTTTGGTATTATCGGCAGAAACATTATTC
>DFGZ01000158.1 GCA_002371295.1 Oribacterium sp. UBA3737 | reverse complement strand
GATAATGACAATGTATTAGATAGAATTGGGTATATCCTTACTGATTATAACATTGCTTCTTACATGCTTCTCATGCTCTAAAGTCTGGCGGATATAAGCCTCGCCGTTTCTCTGCTCGGCATTGTCGAGAGTTTTTACCAGGTACTTCTCTGTCCTTGCAAGTGCACCCTCTTCGGTAGCTCTCAAGATTCCCTTTATCCTCTTGGACATAAGGTCATATGCTTCCGACTCAAATACGAATCCGGCTTTTCCGATCTTATAATCAACATAGTCAAACAGATCTTCCTGATTAAATGCAGGTATGATCACTCTAGGTCTAAACATGTCCTCAAACTTTTCCCTGTTCCTGAAAAGCTCTACCATGTTCTTCCTGTAATCGGCTATGACTATCATTGTATTTCTGCCGAGTTTCTTTATGATATCCGAAATATCCCAGATAACTTCTTCCGAAAGGTCTCCCGCCTGATTTACCACAAGACATCTGCCACGGAGTTTTTCAGTCCTGTCTTTAAGGTTTATCTGGTTTACCTTATTGGCATCCGTCCATACGGTCTGTGATGCACTGATAAAACCGCTGTCTGCCATAAACTTGGCAAATCCGTGTGCTATCGCTTTCTTACCTGTACCGCGTTCACCTATGATACAGTAGTTCATGGTCTCTTCGGTATTGTCCGCCAGACGCTCTAAGCATTTAAGTATCTGGGAATTCATATCCTTCTGGCATGCAAAGAATCCGAAATAATCCTCCAGGGTCTTTCCTGATTTTTTAAGATAACCGGCTATCACGCTGTTCTCAGGCACCTCGATGCATTTAAGCTGTTTGGGTGTGTAAATACCGTCCTTGGGAACACGCTCGGTACTTATCTGTACTTCCTTCAGGCTCTCCGTAATATCAACAGTGAAATCATCTGTATCAACCGCAGCATCTGTCACTATATCTGCAGCTGCGGTTACAGCTGCAACTGTCTCTTTCCCTGCCAGCGATGCTTTTTCTTCCTGAAGTGCCTTTTCATTTGCCAGACGGGCCAGTTGCTTTTGATGATCGAGGAATTTACGTTTGTCCTTCTTCCTCTCGCTTTCTATAAAACGCTGCTTTTCGAGCTCTGCCTCACGTTCCTTCCGCAGCTTTTCTTCATTCTCTAAAGTCTGCTGTTTCTTTATATCGTCCTGCTTCTTCTTTTCTTTTTCCTGTATCTTTTCTTTAAATCTGGACATCCAGCCCTTCTTCGGGGTTTTATCCTTATCCTTAGGTTTATCCTCTACGAAGCCAAGCTCCCTCTCCACTGCTTCAAGCAGCTGGGATTTGGGTGATTTCTCATAATCATCATCGTAATCTTCTTCTTTTCTTGAGGAAGGTTTTTCCTGCTTTTTGACAGGCGGTCTTACTATGGTTCTGTCGGCATCCTTCTTTGCATCTCCGCTTTCTATATCAGGCCTGCTCCAGACTCTGGTCATGTCTTCAGGCTTCTGCTCTTCCTTCTGGGGCTTGTCTTCACTGTCCTCGATAAGCGCCTGCTCTACTGCCTTAGCTATCTCATCCTCAAAAAGATCGGTCTCATGTACAGGACGTGTTACCGCCTTCTTAATACTCTCCTCGGATACCTGAGATTCTGTATATGCAATCTTTTCATCAGCTATCTTGAGGTCTTCTTCGGTGTACTCCTCCTCAATATAGTCTTCTTCAGGTAATTTTTCTGTCGCTGTATACTCAACTTCCTGTGCATCGTATGCGTCTGTGTCAGCCACAGCAACATCTGAATTGTCATCTGAATCGGCTGATATGACAGTCTCCGTATTCTCCTCACCAGCGAAAGTCTCAGCGTTTTCCGTATCGGGGAGTTTCTCTGTTGCCACAGCTGCATCTGTTACAACTTCATCAGTCTCATTATCATCCGATACAGCGCCGTTTACAGGTACAGCCTGAGGTACAGCCACCTGAGGCTCACCGTTCCATGTAGCCCTGTATTTTTCACTTATGGATGTTTTCTTTTCAGCCTCTTCAGGAATATCTGCAACCGCTTCTGTATTTCCGGTATCAGCCTGATCAGCATCCCCCTGACTGTCTGATACTTCACCCTCATTTACCTTTTGACCGGAGAGCTCACGTAACGATATCTCTCCCGAATAATAAGCTTTAAGAGCCCTTGCCTTATCTACCGCTTCGCCGTCTCCGAACCATATGATGATATCGTCACATGTCTTTATGCATTTCTCGGCATCACCCATCTTGTGATAGAGCTTGGCAAGCTCATATCCCCAAGTATCATAGAACTCTACTCTTTTCAGCTCCTCAAGGCTTGCAGCCTGCTCTCTTAAGCTCTTTCCCTTTAATCTGTCGATCTTATATTTAAAGATATAATTGTAATAATCATTCGGAGCCATTTTCTTAAAATCAGCATAATACTTCTCGGCCTCATCAACCTTTTTCAGCCTGATGCAGATATTTACCAGCTCCATTGCCACACGCCTGGTCTTTCTTCTGTCATATACCACACTGTAGCATTCTTTGGCACGTCCGAGCATACCGTTATTAAGGTATACTTCGCCTATGACCATACAGTCAAGATTGTCCTTCAGCTTCGCAGGATCTATGCCGTCGGCCAGTTCAAGAGCCTCTTCGTATTTTTCTTCCCTTAAGAGACCCTTTATCTCTTCTATCTTAACAAAATTCTTATAACGGTCCATTTTGATAATCCTTTACTCTCAAGTTTATTTTAATACAAGGTCCGAAAGCGAGCCGCTCCCGCTCTTTTCAAGCACTTCGTCTATAGTCCCGAAGGCTTTGCATACACCCTTGTCCAAAAGACATATGTGCGTGCTGATCCTTTGTACTTCCTCCATATAATGGCCTACATAGATAATGGCGGTACCGTGATTTTTGAGCTCTTCTATGGCTGTAAGTATCTGCATGCCGGACTGAAGATCGATACCGGTGGTAGGCTCATCGAGTATTACAAGCTCCGGTCTGTGCAAAAGAGCCACTCCGATATTCAAACGTCTCTTCATACCTCCGGAATACTCACTCACCTTTTTCTTTAAAAGTGTGCTATCAAAAGATATGATATCACATACTCTTTTTATCTCCGTATCCATGTTCTCTTTGCTCACACCATAGCTTTTTCCCCAGAACTTCAGATTGTCAAGCCCGCTTAA
>DFGZ01000164.1 GCA_002371295.1 Oribacterium sp. UBA3737 | reverse complement strand
GTAAGGATAATGACTGCAGCGGAAACTGTTGGCCCCCTGCCACTTCATAAGGGAAACATCCTTTACATACATGGGAATATTTATTCCTCTTCCTGCAGGGAAGGTGTCCTCATGCTTTCCATAGCCCTTGAAGTAGAAGGGCCTTCCGTTAATGAGGAATTTATCCCCCTTTACCTCAACACTTCTGAAGCCGTAAGGAAGAGTGTAAACATCTTCTTTAAAGGTGACTTCTATATCATATAGATAAGCATTAAGAGGCTGCCAGAGGTGCACGTCTTTTATATCTATATGTCCCTTTGTGCCGGAGCTTTCAGCTACGAGATTTCTTTTTTCGTCATAGATTCTTACTGTACAGTTCTCTTTGCTTGAAGATGTTTCACATTCTTTCTTTTTTGTTTCTTCAGAATCTGAGTCCGGCATGGGTGATGTTACCGGGGCTTTATCATTTCCTTCTTTAGTCTCTGTACATCTTAAAGTTATCTCATATTGAAGACAGGCATCCTTTCCATTTATCAGAGGCTTCAGAGTGATGTCATCGATGTAAGCCTTTGGGGTTGTATATATGCGGACAGGTCTTGTGAGTCCACAGTAATTGAAGAAATCAAAGTTCGGATTATTTATCTTCCGCTCACTCTTAAATGCATTTCCGACAGGTGAACCACCGCCCATCATACTGCTCTCCCCGCCTACAGGAAGAGTCGTATAGTCTATGATATTTGAAACAGCTATCGTTAAGAGATTGTCGCCGTCATGAAGCTCCTGACCGATCTCAACTTCAAAGGGGAGGAAACCGCCTTCATGTCTGCAAAGCTCTTTACCGTTCAGATAAACTATCCCGTGGTGTGTGACGGCATCACATCTCAGCATTATCCTCTGGGTATCCCTGATGAACTTCGGGACAGAGATGTTTCTCTGGTAAAATACCCATCCGTAATGATCTCTGAATGAAACGCCTTCCTTTAAATCATTGTAGGATGAAGGTACGGGCATGGTCATGGGATTTTCGAGAGGCCTTTCATACCACTTTTCAGTGAAGCCGTTTCCGTTATCCAAAGCAAAATTCCATATACCCGAAAGGTCAACCACCATTCTTGATGATGTATTCACAGGATAAAGCATCTGTTTTCCTCCTTTTTATTCTTAGTTAGGATCTATATAGCTGTTTCTCACTCCTGATGCCGGAAACTGTCCGGTATCATCCTTTGAAACTCAAGTATTTTTCTTTAGCCTTAGCTCACTATCTCAGGCTACATCCTTTTTTTCGGCAATGGTCTTTCTTATCTCAGCCATCTTTTCAGCAGAAAGAGGATAATATTTCATTGCAACGATGTTGGCGATAAGTCCCAGTGAAACGAGGCCGTACATCAGGAAGATGCCTACTCCCTTAAGAGCCGGAGTATATGGAGTATCCACATCGGGCATCTGAGTTGTAAATCCGATGGCAGCAAGGCAGAGGCTTGCAATAAACGGAGCCAGTGAAGAAACCATCTTGTCAATGAAACTGAAAAGTGTTCCCATAAGTCCCGGAACATAGCGGCCTGAACGATAGGTCTCATAATCTGTGCAGTCCGCTATCATAGGAATGACGATGTTGGAGCTTACCTGCTGGAATCCTCCTGTGATGACAGTCAGTGTAAAAAGTGAAACCGTAAAGAAATTGAAGCCATTGAAGCCCTCGTATCCCGGAAGATTAAGGCTTGTAGGATCACCAAATCCCCAAAGCAGCATCATTAGCACATTTCCTATAAGTGCGATCCAGCTGCTGAGTACCATGGCTTTCTTCTGTCCGAATCTTGTGGCGATGACACCGACACCCAGGATAACGAAGATAACATTACCGATTGTAGTGTAAATCTGGAAACCACCGGAAAGGGCAAAATTTCCTGCGACTATGGCATACATGATGAGAGTTACTGTTGAAGTTTTTGCAGCTGTACCAAGCTTATCCGTTGATGCAGCGATAATAAGCATCTGTATGGCTTTATTGTTTTTTATAACTTCAACATAATCCTTGAAGGTGATCTTCTGAACCTCTCCTGTACCGAAATATTCTCTTCTGTCCTTAGGCCAGATGGAAATGACCGCAATTGCTGTGAAGATGGCTGAGGTCAGCGCAACTATAAGCCAGAACTCGTGGAACATGGCAATGTCTTTGCCGAGACCATGGTACTTCGCCGCAAGATAGGATGAAACGAAGACCTGTCCTCCTGTGAAAAGGATCATGTTGTAAATTGCATCGAACACTGTGAAAAGTGGACGCTGTTTAGGATCATTGGTGACACATGACTGTGCCGCTTTTGTGGTCACACACTGGAATGTGTAACCTATGTAGTAAACTGCATTTACAAGTATGAAGAAAAGAATTTTCGGTGCACCCTCAGGAAGTGAAGGTGTCACAAAGAACATAAGGAAACTTGAAAGAGCAAGAATCAGATTTCCGATAATCATAAAAGGTCTGTTCTTTCCGAATTTCCCATCTGTTTTGTCAATGATATAGCCTATGATAGGATCTGTAACACCGTCCCAGACACGCATGATCATGGAAAAGCTGCCCGCAAGAACAACTCCGAGACCTACCCATCCTGTGATGTAATAGGCTATAAAGCTCATAAGGAAAAGATAAAGATTCGTTGCTGTATTGTTAAGGGCGTACCCTGCAATTCTCCATATAGGAACTCTGTGAATTCCATTTCCGACATCATATTTACTGCTTACCATTTCAAGTCCTCCAGATTGAAATACATTGTTTTTTGATTCACTGTTCGGAAAATCATAAACATAAGCTGCCATTATATTATCTCTGTTCATGATCGTCCGGAAAGATAAAATCTTCCGATAATTTCTGATTTAACCCATGGTCATTTTCTGAATTGTATGCCGGCACGATATTCAGATCTTTTTCCATGGCTTATATCTTTTTTAATTTAAGTGTTTGAATTTCAAGTGTCTTCATGATAATCTGTTGTCAGGATTCGGACAATGACTATATTTTTATAATATAGTATGATATTTAGCTTCGGTGGCATAAAACAAATATAATACTATATTATGTAAATATTAGTCGTATGTGCCTGAACCGAATATGAGCTTTTGCTCATCTGATATGAGTGCAGAAAAGCCGGTTCAAAACCTCTTCGCACTATAGACTACAGAATTTTTCAGGGGAAACTTATGCTGAACGCATTTCTTGAATTTACAAAAAGCTATTTTGACAAAATCGGTATACCTTCTCATATAGTTGATATACTGGAGCCCCTTCCACAGGATCTGGATCGTGGTCTCAGAAAGACCATTCTTCATCAGGAATCCTCTGAAGGAATATATTTTGAGGAGATAAGTGAGGATTTTATACAGAATCATACAATCTGTTATTATGAAGATATTTTTAATCTGAGATATATTCTTCTGCCGCTTCCCGACCAGGCTAACCCTCTTTGGATGATACTTGGCCCATATATCATAGAATCCCCCGGAATACAAAGAACACAGGAAATCTGTAAAAAGCACAATATACCTCAGGGACTCTGGCAGTTCATAAATCAGTATTTCTCCGCAATCACCTATATCGACAACATTGCCATGCTTGAAGATTATATAGAGACACTTGCAGAGACCCTGTATGGAACAGGCAATTTCAGGATGGAAACTATAAGGCAGAGGAATGATGAAAAGGATTCGTTCCTTGATTCTGCCGCAAGTACGTCCAATGAAGATACAATGCAGCAGCTGGAATACCGTTATGACCTGGAAGAAAAAATAATGGATGCCATTGCAAGCGGGGATTTTGATAAAGCCATGCATTACAGCACCGACAACGCCTTTAACAGTATCGATAACAGATCATCAAATACCCTGAGAAGTAGGAAGAACAACCTTTTTGCATTTAACACTGTTTGCAGAAAAGCTGCAGAGAGAGGAAAAGTGCATCCTATTCATCTTGATGAAATGTCACGAAGGATGGCTGTGAAGATAGAAAATATGAAATCCCCTGCAGAAAGCAAGGATGTACACAGGGATATTCTGAAAAAATACTGTCTTTTGGTGCAGCAGCAGTCTACAGCAGGTTACTCTCCTGTCATGCAGAAGATCCTTAATCATATCTCTCAGAAGCTTTCTGAGCCGGAACTCACACTGCAGGAAACCGCAGAAGACCTGGGACTTAACAAGAGTTATCTTGCTTCACTTTTCAAGAAAGAAACAGGTAGTACCTTTACCGGATTTGTGAACAAAAAGAGAGTGGAACGTGCGATATTCCTTCTGAATACATCGGATTATTCGGTTCACACCATCGCATCCCTGTCCGGTATGAATGATATGACATATTTTAACCGTATCTTCAAAAAGGAAAAAGGGATGACACCTACACAATATAGGAAGATAGTTAGGGAGGAATGACTGTCTAAATAAAAATCGGGGCTCCAAATTCCCTTAAGAGAGAAATCCGGAGTCCCGAAGCGGTCCGATATCGACTTTTGACACTCACATCATGTCATATCATTCACTGAATTACCGGAATTAAATGAAACCGGAAATTGATAAGAATAATTGTGATGAGTCCATTCAGGATCATTCATCATTCGGAGCAGATTTCGTGCGGTCAGTCTCCCAAGCTCAAATTTCGGGTGCACCACCGATAAAATCTTCACAGCTCCGGTTTCCTGCATTTTGGCGTCATCAAAGGATACAACGGAAACCTCTTCCGGAACCTTTATGCCACGTTCTGTAAGAAAGTTCATATACCTGTAGGCGATCTCATCGTTATAAAAAACAAATGCGGTACATTCCCTGGTCCTTCGATAGAATTCCATCAGGCTTTTCCTGCTGAATTTATCCTCCATATCCTTTGTGGAGTACCATCGTACCCAGTTATCATCATAGTGGAGTCCGAAATCCGACAGACACTCTGTAAATCCACGGTACCGCTCCATCCCCTGCATATCATCATACTTGAATATAGCGCCGATCTTTTTGTGTCCGCTGTCGATAAGCTGTCTGGTCAGCTCATAACTTCCTTTTGCATCAGACATTTCAACACTGTCGAAGTGAATGTTTGCATAATGATTATGAATAAAGATCGTAGGGATATTCCTGCGTTTGATTTCCTTATACAAACGCAGATTTGGATTTGGAAAGCTGGTGCGTGTACCTTCTATAATGAGGCCTGATACACCTGCCTTAAGGAAATTTTCCAGATACATGGTTTCTTCGTTCAGGTGATTCCTTGTAATGGCCACATCTATGTGAAACCCCTTTTCCTTCATGACAGATTCTATCCCTGCATATACCTCAGGAAACAGATAATCGGCAAAATAGCTTAAGATCAAACCGATATGCGGCTTATCATCTCCGTCCGTTCCTGTGTCTGTACTGTAAGAAACATAGGTGCCGCTGCCCCTGACTCTTTGAATCAGGCCTTCCTTCTCCAGCTTTTCAAGGGCTGCACGCACAGTCTGCCTTGAGTATCCGAACTTCTTTTCCAGTACATGCTCGGACATGAATTTGTCACCTGTCTTAAGCACACCGCTCAGGATCAGTGTCCGTCCCCATTTATACAGTTTATGATATTTCAAACTTTCGTTGATATGTTTATCTGTGTCCCTAGTCATGTCATTTGATAACCTGTAATGACTTTCGATCGGCAAATATGGCAACAAATACCAGAAATACTATTCCCTGTATGAGCTGCATCATCTGTGTGGAAAATCCCATCATAGTAAGACCACTGTTCAGAACTATATAAAGAAGTGAACCTACGATGATATTTTCAAATCGTACCTTCGCACCACCGGAAATAGGCATACCGCCAAGTACCAGGGCGATAAGAATCTGTGTCTCCAGCTGGTTTCCGCCTGAGGCTGTGACAGATCCTACCTTGATAACATTGATAAATGCAGCAAACCCTGTGATGGCTCCCGATAATACATATACCCAGAACTTCATTTTGTCAGTACGGATACCGGAAAACATAGCTGCCTTTTCTCCGGCACCTATAGCCTTCAGGTATGTTCCGAATTTGGTATATCTGAAAAGTACAAAACCTGTTACCAGCACCACTAAAGTCAAAACCACTTTTAATACTGTACTGTCATAATTAATCAGTTCGGCAGATCCGGCAACCGGAGCATTGGTTGTCATATATTTTATAAATCCGCGGAACAGAAACATAGTACAGATAGTTACGATGAAAGATTTTATCTTACGGTATACATAAAAGTATCCGTTAAATGCACCGATCAGTGCTCCTGCTATAATACCACTTACTATGCTTAAAGGAATACTCATTTTTGATACAGTACACACCACTATAGATGCAATTCCCAGTATGGAGCCCTGTGAAAAATCAAGACCTCCCATAGTCATGATGAAAAACACGCCGGTGGTTGCTATCATGGTGACATAGATCTGTGAAAGAACAAGAGGCATATTTTTAATCATTCTGAAATTTGTCAGTACATTAAATATCAAAAACACGATAATCAGACCGACTATAGGAAGAAACGTCCTGACCATGGACATCTCTGAAACTTTCTTTACCTGCCCCTCTTTATTAACCGCCGTCTCAGCTTTGCCTGCTTGAACCATAATTCCTCCTTATACCATCATGGTGATCAGATTGTTCTCATCCAGAGTTTCATTTCTCTCGATCTGACCACTGATCATTCCGTCTTTCATGATGATGATTCGATCACACATTCCGATAAGTTCCATCAGCTCTTCAGAAATCATAATGATGGATTTTCCGCTTTTTCTCATCCTGTCCATCAGCTGATAGATATCCTGTTTTACTTTGATGTCTATACCTCTTGTCGGACTATCCAGAACAACGATATCCGAATCCTTTCCTATCCATCTTGCCAGAACTACCTTTTGCTTGTTTCCGCCTGAAAGATCCGATACGAACTGATCCACATCTACCATTTTGACAGACATCTCTTTTGCAAATTTGTCCGCAAATGCTCTTAACTTTTTATCACTGAGCATATGTCTCTTATCTGAAAGCTCATCAAGAGAAGGAAGACAGATGTTATCCATGATGCTCTGATTAAGAACAACGGATTCATTGTCTCTATCCTTAGATGTGTATGCTATGCTGTGCCGGATTGCCGTCGGGATATCATTGATCTCCGTTCCATCGGAAAGCTTTACAGAACCCTGTCTGTCATAAGAAGCCCCGAAAATCGCCTTTCCTACCTCATGCATACCTGATTCCGATAAGCCTCCGAAGCCCAGGATTTCTCCTTTATGCAGATCAAAGTGAAGATCACTGAGAAGACCCGGAACAGAAACATTGTTAACAGAAAGTACAACTTCATCTGAAACTACACTGCCGTAATCGGAACGATAGTAGTCTCCGGTCACTTCACGTCCGACCATGAGACGCTTTAAATCTTCTTCTGTAACATCCTTGCTTTTTACAGTGTCAATGTAAACACCGTCACGCAGTATAGTAATGGTATCCGACATTTCCAGAACCTCCTGAAGGTCATGGGAAATGAAAATAACGGTATTTCCGCTGTCACGGATCTTATTCATCACTTTGTACAGCTCATTACGTCCTTCCTGGGAAAGAGCTGTGGTGGTCTCGTCAATGACAACTATCTTAGGATTGAAATATGTAGCCTTTACGATCTCTACAAGCTTTCTGTCTTCAAAATTGTAATCATCGATCATACGATGGGCTTTGATCCTGTCGAATCCGTAACGATGCAGAAGCTCATTGGCCTCTTTGATCATCTGCTTTGTATTTTTGATCCCGAACTTCACAAAGCGGTCTTCATGTCCGAGGAAAATATTCTCAGCAACTGTAAGTCCTGACAGGGTTCCCAGTTCCTGTACGATTATGGATACACCGTGATTGTTGGCATCTACCTGATTTTTAGGATGAATCTCCTCTCCGTCCAGTACAAAGGTACCGCTTTCTATACTGTAAATTCCTGTCAGCATATTGGTCAGAGTGGATTTTCCGGATCCGTTTTCTCCAATCAGGGCATGAACCTCTCCTTTGTTAATGGAAAATGAAACGTTCTGAACTGCCTTCGTAATACCGAAGGACTTGCAAAGATTCTTTACCTCTAAACGAATTTCACTCATTGCTCCCTCCTGTATCACTTGACGATTTCGCCCTTTTTGATCTTTGATGTAACGGTAATGATGATAAGAAGAGCAAAACCTGTAATTACATCCTGAATTGCCGTGGGTGCTCCCAATGCAATAAAGCCGAAAAAGATAATGTTGATGATGAACTCTCCGATTATGATCGCCTGTAAAGGAATTCCGTATTTTTTGAAGGCAACACCAAAGAAGCAGCCCATGGTAGGAACAAAGTTACGGCTCATGGATGCCATACCTGTAACTGCCACCATGGAGGAACCGTAGCTTATGGTAAGAACTGCCATGATTCCCAAAAATCCGCCGCTCAGAATAAAGGCCAGCACTTTATATTTATTTACGTTGATCCCCATGTTCTTTGCAACAAATTCGTTGCTTCCGATAGCATAGGTATAAGTACCGATTTTCGTATAATTAAGAAAAACATAGGCAACTAAAAAAGCTGCAATTGCAAGAATGATATCTCCCGGCATCTGTCCGAACATTCTGAGATCTGCCGGTAATGTCTGCTCAACACCGCCTGCGATGTAGTTGGCAGTAGCTTCATAGATAAGTGCAAGACCTGTGGTTACTATCATAGACGGAATTCTGAGCTTTACATAAAAGCTGCCGTTAAACAATCCCACAAGACAGCCGCAGATTAAAGCGCCAATTACAAGACCTATATAACCAAGACCAAGTTTCGTTGCGAAAACACAGCCAACAATAGCTGAAAGCATGATATTCGCACCGATAGAAAAGTCAAACATGCCCATGACCATAACAAAATAAAATCCTACAGCGCCTACACTGGCGATCAGGCTGGCCTGAAAATAACTGAGCATATTGTTGAATGAACCGAAATTATGCGGTGTCAGTATTTTGAAGATACTCCAGGAAAGAACGACCAGAAAAACTAAAATCAAATAACCACGGAGGCTTCCTGTAATCTTTTTTTGTCCCATTGTCACAGTGGAAGAACTCATCTTATTACCTCATCAAACTTTTTAAAAACCGAGCCGGTATCAGTGCCTACGCTCGATACCGGCTCTTATTCTGTCTCATAACAGATTAATCATTTATTTTCCTGCACGAGATGCTGCATCCTCAATAGAGATCTTTGCAGCAGCCTCCTTCAGTCCATCAAAATCGAGCTTTGACATCTCAACAAGCTCTTCATCAGTATATGGAAGCTGATCTACGAAATACTTTTCATAAGCCTTGTAATCGTCTGCGGATGAAACGAAAAGATATGGGAACGGAACATCATTGAACTTTCCTTCAAATCCTGTGTAGTTACCCTTGATCGCATTATAGACCATCATGAATGCGATAAGCGGATCACAGTAATGTCCACCGGACTCACCTGCCATGGAGCCGTTTGCAAGTCTCTCTCCAAGGTCAGGAAGGAAGTCTGTAGAAACGATATCGATATCCTGTGTCTTTCCGGCACGCTCTACTGCTGCGATTGCGCCCTGAAGAGGATCTCCGCCACCACCGGCAGGAATAAGTGCGTCGAGTGAAGGATCTGCAGACATCAGAGCTTCAGCAGCCTTTGAACCGCCTTCGGATGTTGTACCTGCGTACTGTGGCTCGGAAAGCTTTGCCTGATCATCCGGATGTTCCTTATTCCACTTTTCAACACCTGCCTTATAGCCTTCCCATCTTCCAAGCCAGGTTGCATCACCCTGCTCCCATCCGATAAGACCTATATTACGATCACCCTTCTCAAGAAGGATATTGACAAGCTTCTCACCGTTTTCAGGCTCATTCTCATGAACCGCACCTACGAAATAAGGAGAATCTGTAGCTGCCTTATAAATATCTGCGCTGTTGTCCTTTGAAATTACACGGAAGAACTGTGCAAGATAAACCTTGTTGTCATTACATGTCTTAATTGCAGAAGTCATCTCTGTATCGGAAGAGTTACAGATAACGATTCCCTGACAGCCTGCAGCTGCAAGTTGTTCAACAGATGCTGTAACCTTCTCGGAAACATGTCCCTGGTCAACATACTGAACCTGAACACCCAGAGACTTTGCAGCCTCGTCCAGAATCTGCTTACACTGTGATCCAAGAACATCTGTGGAAGACCAGATAGATACACCTATCTTGATGTCCTTGTTATCGATTGCCTGTCCTCCACCTGCTGAAGAAGATGAAGAAGCACCACCACAAGCTGCCAGTCCGGTTACCATAGCTACGGATGCTGCAACAGCCGCAACTTTTTTGAGAATTTTTCTCATCACACAACCTCCATTATTAAATTAATCACGAACTTTGTTGTTTTTTAACAACTTATATCAGTAGTTTAACAGTGCCCTTGTATATATGCAATAAAATACAAGACTTTTGGTTATATAAGTTGTATTGGATTTCTGCTCATCTTGTTCCTGATTGGGGAATTTGCTGAAAATTACGGACATTCAGGTGGCTTATGTGTGACGTTTTATGTATATATTTCAATACATAGGGGGATAAATTACCATATTCTCTCAGGCTTACGGATTTTACAATACAACTTTGCATTTGTATTGTTATAGACAACTTGGCTATGCTGATATAAAGTGGGCAGGCATACTCCTGCCGGTCTTCTGCCACAAAAAAACAACGGTGAATCCATAATAAATTCACCGTTGCTTACTATACTTTTTTAAATGTAAATACGATAGGCTTTCGCCGGACACTTATAAATCATGCAGCAGTTTTCTTTGTTTCCTGAACAGCTGTTTCGGCGTTTGTTTCAGGTTCTGTATACTGCTTATCTGCCTTTGTGATAGTCTTAGGATAGATTTCGGCAAAATCAGTCTTCATTGAAACAGGAACATAGCCCTGCTCCTTGTACTGTGCGGATTTCTCTTCCCAGTTCTGAGTTCCCCATTCACGTACATCATCATCGGCAACTATCATGAAAGCCATTGAAGGATAAGGATTTCTCTTGTCGATAGTATAATTCATCATGCTGGTATCGCTTCCGCTGTT
>DFGZ01000082.1 GCA_002371295.1 Oribacterium sp. UBA3737 | reverse complement strand
GTAACGTCTATGTCACAGGTTGGTAATGTCACGTCCACAAAAACAGGCACTGCCCCGTACTGGATTATGGGCGTTACGGTTGTGGGGAATCCCGCCGCAACTGTTATTACCTCATCTCCGCGTCTCACCTGTCTCTCTTTAAGAAGAGGACTTGTTAAAGTACTGAAGGCGAGAAGATTGGCACTGGAGCCGGAGTTTACGAGACTCACATATTTAACTCCCAGATATTTTCCGAAATCATGCTCGAACTTATCGGTGAATCTTCCTGCGGTAAGCCAGAACTCCAAAGCACTGTCCACAAGGTTAACCATTTCTTTGTCATCATACACTCGGCTTGCGTAAGGGATACGGTCTCCCTCCTCATAGGGCTTTGCCGGTACTTTATATTTTTTTGCATATTCAGATACAAGATCAAGTATCTCCTGTCTTGCCTGCTGCTCTGTTTTTTCCATAATGTTTCTCTTTCTAAATGATATATTTGCCTGATTCAGGTTTTTTCGTGTAACTCTTATTCCGGCTTTTCTCTTTTCAAATGATCATAAATAATGCAATATCATATAGCACATTCTCTGAAATCATAAATCGAGTCAGTAATTTTATTAATCCGCCAGAAACTCTTTTATCTGCCCTTC
The DNA here is from genome assembly GCA_002371295.1 of Oribacterium sp. UBA3737. Next base: position 2,013 of record DFGZ01000082.1, on the reverse strand, counting down.
TGTGAATTTCAGCATATCCTCTTTGTCATGCCATGCCCGGTACCATTTCACGGTTTCACGGACAGCTTCATCCACGTGCCATACCGGAGCCCAGTTCAGGGCCTTCTTGATCTTCCCGGTATCAAGCATCAGGAATGATGCTTCATGGGGAGCATTGCTCTCGGCTTCACTATGCCACTTTGCTCCATCCCCCCAGGAGGCAACAAATTTATCCGCCAGATCTCCTGTTGTGATTGCATCCGACTCATCGGGACCGACATTATAACTATCTGCCACTTCCCGATTCTCAGCCTGTTTCATGGCGATGAGAAGGTATACATAAAGGGGCTCCAAAACATGCTGATAAGGTCTCGTGCTATAGGGATTTCTCACATGAATGCTGTTTCCCGAAACTGTATCCCTTACGCAGTCGGGGATGATACGGTCTCTGGCAAAATCACCGCCGCCGATAACATTACCGGCACGGGCTGTGGAGATTGGGGTAACCGAATCCTCACCACTGAAAAATGACTTTGTGTAGCTGTGGGTCACAAGCTCGGAACAGGACTTTGAGTTACTGTAGGGATCGTAACCGTCAAGCTTTTCTTCTTCCTTAAAAGGATGGTCCATGAGGTCGCTGTTTTCATAAACCTTATCGGTGGTGACATTCAGGAAGGTTTCTACCCTGTCACCATGCTCCCGGCTTTTTCTGACACACTCAAGGATATTGACGGTACCCATGACATTTATCTCATAGGTCTCCCTCGGTATCTCATAAGAGGTTCTCACTATGGGCTGAGCCGCAAGGTGAAGAACCACTTGAGGTTTTACCTTCTCAAAAAAGGAGCTTAAATGCTGATAATCCCTGATATCTCCGATCTCTGAGGTCATCTCTTTTTCGAGACCGAGTATGTTGAAAAGGGATGGATCAGTGGGCGGTTCCAATGCATAGCCGTAAACCTCCGCACCAAGCATTTTTAGCATCAGAGACAACCAGCTGCCTTTGAAGCCTGTATGACCTGTAACCAGCACTCTTTTTCCGCTATAGTATTTTTTTAATTCTGTAAATTTCGACATTTGTTCTTCTCCAAAGTGCTTTCAGAAATCACCGGGGATTTTGTGGACCGTTCAATACTCACAGCTCACCCTAAATCCATTAGGGAATTTTTTCTCCCTATTTGCCTGCGGGTTTCCGGTATGCGAAGCTGATATATACTATCGACGGCCCTGCGATACAATTTAAGAGTAATTACTTCCATCTCTTCCATGGCGCTCTGTCTTCTTCCCAAAGGGTTTCCAGGAGCTTCTTTTCTCTCTGGGTATCCATGCACTGCCAGAAGCCCGGGTGATAGAAGCTCATGAGCTCACCATCAGCTGCAAGCTTATGCATTGGCTCCCGCTCAAGGACACATTTGTCACCGGTCAGATAATCAAAGACCTTTGGATTAAAGATCATGAAACCTCCGTTTATGATGGCTCCGTCTTCATTCTGTTTTTCCCTGAAGGCCTTTATCCTGTTGTTGTCATCTATATCCAGAACGCCCTTCTGCTGGGCGAGAGATACTGTAGTAATGGTTGCGATCTTTCCGTGGCTTCTATGGAACTTTTCAAGAGCGCTAATGTCTACATCGGACACTCCGTCACCATAGGTAAGCATGAAGGGCTCATCTCCCACATATTTCTGTACTCTCTTGATACGTCCTCCTGTCATGGTATTGAGTCCGGTATCAACTATGGTCACCTTCCAGGGCTCATTCATGTTGTTATGAACTTCCATACTGTTATTGCTGAGATCAAAGGTGACATCCGAGTTGTGCAGGAAGTAATTCGCAAAAAACTCTTTTATGACATACTGCTTATAGCCCGCCAGTATGATGAAATCATTGTAGCCGTAGCTTGAATAGTATTTCATGATATGCCAGAGTATGGGCATCTCGCCTATCTCTATCATGGGCTTTGGCTTTAAATGTGATTCCTCTGAAATACGTGTTCCGAATCCACCTGCTAAGATTAATACTTTCATTTTCTTTCCTT
>DFGZ01000170.1 GCA_002371295.1 Oribacterium sp. UBA3737 | reverse complement strand
TGGTCTTCGAGGATGGCACGGGCTACCAGGGTTTCGACGTTTTTCTGGATGAAACGGCGGAGAGGGCGGGCACCGAACTGGGGCTCGTAGCCGTAGTCCGCAACGTATTCCTTGGCTGAATCGGTGAGCTCGATGGAGATCTGTCTGTCTTCGAGTCTCTTATTGATGGACTTTATCATGAGGTCTGTGATGAGGCCGATATTGTCCTTGCTGAGAGGCTTAAACATTATGATCTCGTCGAGACGGTTCAGGAACTCGGGGCGGAAGGCTCTCCGGAGTTCGTCGTTGACGTTCTTTCTGGCGGCTTCCGTGATGTTTCCGTTACTGTCTATACCATCGAGAAGGTATTGGGCACCGAGGTTACTTGTAAGTATGATTATAGTGTTTTTGAAGTCAACGGTCTTGCCCTGGCTGTCTGTGATACGTCCGTCATCCAGAACCTGGAGGAGGATGTTGAAGACATCGGGGTGTGCCTTTTCTATCTCGTCGAAGAGCACTACAGAGTATGGCTTACGGCGAACGGCTTCCGTAAGCTGGCCGCCTTCCTCATAGCCCACGTATCCGGGGGCTGCACCGATAAGTCTGGAAACGGAATATTTCTCCATATATTCGGACATATCGATTCGAACCATGGCGTTTTCGTCGTCAAACAGGTTCTGGGCCAATGCTTTCGCAAGCTCCGTCTTACCTACGCCTGTAGGTCCCATAAAGAGGAAGGATCCTATAGGTCTTCCCGGATCCTTTATGCCGGCCTTTGAACGCTGGATGGCCTCAACCACTTTTTCAACGGCTTCATCCTGACCGACGAGTCTCTTGTGGATCTCATCATCAAGGTGAAGTACCTTGCTTCTTTCGGATTCGTTAAGCTTTGATACAGGGATTCCTGTCCAACGGCTTACGATCTTTCCGATTTCTTCTTCGGTTACTGTTTCCTGAAGGAGCGCCTTGTCCTCACTGTGAACGCTGTTCTCTGCATCTGAAAGCTGTTTTTCAATCTGTGCCAGATCCTGATACTTAAGCATTGAAGCTTTTTCATAATCGCCTGTCTGCATAAGCTTTTCGATTTCTTTACGTATCCGGTCTCTCTTTTCACGGAGCTGCTGGAGGTTTCCGACGGAATTCTTTTCGTTTTCCCACTGGGCGGACTTTGCATCAAACTCTTCCTGGAGTTCGGCAAGTTCCTTTTCTATCTCTTGAACTCTTTCCTTTGAGAGCTTGTCATCTTCCTTTTTAAGTGAGCTTTGTTCCATCTTAAGCTGGGTGATATGACTCTTCATGGCAGCCATTTCTTCAGGCATTGACTCCATCTGGGTCTTTACCATGGAGCAGGCTTCATCCACAAGGTCGATGGCTTTATCCGGAAGGAATCTGTCGGAGATATATCTGTCGGAAAGCATTGCTGCCGCCACCATGGCATTGTCGGTAATTGATACGCCATGATATCTTTCATAGCTGTCCTGAATACCTCTTAAAATATAGATAGTATCCTCTACAGTTGGCTCGTCTATCATTACCGGCTGGAAACGTCTCTCGAGGGCTGCATCTTTTTCTATATATTTATGGTATTCATTAAGAGTTGTGGCACCGATACAGTGGAGCTCACCTCTTGCAAGCATAGGCTTAAGAAGGTTTCCGGCGTCCATGGCACCATCGGTTTTTCCGGCGCCTACTATGGTGTGAAGCTCATCGATGAACATAAGTATCTGTCCGTCGGACTGCTTAACTTCATCGAGAACTGCCTTGAGTCTCTCCTCAAACTCACCTCTGTACTTTGCACCTGCCACAAGGGAACCCATGTTAAGGGCGAATATCTTCTTATCCTTAAGGCTTTCAGGAACTTCGCCTGCAGCTATTCTCTGGGCAAGACCTTCAACAACTGCGGTTTTACCTACACCGGGTTCACCGATGAGTACCGGGTTATTCTTGGTCTTTCTGCTCAGGATCCTGATAATGTTTCTGATCTCCTCATCTCTTCCGATTATGGGGTCCAGCTTCTGATCCTTTGCGCTCTGTACCATTTCATAGCCATACTTATTCAAGGTATCATAGGTGCTCTCCGGGTTATCTGTGGTCACCCTCTGATTTCCTCTTACTTCCGAAAGTGCCTTCAGGAACTTATCCTTTGTGATGTCATATTCCTTAAGGAGCTTCTTAACCGTAGGATCCGCTTCCTTCATTATGGATAAGAAAATGTGCTCTACCGAAACATAATCGTCTCCCATGGACTTCATATGGTCTTCAGCTCTTGTAAGGGCGAGATTGGCAGCCTGTGACATATACATCTGACCGCTTCCTCCCGATACCTTTGGAAGCTTTGATATCTCAGTTTCCAGGGATGCTTTGAAACCATCTATGGAAATTCCCATCTTTTTCAGAAGCTGGGCGATGAGGCTCTCATCAACAGTTATGAGGCTGTACAGAAGATGTATCTGCTCCACATACTGGTTTCCATATTCTGTAATGATATCCTGGCACTTATTTATTACTTCAACTGATTTCTGGGTAAACTTGTTAATATTCATAATATCCTCCTCATAAAAACCTTCCGGTTTGCTATTACCTTTTATATTCCGAGAAATATTCCGGCCTGACACTGATGCCCACAATACAGTATTTTCCGTTGTGTTTCTCTTTTATAGTAATGATTATATCTCGATTGTTAGCACTTTCAAGTGGTGAGTGCTAATTTTAGACTTTTTTTAGGAAGTTTATAAACTGTTTGTTTTGTGCATTTTTACCATAGTTTCTACTTTTTATACATTTGCCTGCTTTTTTCTGTTATTTCCAAGGCATGCTTTTTTCACTATTTTGCTCCGTTTTTCAAGAACACGTAGTCTTTTTTCAGACCTTGTCACAATTTAGACTATAGGCATATCTGAAGATCGGTCATATACTGAGCACACAAATTCATACGGAGGCAACATGACAGTATCTCATCTGGTTCTTCTGCAGTTCCTTTACGGTTCAGCCCTCACCGATCTTTATGATCGCCGCATACCAAATGCTTTTACAGGTATGTATCTTTTACTCGGATTGTTTCTCAATTTCCGATGTATCTCTTTTCTGTATATGACAGGTTCTTTCAACCTTCTATACTCCCTTTCTTTTCTTCTGACCTTTCTCTTCTCAGTTATGATCCTGTCCGTTATCACCGCCATGACCAATGCAGGTGCAGGAGACGCCAAACTAATCGCTCTTTTCATCTCATGGACCGGTTTTTATGAAGGTCTTCATCTTTTACTACCGGGTCTCATCCTAGCTCTTGCATTTATTCTGATCAGCAAAGCTGAAACAGTTTTCGCATCTTCTATAAATAAAAAAGTAAACATTACCCCTAAATGCTTTTTTATGCCCACAAAGATCCCTACAGCTTTTTATCACCCCTACAAACAAAAGCTAAAGTTTCTCTTTCCGGAGCTTAAGTGCCTTCTTATAGATTTCAGGATTTTTGAAATCTGCCTGAGACTCCCGGAAAGAGGTACTCTTCCCCTCGCGATCCCTGTTTTTCTCGGTGCAATTCCGGGACTGATCACTACTTCACTCCGAAGTCCTTTGTGGACTTAGGAGTGAACATACTAAAGATAAGGAGTTTTTATGCATCATATTCTTGCTTTCTTTGATGAAGATAAAACCTACTGTGACAGGTTCAGAAGATTTGCTTCTAACCATTCCAACTGTCCGTTTACGGTTTACTCTTTCGATAATTATCATGATCTCAGGAACTTTTCCCAGGACCATCCCATAGAATTGCTGGTTGGAAGCGAAGCCAAAAGATACAATTCCGGAATTTCCGGAGCCAAGACCTATTCAGGATCTGCTTTTGCCTCAGTCCATGAGGGTTCGGGAGATTCTTATGACAGGAAGTATTCCTTTGAAACGGGAAGATCCCTGGTTTCGGAACCTGACCTTTTATATCAGATACCTGCAAAATCCATCATTAAGCTTTCTGAGACACCGATTGAATCCGGGGATGCTGATGCACAGCATTCCGGCACTGACGGAAAGTACCGGATATATAAGTATCAGTCCGGTGAAAACATTCTTCGTGAGATCATGAACATCTACGGACATGATACTGCAGCTTCCAAAAGGGAATACTCTGACAGACATTCGAAGCTCTACCTTATATACAGTCCCATCGGGCGTTCCGGAAAAACCCGTTTTGCACTTGCTCTTACAAAGGTCTTGCAAAAGGATATGAAACCTCTGTATCTGACTCTTGAAGAGGTTTCTTCTCATCAGTTTAACGATGACGACATTATGTGCCGTGGCACTCTGTCAGAAGCAATGTATTTTTATAAAGAGGGTAAGCTTACGGGAGACCGGCTTCAGGAGCTCATTCTTCATGATAAACAGATAGACTCCATCCTTCCCGTAAGGACACCGGAAGACATAACTACCCTTAGTCCCCAGGAAATAGTCGGCTTTATCGAACACCTGAGGACTGTTTCCGGAAGGGATGCCATCATCCTGGATACCGACAGCATTTTAAGCCGTATTGAGGG
>DFGZ01000156.1:427-4604 GCA_002371295.1 Oribacterium sp. UBA3737 | reverse complement strand
TTCCCTCAGCAGCTGCTCATTGTATTGCTCCAGGGAAAGGAACCGCGGTACCGGAACCAGCATGTTTCTCCGGTCATAGCCGACCTTATTCTCTATGGATTAAACGAATATTCGTTTAATCCGTAGAACGCCTGGTTCGCTTTGTTAAGGAAAACTTCCTTGCCGGCCGGGTCTTCGGAACTATCACGGATCTTAATTATGAAGCATGGAGATGGTGTGATAAACAGAACAATCGATTTCACAAGGCAGTTGACTGCATCCCTCATAAAAGACATACCATCAGCTGCATGAAGAACGCGGCTGTGATCAAAGATACTTTTGATGTCCGCAAATACTTATGCCCTGTTCGATGCATCTCATTCGATGGTTTTGTTACATATGAAGGCAGGCGTTTTGGGGTCCCATACAGCTATGTCCATCATACCTGCCGTGTCCAGCGTGAAGATTTCACTTTGTATGTTTATGATCTGGAGCTTCGTAAAGTCCTGATCACTCATGATGTCACCTGGAGCCGGAAAGACAGCTTCTGTAAGGGACAATTCGCTGATGCCCAGCCAGAAGAAAGGCCCTCTGTTCCTGTAAAGATCAGTATCTCTCAGAAAGAGGAACCTCCACGGAAATCCGCGTTCGCCAAGTTCGCTTTTGGAGGTGCCGGAAATGAGTGATACTCTAATAGAAATGCTTCAGGCGGATGCTTCTGCATTGGACATCAAGATAACCGCGCAGGAAATCGCAGTATATCTATCTCAGAAAAAGGTCTCGCCGGAGCATCTGGCAGCCATGAGTGAATTCATGTCATTCCTCAGACAGAACCAGAGGGATAAAGCAATAAATACGCTGCTCCTGCACAGTCGGATTCCACAAAAAGAACCAAGTACATTTGACAACTTCGATTTCAGCAGGGTAACAGGTGAAAATGCTGTCCAGATAAAAAATCTTCCGAATCTTGCGGCACTATATTCAAGGCAGAACATAGCCTTTATTGGACCGCCGGGGGTTGGAAAGACCCATCTTTCTATGGCATATGGGAACGCCTGCTGTAATAAAGGACTGAAAGCTTATTTTATAAAGGCTACTGAGTTAAATGAAAAGTTCACAAAAGCACGTAGGACAGGCACAGAGAGCAGTGCCATCTCAGGTCTTGTACGGCCATCCTGCCTGATCGTAGATGAAATAGGACGGAGCATCTTTGATATGGAGAACACCCGTCTGTTCTTTGATATGATCGACCGCAGGTGCAGCAAAGAAGGCCCTAACTGTATGATCTTCACAAGCAATCTAACGCCTGACAAATGGCGCGACTTTTTCCGTGAGGAGGATTCATTGCTTTGTGCCTTAGACAGGACTTTCGATGCGGCTACCGTTTATCTCATGAAAGGCGAAAGCTATCGGGGACGTAACTTGAAAACCTATTCGATAGAGATCAGTGATACCACTGAATAACTGTCGATGATCAATTAGTCATGCTGGTGCATTGGCTATTTCTAATAAGCCTAGATTGGTCATTTCTGGCGGACTCAAAATGGTCAATCTCTCCGGGCTCTAACACTCTCTATAAGACAAAGCAGAGCGACGCCGCTAAAGCATAGTTTATAGGGCATGACCCTGATAAGGAGCAAGGGCGGCATCCCGCTATGGGCAGGCTGGACGAAGGAATTTAGGGCTCCGGGCAGAGAAATACGGATGACCCTGTTAGACATGAGAGGTTAGCGACCATAGGATGAACGGGAGACGGATCGCCTTCATAAAAGTGATGACGTTTTGATTCGTATACCCATTCAGCCGGAAAAGAAGCACTTCGCAACAGAGAAGATGTACTTTTCGCTCATAGATCTGTTTGTCAATGAACTATAGGCGTTCCAGAAAGTGCTTAAAATAGGCATCTTTTGTGGAATATCAATAAGAAAGTAGAGAGGGATATTCTATGAAAAGGTTGATATGTGAAGTTTGTGGGGGAAACGAATTTCAACGTACAGATAATGGAATGTTTCAATGTAATTTTTGCGGTTGTCAATATACTATAGAACAAGCAAAAACAATAGTGGCCGGTACAGTGGAGATTGTGCATGGGCAAAAAGAATTGTTAAGCTCCATTAATAGTGCAGATGCGTTGGGAAAACTTGGTGACTATGTAGGGATGATGTCTGCATATAAGGATATTGAGAAAAAATATGCAAATGAATATCTTTATTGGAAATCTCTAATGCAATCAATATGCTATGTATTATTACATTCTGAAAGTTTAGATTATACACATACAAGTGTCGGGTGTGCTAAAGTCACACAATGGTTATTACAGGCTTACAATAACGCATTGAAGATATGTAATGAGAGCGAAGCAGTAAAGCTAAAGGATTATTTCGAGAATTTTTGTGATGAATGGATAACAAAATGCTTGACTGGTGAGTTCGACCTTATAAAAAGTTTTACTTATTATGGATTAATGGATAGTGAGTTGGTTACTTTTTGCCAAACATTTCCTGGGGCAAATGTTTTATTGGAGGAATCTGAGCGAAATGTTCGGAGTATCATTGAAGCTGGAATAAATTTAGATAAAAAAGGTAAATGGTGTCTTTATGATTATTCTGGGGTTCATTATAAACAACGAGTTGATTACGATGGCACTCGATACTCACTGCATATTGGACCTCTATTCTTAATAGGGAAAAGATATGTTTATGGATATAATTGCGATGGCATAGCTACAGCTCAGGTAAACCTTGAGAAACCATTTAATTACTTAGAAGCAAAAAAATAAGGTCAGAGTTAGTTAAAGATTGGAACAGTATGTCGAATTGCCCATTATGTGGGAGCCCATTATCGGGACTTTTTACGAAACGTACATGTAAGAGGTGCAAACATACGTATGAATACATAAAAGGGTGAAATTAAATAAAGTGCACCACGTGTCAAGGACAATTGTAAAAACCCTGTTTCCGATTCTTGAACAATTCTAATTTGGACTCCATATAGTGGATAATACTGCTTTAGGAGTCCTGCACCATGGATATTCACTTAAACTTGTGAATCAGAATAATAATAGACACACCTGAAGACCCGAAGGTATGTATCTCATCGCCCGTTGATACTTTTGTGAAGAAATTACTGTTTATCTTCAAAATCGATTATTGTCGGATCATTGAAGTCAGCTGTTATAGCCGGAGCCGGAATTCCTTTAGTCGGATATTTGATGGTTATCACGAAACGATAATACTCTTTAGAGGAAAGCTTACATAGCCACTACTGATACAGTTTATTTTTATAGTAATCGATGTAGTCATCAATCTTTGGTTGTACATGTTCGAACTCTGTGCGGTCTGACAGGCAGATTAGGTTTTCATCCTGTCAAAGAAGTTTCCTGAGGAACATTGAACCAGTAGTTTCCCTGACGCGACATAGACTGTCGAAGATTGTCGTCGTTAATGATGCCATGAATGTATAGCTTGTATAATGGCTACCCTGATTTGAATCATCCTAAATTTGCTAAAAAGTTTATAAAAATTTTATAGAAATCGTGCTGACAGTACGACTTTTTTGAACTCAATTATTGTATTGTTATTTCATGACAGCTCCGGAGCTGCAAATCATCTTGGTTTGCTCATGGCATTACCCCCTCATAATGCCTGCTCCGGCTGTCTTTTTTTGTAGCACAAACCCGGCAGAGCTTGCCGTGCTCGCACGAGCATGCTATTGCCGGGTGCAAGAACACGGAGCACGTAGTGCGGAGTGTTCGCGGTGCGAAGCCGGGCGGGAGGGGGTGTCCTTCCCGCTCGATAGATAAAACAGTTTTCCAACGAGCCACAGGTACCGGCGACAAACTTGTCGGATGAAGACAGGCAGACCTATCATAACCATAGGGGACTTTATGAGAATCCCAATGTATGACATCATCATTGAGCTTATGAAAGGGGACGGAAAAGTGTTTGACATGAATTACAACTACAGAGGAAAACGAAAAGTCGCAATCTACGCCAGAGTATCAACGGAGCATGAAGCGCAGCTATCTGCGTTGGCCAACCAGAAGGACTGGTATTCACCGATTCTTGGCATCCACCCGGAGTGGGAAGTTGTCAAGCTGTATGCCGATGAGGGTGTCACCGGCACCGCAGCCTATAAGAGGCGGTCCTTTATGCAAATGATCGATGACGCGCTTAACGGCAAGTTCAGCCTGATACTT
>DFGZ01000156.1:0-306 GCA_002371295.1 Oribacterium sp. UBA3737 | reverse complement strand
GATACGCTGAACTATACACGCAAACTGAAGAAGCATAATGTCGAGGTCTATTTTATCAGTGACGGAATCAAGACATTCGATCCCGATGGCGAGCTGCGGCTCACGATCATGGCGACCCTTGCCCAGGACGAGAGCAGGAAAACATCTGCCCGTGTGAAATGTGGACAGCAGACATCCATGGAGAAAGGTGTGGTCTATGGGAACGGCAACGTGTTAGGCTACGACCGTGTGGGACGGGAACTTGTCGTGAATACGGAGCAGGCGGATACGGTCCGGAAGATTTTCAAATGGTATGCCGAAGGCCGG
>DFGZ01000373.1:1659-3159 GCA_002371295.1 Oribacterium sp. UBA3737 | reverse complement strand
CTGTTCATGTTCGGTCATGCCGGAAAGAAGCTTCTGTTCATGGGACAGGACTTTGCCCAGCTCCATGAGTGGAATGAGAACGTTGCTCTGGACTGGTATCTCACCGATGAACCATGGCACAAGAACGTTCATGATTTTATGAGAGATCTCCTTCATATGTACAGAAAATATCCTGCTTTGTGGGAGCTTGATGACAGCTGGCAGGGATTTGAGTGGATCAATGCTGACGATAGCGACAGATCCATATTCAGTTTCATACGTAAGGATAAGACCGGAAAGAACAGTCTTCTCTTCGTTATCAATATGACTCCTATGGAAAGAAAGGACTACATGGTAGGAGCTCCTGTAAAGACCAAATATACTTTGATCCTGGATGAAAACGGAAATACAAGAGCGGATGCAAAGAATGTTTATCTTGCAGAAAAAGGAGAATGCGACGGTAAACCATTCCGTATCAAATATTCATTACCGGCTTACGGATGCGCGGTATTCAGGTTCAATTATTGATAATAAAAAATTTGTTATTTTTTTAACGATTTTTGTTTCCTTTTGGAAAGCACTGTAGTATGATAGGTTTATCCAAAGAACGGATGGACATTTTTAGAAAGACAGTATAGACATAAGGGTTATATGTAAAGGAGACAGGAACATGGCAAGAGAGTTATTATCACAAAAACCAACTCAGTGTGTTTATCGCGACGGAGATAAAATCTTAAAGATATTTGCCAAAGATTTTGACAAGTCTGAAGTTTTCCATGAGGCATTTATCAACACTCGTGTTGAGAATATTGACGGGATAAACGTACCAAAGATAACCGGTGTCAGATTTGAAGACGGACAGTGGATCATCGAAAAAGAGTATGTTGAAGGAAAGACTCTTCAGCAGCTTATGGATGAAAATCCGGATAAGCTTGATGAGTACATCGGAAAAATGGTAGACCTTCAGCTTCTTATGTTCACTAAGAAGGCACCGCTTCTTCAGAAGCTGAGAGATAAGCTTACATATCAGATCAACGGATTAAACACTATTGATTCAAGCACAAGATATGAGCTTCTTACAAGACTTGAGTCTATGCCAAAGCACTTTAAGCTTGTGCACGGAGATTTCAGACCTTCAAACATCATCGTTAAGGATGACGGAAGTATGTATCTTATCGACTGGGTACATGCTTCACAGGGTAATGCAAGTGCGGATGTTGCAAGAACTTATACCATTTTGTACCTTAAGAATAAGGATGTAGCTGAGAAGTATTATGCTGATTTCTGTGCAAAGACAAATACAGATAAGAGCTATGTACATAAGTGGCTGCCTATCGTTGCAGCAGCAAATCTTACCAAGAACAGACCTGAGGAGAAGGAAATTCTCGAAAACTGGCTTAATGTTGCAGATTTAATGTGAAAAAAGTATGATGAAACCGTCGCCGCAATAGGCGACGGTTTTTTTCGCGATAAGGCCGTCACGCGGAATCGAGTAGGGCGTTTTTTCCCTACTCGATTATT
>DFGZ01000373.1:0-1560 GCA_002371295.1 Oribacterium sp. UBA3737 | reverse complement strand
ATGAAGAGACTGCCGAAATATATAATGTGCAGTAATGATACATGCTATGAGATCTTTGTTTATTACAGGAGTTATCATGGAAACTACATTCAGCAGAACCGAAATACTTCTTGGGAAAGAGGCTGTGGAAAAGCTTAAAAATAAAAGAGTGATAGTGTTTGGCGTCGGAGGTGTCGGGGGATATGTATGTGAAGTTCTGGCCAGAACCGGCGTAGGAAGCATTGACCTGGTGGACAATGACACAGTCAATGAATCCAATATCAACCGTCAGATCATAGCCACGAGAAAAACCCTCGGAAAATATAAAGTTGATGTAATGGCAGAAAGGATCAACGACATAAATCCCGAGTGCAGGGTTAAAGCACACAGGATGTTTTTTCTTCCCGAAAACAGTCATGAATTTGACTTTCGGGAATATGACTATGTTGTGGATGCTGTAGATACCGTAACAGCAAAGATACAGATAATAACAGCCTGCAATGAAGCCGGGACTCCTGTGTTCAGCAGTATGGGAGCCGGCAATAAGCTTGATCCAACAAAGTTTCAGGTTGCTGACATATATAAAACATCTATTGATCCACTGGCCAGGGTTATGCGCCGGGAACTGAAAAAAAGAGGCATTAAGAAGCTTAAAGTTGTTTTCTCCACAGAATTACCTGTAAAACCGAAGGAAAATGTGGAAAAAGCTTCTGAGAAGACGATAACTTCCGCTTCTGAAGAGGCTGCTTCCGGAGCTTTCAAAAAGGCAACCCCCGGATCTGTGGCATTTGTACCTGCTGTTGCAGGAATGATAATTGGTGGAGAAGTTATAAAGGATCTTATAAAAGACTAGTAAAAACTGCCCGGAATTATTAAAATAAAGAAAGATATTTTATTTCGCGGGGGTTGGTATATTTTTAGTTAATCTTAGTAAGAGAACCACTGCTTTAATGATTGTAACTACAGAATAGTTTTTTTATCGAGAGGTGACTTTATGAAGAGATGGTATAGTGAAGAGAGGGTTGTTTTACTTTTAAAACAGGAGGATTTTGCATCCATATATCCCAGATACCTTAAAAGCAACATAAAGTATATCCAGGGTGAGTGGTTGAAGGATATGAGAGATCCTAATACACCGAGTGTCACCATGGAGCAATTCGTTAACCGGGATATTGTTGGTTCGGTCAAATGGATAAGAGCTGAATTTGCCGGATGCAAGGGGGACGAGGATTCCCAGTTTTTTGATCTTTATGCTGTTGACGGAAATAAGGAAGGGGTCAGCATAGTGTTCACTCCTTTTATCTCTGTTGATGGTTTCGGAAATACAGGCTTTAACAATAAAAGAATAAAGACAGATCTTTCGGATGTGGAAAAGGTTTACTATGTTCTTCCCAACAGACCGGAATTCAGTGATATGATAGGTGCTATTTCGGGAAAGGCTTATTCTGCCATTGCACTCAATCAGGAGTTCAGAAAAAAGCTTGGTGAGTATCTTCCGGATAACTTTGCGTTGGAAAAACATATTGGAATACTGAATTATACCTACGAAAGAGATCTGGAGGCAGAAGCCAAAGCAGCAGA
>DFGZ01000061.1 GCA_002371295.1 Oribacterium sp. UBA3737 | reverse complement strand
CCTGTTAAGTTCTATCTTCTCCGTTGCCGTCCGGTTGTAAATCTCTATCTCTTTTTTCTTATCCGTAAGCGGAGCCTTCTGCCCCTTTCCGACAGTTATAAAATCAGCCACAGGATCACCCCAGAAGCCTCTCTCCGGATCGATCCATACAAGTTTCCCATCATCATAAAGAACATTGCTATCCCACAGATCAAAATTCACCATACGGCAGGGAGCCTTCCTCAGAACGTCCTCATGCCTGTCAATAAGCCTGATGAACTCCTCGCCGTCAGGTGTTTCATATCCGATATTCTTACAATCCATCACGAGATTCCCGGCCATCGAGCGAAGAGCCTCATACCACGAGCCATATAGCCCTGACTGCCTGTAACCGTATTTATCGTTTTTAACGCAATGGATCTTGGCAAGCATACCGATCTTTTCAGCCTGCACCCTCTCAGCTTCCTCCGAAGTAAAATCACATTTCCACAGAGGCTCGCCCTCCATCATCTGCATGATAAAGCAGCAGCTCTTTATGATCTCGCATGTAGAATCAACCGCATAAATTTCAGGGCATAGTATATCGGTGTGCTCCTTCATCTTCCGGTACCAGTAAACCTCCGAATCCATCATATTCTTCTCATAGCTTAATACCGTTGCTTCCTTATGCGGTGCGATCTTGAGCACATAATCTCTTTCGCCTTCACAGGTTACCTTATAGGCAGAATTGAACTCACCGTCTCCGAGAGTGGTGCAACCCTTAACATTACCGATTCCGTGCGTCCTGAACAGGCTACTTATTTCTTCTTCGGTAGCTTCGTATTTTGTTCTGCTTACTATCATATCCTTATGTTCACTTTCTCATGTATACTTCGCAAAAATGCCGTAAATGCTTTTCGATGTATTCCATGCAGTCTTCCTCATACTGCGGCTGCCTGTCTGACCTTGCAATCTGCAGAACAGCAGGTGCGGTAAGTTCTACTGCAAGCAAATCCGGATCATCATTTTTGACGATACCTTCATCCATCATTCCCTTGATAATCTTTGCAAACATCCTCTGTATCCCGTCCAGCTGATGCCTGGTTGTAACCTCGGAAATCCTTTCATTCCTGAACTGTTCCTGAACAAGAAGCATCCTTATCTTGCGAATCATGGGATCCCGCATTGTGAACGAGATTCTTTCCATCGTCGCCTTAATAAACTCTTCCCGGTCCTTTGGTATCTTTCCGATATTTTTTTCAGACCCAAACATTTCCTCATATCGCGCTTCCGCGGAATCTATCAACGCATTCAGGATATCCTCTTTACCCTTATAGTGTTTATAAAGGGACGGAGCCTTAATACCGACAACAGTTGCAATCTGCTCCACACTTGTTCCATCGTATCCATTCTCTGCAAATAACGTTAATGCCGCATCCAATATTTTCTCTTTGGTAAACATGACTCTCTCCAATCCGCTAACATCCATTAGCCATAGTATAGCTAACATTTATTAGCTTGTCAATCAGAAAAAATGGTCAGCAGAGTTTCATTCTCCACTGACCTATATTCTTCATTACCTATTTCTATCCTCAGCATTTGTATAAATGCAGTCTTATCGCCTATGTTATAACAATTCTATCTTCAATTTTCTATATCATTTGAAAATGCCTCATGGCATCCTCTATCGCCTTAACCTTCTCCTCCGGACATCCCGGCTGTTTACTGTCCGGAGATTTGGGTTTGTTATAATTCTCCCGTTCTATAATCCCATGCTTCTGTTTTACCTGAGCGATATTGAGATTAGTCACGCGATATCCGTATTTTTCTTTTATCCAGTCCCGTATGGCGTTATATGTTGCACCCTTCTTAAATCCGTCCGTATCCATATCCTCCAGATTGAACTCCACACGGATCTTTTTGCTCTTGACATCTCCCTTGGAAAGCAAGACAACAGTCTCGACAAAACGGATTTGATGAAACAAATCAACAGACTGCGATTTAGCGAAATCCCGGCAAACTATCAGTTACCGTTCGCAGAACTCTTGAACTCGATCATAGAAATCTTTTGCCTCTTCAAACGCTCCATGGCCAAGGCCTTCGTATACATACAGCTCACTGCCGATGATTGATCCGGCCAGTTCATTTGCAGCATCATTCCCGACAGTATGATCATCACTGCCGGCAATAATCAGTGCAGGGCATCTGATATTGCACAGTTCGCTGCGGCAGTCAAAATCCAGGATCGCATGAGCATTTCTCAGAAACCGGTCATAGTTTCGTGGTTTCGTTACTCTGGCAAGGAGCGGAAAAAACTTCTGATTTTTCTCAAGATACTTTTCCGAATACATCTTTTCAGCAGTATCAACCATGAGTGCGGTATGATCCCTACGCTTCACCATCTCGATCCAGCCGCAGACGTTTTCCTGTAGAACTGTGTTCGCGTTCGGAGCAGTGACGGCAAGGATCAGCTTTGTCACCATTTCCGGATGATCTATCGCCATATACTGTGCGATCATACCTCCTTGAGAAACACCCATGACGTATGCTTTACTGATCCCGAGATCCTTCATGGCCAGTATCTGGTCAACTGCCATATCCCTGATCGAATAACCCTCCGGCATATCGTTTTTCCGGCTGAACATGAACACGGTATAGTCTCGAAAGAATTTCCTGTAAGGAGC
>DFGZ01000300.1 GCA_002371295.1 Oribacterium sp. UBA3737 | reverse complement strand
ACACACGGACATGAGGACCATATAGGAGCTCTGCCTTATGTGTTAAAGGAAATATGTGTGCCCGTATACGGCACCTGCCTTACAATGGCACTTATAGAAAATAAATTAAAAGAACATGAGATGCCTAAGAAGCTGAAGCTCCGTACCGTTAAATACGGTCAGAGTGTTACGGCAGGCGATTTCAGGATCGAGTTCATAAGGACCAATCACAGTATCGCCGATGCGGCAGCTCTTGCTATATTTTCACCGGCCGGAATCATAGTACATACAGGTGACTTTAAGGTAGATTTTACCCCTGTATTCGGTGAGACTATTGATCTGGCCAGACTCGCCGAACTGGGCAAAAAGGGTGTGCTTGCACTTTTATGTGACAGTACCAATATACTTCGTCCCGGATATACCATGTCCGAAAGGACTGTCGGCAAGACCTTTGATACCATATTTATGGAGAATAACTCAAGCCGTATAATCGTTGCTACATTCTCGACAAATGTCGACCGTGTACAGCAGATCATCAATTCTGCCGAAAAATACGGAAGAAAAGTAGTCATAGAAGGCAGGAGCATGATAAATGTCATAACTCTTGCAAGCGAGCTCGGTTATATAAAGGTAAAAGACGGCACGATCATCCCCATAGAGACCATGAAATCCTATAAGGATGAACAGATAGTCATCATCACTACAGGCAGTCAGGGTGAAGCTATGGCAGCTCTGTCAAGGATGGCGGCAAATATCCACAAGAAAGTAACCATCAAGCCCGGAGACCTTGTAATATTCAGTTCCTCAGCCATCCCCGGCAACGAAAAGAATATATTTAAGGTAATAAACGAGCTTTCCATGATAGGTGCAAAGGTAATATTCCAGGATGCACATGTATCCGGACATGCCTGCAAGGAAGAGATAAAGCTCATATACTCACTTGTAAAACCCAAGTATGCCATCCCTGTCCACGGTGAATACAGATTTCTTGTGGCACATAAGGAGCTGGCAGTCAGCATGGGCATGGATAAGGACAATGTATTTATCCTGTCCTCAGGCGATGTTGTAGAGCTTTCTGCTGAAGAAGGTAATATCGTTGAAAGAGTCAAAGTCGGTGCCGTAATGGTAGACGGCTTAGGCGTAGGAGATGTTGGAAACATAGTACTGCGTGACAGACAGCAGCTCTCTGAGAGCGGACTTTTGGTAGTATCGGTTACACTTGATTCGGCTACGGGAGAAATAGTGGCCGGTCCCGAGATAAATTCAAGAGGTTTTGTATATGTAAAGGATGCGGAAGAACTCTTTACAGACCTTGAGAACCACGTTATCATGAACCTTGATTCCATAAGGGGCAGAGGCATAACGGATCAGAACAAGATGAAATCACTGATCAGGGATGATCTGGCTGATTTCTTATGGAAGAAGATGAAGAGAAGACCCATCATTATTCCTGTATTTATGGAGGTATAAATGAGTGCATTAAAAGGAGCGAATGCCAAGGGTACGGGACGTTCGTCCGGTACGCGTGTATTGCTTAGAATGACAGGCGGTTTTTTATCGATATGCCTGAATATCGTAATATATGCCGTTATCATTTTCTTTCTTATAAAGGGCATTCACAAAACCTATGATCTTGCATACAGGATTTTCGGCGACGTATCCGTAGAGGAAGAACCCGGAAGGGATGTAAAGATCCAGATACTTAAGGGTGAGTCTACCATGAACGTAGCTACAAAATTAGAGACCAACAAGCTTATACCCGATAAGTATTCATTCTTTTTGAAGGTTCAGATAGGTAACATCAATATGGGCTCCAGCAAGAAAAAATACGAGATAAAAGGCGGAACCTACGTACTGAACACTTCCATGAACTATGATGAGATATTAGATATCATTACGGATGCCGCAAAATCAATCGAAGGCGAAGTATCAGTAGAGGATGCAGAATCAACACCATGATCATAAACGAACATATTGAGGATTATATCAATTCTTTGGAAGGCGATCTTCCGGAAGAACTGGCTAAACTTGAAAAATGGGCACTTGAGAACAAAGTGCCCATTATAAGAAAGTCAATGCAAAGTCTGCTTATCTTTCTCCTTGAGGAAAGAAAACCCCGAAATATCTTAGAGATCGGCACGGCAGTCGGTTTTTCCACGCTTTTTATAGAACATTTCTCTCGAAAGGGTGCAAAGATCACCACTATGGAAAAAGTGGAAATGAGACTGAAAGAAGCCAGAAAGAACCTTAAAGACCATCCTGATATAACTCTTATAGAAGGCGATGCACTTGAACAACTCGAACTTTTGAGCAGGAATCATACCGAAGGATATGATTTTATTTTTTTAGATGCAGCCAAAGGACAGTATTTAAGTTTTTTACAGCATATCAGAAAGCTTATATCAAAATCGGGAATACTTGTAACAGACAATGTGCTGCTTGAAGGCAGCATTGCCGAATCAAAGTTTTCCATAGAGCGCAGGGACCGGACAATACATAAGAGAATGCGTGATTTTTTATATGAACTGAAGCACTGTGATGATTTTGAAACTGTCATATT
>DFGZ01000144.1 GCA_002371295.1 Oribacterium sp. UBA3737 | reverse complement strand
ATTCCAAGGTCTGTATAATTCATTTCAATACTTGATGAAATGCTGTTAGACATTACAACAAAAACTATAACTACTAAGATAATTACAAATGACAGAAAAATGTTCATTATAATATCCGGCATAAGTCCATGATAATACAGACTGTCAGATCTGGTCAGAACCCCCGATGCATAGCTTTCTATATCCGAAGTTTTATTGATTTCCTGAGCAAATTTGCTGTCTGTAAGATCACAGTCATCCGCTTTTGTAATATATACTATTTCATTTAAGTCCGGAGCGAGTTCAGGATTTTCAGCGATTGCCTGCTTTCTGTTTTCGGCAATTTCATCAAAATCCTCCTGACAGATAAAAGGCATTTTCAACCCCATAAAGGCACTTCCACAGACCGGTTCTTCCACAAAACCCTTAATGGTAAAGTCAAATGACACACCTTCAAAATATGCCGTCATGGTATCTCCAACCTTCAGATTATCATAATCCTTCAGGGCTCTTGGAAGATAAATCTCCCCCTTTGATAATTCGGGAACATCTGTGACAAGTGCCGTAGCATTTTCATTCCAGATAGCATCAACCGTATCATTTATTGCCACAAGTCTGATACCGAAAGATACATCTTTTCCATTGGAGTAAGTACATTTAACCGGATGCAGTGAATCACAGACTATTACTTCTCCTACCAACGGATTATTCCTCAGTTCGTCTAACATTTCATCCGTTAAATATCTTTTTTGAATATTCAGAGTAATGTTCGCATCATACTTACGGTCATAAGCGCTTTCGATTGACTTCGGAATATTTCTTTTAAGACTGACAATGGTTGAAACAGAGAGAGCTATTATCATTATAAGTACAATTATACTTTTGAAAGAGCCCTTCTTATGACGGATATTTGATCTGATAAGCTTAATTACATCCATAGCGCACCTCCTACCAGGACATGGAAGAAAGCCATGAGTTTACCTGTGTCTCACGACTCTTTTCGTCCTCTGCTTTATAAGGAGGCAGTGTCATATCTCCGATTATCTTTCCGTCTTCGATATAGAGAAGTCTTGTTGCCCTGAGAGCAGCACGAATATCATGGGTAACCATGAGGATGCTCTGTCCTTCACGGTTACACTCCGTAAGAAGATCCAGAACTTCAACCGTATTCTTTCTGTTGAGTGCTCCTGTAGGTTCGTCCGCAAATACAAGCTCTGGCGTATTAATAAGCGCCCTTGCTATAGCGCATCTCTGCTGCTCTCCTCCCGAACACTGCGCCGGAAGTTGGGTTTTGATATCGGAAATATTCATTTTTTCAAGAAGACTGTCCGCAAAAGAATCGACTTCCTCTACAGAACGGCTCTTATCCAGATATCCGGGAACCGCTACATTTTCAAACAAAGTAAGATTACTTACCAGATGAATCTGCTGAAACACAAAACCAAAAGCGGTGCAGCGAAGCTTTGCCAGCTTTCGTTCGCTCATCTCAGTAATATTTTCTCCGTTAAAGATAACCTCTCCCGCGGTCGCTCTGTCCATTCCACTGAGTGCATAGAGCATGGTTGATTTACCGGAACCTGAAGCTCCCATGATCACGGTAAAATCACCCTCATAGATATCAAGATTTGCATCACTGATTACATGCACCTGTCCGCCGTTATGTGCAAAGCTTTTGCTCAGTCCCCTTGCTGAAAGAATTGTTTTTTTCATTTAAAATTTCTCCTCTTTTCTTCATAAATCCATGATTCATGATCACAGTTTATGCAAATTCTTATTAAGAAGTATTTAAGAGAAATCTTTTTTATATTTTTTTACCGGAAGACTCACCACGGCTTCGAGTCCCTTTTCTCCGTTTTTATAGTTTATAAGCTCTATACTGCCGCCTGACTGTTCGGCAATATACTTTACTATATAGAGTCCGAGTCCTGAGCCGTTTTCTGTTCCTGCATTTTTACCGCGATAAAACTTCTCTGTTATAAAAGGCATATCGTCATCCGGAATCCCCGGTCCTTTATCCCGGAAATGTATCGAAACCATATCATCTGACAGAGAAAGTGAAACTGAAACAATTGTTTTCGCATATTTACGGGAGTTGTTGATGAGATTCTCAACAATCTGATTGAGCCTTTTCTTATCGGCATAAATTACCGGAGATATATCAGATGCTCTGAAAATAACATCCTCATGTTCAGCACCGATCTCTGATATAGACTGCTTAAGGAACGGAACAAGCTCAAACTCTTCAGGTTTCATCTGAAGCATGTTGAGATCTGAAAGGGAGTGAAGGAAGAGATCGTTTGTAAGTGCTGTAACCTCGTCACATTTTCTCATCATGACCTCCAGATATCTCGAACGTCGCTCAGGCGATGTATCGAGATTTGCTTCAAGACCTTCCGCATAAGCACGTATGGAAGTGATCGGCGTTTTTATATCATGAGAAAGAGTTGCTATTACCGTCTTGTTGTTTTCAATCGCTTCGCGCTCCGCCATACGGGAACGGGTTATCTCTTTACGCATGCTGTCAAAAGCCCACGTAAAAGCGCCGAAGTAATTCGACCTCTCATAATTGAGCGGTACATCGAAATTACCTTTAGCTATTTCCGACGCATAGTCCTTCATCTTGTCAAAGGGACGGAGAATATTTATATATACATACAAAAAGACCCCCGCCATAAAAATAACGGTGAGGATACACATAACTATCCCGTTTATTCCGACAGAATCTTCAAGAGGTTCTCTGCGGAGTCTTTCGGCATATTCATCAGTCTTCTGTTTTGCCGCATCATAATCTCCGCGATCGATGAGCTGTGATATTTCATTTATATCAACCAACTGCTCTGATCGCGTATCCTGCGGATCGGATTTTCCGGAATTTAAAGCCAGAATGCAGGTTGCCGCCACAAGAAGCAGTGAAAAAATCACAGTAATCTTTAATACTCGTCCTTTCATACTTCTGCCTCCAGAATATATCCCACCTTGTAAATAGTCTTAATATACTTTGGTTCTGCCGGATCATCCTCCAGCTTTTCACGCAGCCAGCGTATATGAACGGCAAGTGTTTTCGGTTCAACCTCAGAGAAGGTACCCCATACTTCGCTGAGCAGCTTATCCTTCGAAAGTGCTGTATTGGGATGTGTACATAAAAATGCCAGCAGATCGAATTCTCGTAAAGACAGATTTACGGGCTTCCCCGCCTTGGTCACTGTGCGTGAACCGATATCTACCGTAATATCTCCGAAGGATACAGTCTTATCATCATCACCGAATCCGTAAGTTCTTCGAAGCAGTGCATTAATATGCGCCAAAAGCTCCTTCATGGAGAAAGGTTTCGGAATATAATCATCTCCGCCTATATCAAGTCCCGTTATCCTGTCAGTCTCACTGGTTCTGGCGCTGGCGAAAATAACCGGAACCTCCGATACTCTTCTCAGTTCACGGCATACTTCAAATCCGACTGCATCTGGCAGATTGATATCAAGAAGTATGAGATGGAAGCTTCTGTCTGTCAGGATTTCGAATGCCTCCCGGCTGCTCGCGGCATGAGTTACACCAAACCCCTGATCCGTAAGCATATCCGTAATGATCATAGCAATATCCTTATCATCATCTATTATCAGAATTTCTCTTTTCATGACAAAATAATCTCTCCTCCAAAATCTCTA
>DFGZ01000367.1 GCA_002371295.1 Oribacterium sp. UBA3737 | reverse complement strand
CGAAACATTGATTATCCCGAATCCCCTCAACAAGACGCGTAGTTGTACTGATTTGCCGGAAAAGATTCGGGATAATATTTTGCTCCTGTTACTCTCTTCAGCTATTAAGATTCTGATCCTATAGCAAAGATTCGGTATAACTTTTTCTCTTACAGACCGTACAGTTTCTTCAAAATTTCTTCATCACTGACCGTATAAACTTCTGCCCCGACAGTGCCTGCATCAGAAGTACCCATGGCTGCTTCGATCGCTTTCCTCTTATGTTCCGTATCAGCATGTGCATAGATCAACGTAGTAGTCAGCTGAGAGTGGCCAAGCCACTGGGAAACAAGTGTCAGATCCATCCCATGCTGGTACAGATGCATAGCACGACTATGTCTCCAGAGATGAGGATGCACGTTATCAGGAACATCTCGGCATTTTTCCTGGGCTCTTGCTACATATTTCTGAAGCCGGATTCTGACTGTGTCATCACACATCTTAGACCGGATCCCTTTACGCTCCACATAAAACAGATAATCCGTGGACTCCTCCATGACTCCCGTATGAAATATTTTCAGATAATTTCTGATATGTATGACGGTTTCTTTCATCAGTGGGACAATCCGGATTTTATTCCCTTTTCCATGAAGCGTCACCGTCGGAGTGCCGCTAAGACGAAGGTCACAGATACGAAGATCCAGTAATTCCTGGATTCGTGCACCGGTATCATAAAGCATAATCATAAGGAACTGATCTCTGTGCTCTATTCGAATCGAGATATTGGGAGCTTCCATCAGAGCCTTCACCGCTTCCTCAGTCATATAGTCAACTTTCCCAAACGGATCATTTTTCTGTACCCGGATGGCTGCAAGGTGACTGCTCTGTTCCATATATTCCGGCCTGCAGGCTGATGCGTAATCAAAGAACGCCCGGATGGCTGCAAGCCGGTTGTTCCTGGTTGCCGGTTTCGCTCCTTGTTCTGTTGTCAGCCAGTCAAGATAGCTGTTTACCATATCATAGTCCAGCATCTTCATTGTGACCTTAGACAATGGAACCTTTTTTTTCTTTGCAGCAAAGTCAAGGAACTGATTCCAGACTGTGCGGTAGGTTTTCACTGTATTGGGGCTGGACTTCCTCTGTGTAGGCAGGTACACAAGAAAGAAGTTCTTGATTAAAGTAAAGAGCTGTTCGTCCTTTACTCGCACCATAATTCTGCCCTTGGAAGAATCCGCCCTATACTTTCCCAGTCAATTCCTGCCGATTTGACCAGGTTTTCAGGAAGCAGATGAATATAATACGCCGTTGCTTCCAACTGTTTATGTCCCATGTATGCCTGTAGATAAGAGAGACGTGAACTCAGATCCCTCTCCTCATCCAACCATCGATTTAAAATAGCGGTGGCAAAACGGTGGCGCAGATCATATACTCTTACGGAGGGAAGCAGGTCTTTCGGAACGTCCGGTTTTGATGCCGCAAAGGCTTTCTTAAACTTCCCCTGCATCCAGGCGGCGGTGTACGGACCGCCATTTTGAGTAGGAAAGAAATATTCACTGTCCGGCCGCGCAGCATCCCGCATAGCTGCATAGGAGCGGGCAAGTGCAGTCATGTCATCAGACATAACTACAGTCCTGCTCCTGTGACGCTTGGAATCCACAATTCGGAGTTCCCCAGAATTCAGATCGACCTCAGTTCTCCTGATATTCCTTCCTTCACCTGGACGAAGTCCGCAAGTATACGTCATACGGAAATAAGTGCTGAGGACCATAGAGGCAAGAGGGTCTCTTTTCGGAGTCAGACAATCGATTTCCTGAAAAAGGTTTTCAAGCTCACCATCGGTGAAAAGATAGGGAACAAAGATGCTTCTGCCAGTGGTAAATTTCTCCGAAATTACAAAAGCCTCTTTTCCGACAGCACATTGGTAGCGACCAAAGCTCCTCGCAAAAGTTACCATTGCATGGATGATATTCCCCTGGTTAGAACGGTGAGTTTTCAACCAGTTCAAAACGATAGGTTCTGTGAGTGTTGTTTCATCCGGATACTTCCAGACACAGAAGCGGTCAAAGTCATGTGCTCTATCAAGATATGTAGACTCGGAGTACCTGAGGGACACTTTCAGGTCAATCATGTCATCCAGGTCTTTGGAAAAACCGCTGATAAAGTTCCGCTTCATTTCAGTCCCTCCCTCTTGACTTCGATGCCCTTGAAATCAAGGGCACATTCCTTCAAATTACGGATATCAAGAGAAAGATACTGCCTTGCTGAGTGCACATTCGTATGACCGAGAATCTGGGAGATTGTGGTCAGCGGCGTGCCTGCTTCAATCATCTTCTTGGCAAAGCGCCTGCGGAGCCCGTGGAACCCTTTTCCATCAAAAGGGACACGGCGGATTCCCGCTTTTTTCTGGTATTTTCTGAACATATCCCCAACCGTTACCGCGTCCATGAGTGCCCGAATCGGTGCCATTACGCTAAGAAATACTTCCGGGCAAGCAGAAGTCGGTCGCGCTGTCAGGATATAATCCTGCAACGCTTTTCCTAATTCGGCAAGAAGTGGCAAGTGGGTTGTATTTCCTGTTTTCTTCTGTGTAAAACGAATTTCTCCTTTACGCCAATCGATGTCATTCAGTTTAAGGTGAATGATGTCACAAGCTCT
>DFGZ01000215.1 GCA_002371295.1 Oribacterium sp. UBA3737 | reverse complement strand
AGACAAAAAAAAGCTCCAATATATGAAGCACTGGAGCGGTTCAGAAAACTTCACGTGGTACCTTTCGATGTTCCCGGTCACAAAAGGGGACGCGGAAATCCCGAACTTGTAAAATTCTTAGGGCAGCAGTGTGTCGGCGTGGATGTCAACTCCATGAAGCCGCTGGACAACCTGTGCCATCCCATATCCATCATAAAGGAAGCTGAGGAACTGGCGGCGGATGCCTTCGGTGCAGCCCATTCCTTCCTCATGGTTGGGGGCACAACCTCTGCGGTACAGGCTATGGTCCTTACTGCATGTAAGGCGGGAGATAAGATCATCCTTCCGAGAAATGTACATAAAAGTGCCATCAATGCCCTGGTGCTCTGCGGAGCCACTCCGGTCTACATAGATCCTAA
Source organism: Oribacterium sp. UBA3737 (assembly GCA_002371295.1). Next base: position 2,188 of record DFGZ01000215.1, on the reverse strand, counting down.
GGTAGATAAGGAACTGGGAATCCCTCTCGGCATGGAGGTTTCGGACGTAAAGAAAGCCATGGATGAGAATCCGGACGCAAAGGCGGTACTCATTAACAATCCGACCTACTACGGCATCTGCTCTGATCTTCGAAGTATAGTTAAGCTTGCACATGAACATCATATGCTTGCCCTTGTAGATGAGGCCCACGGAACTCATTTCTACTTCAGCGACAAGCTGCCCTGCTCCGGAATGGAGGCAGGAGCCGATATGTGTTCAGTGTCCATGCATAAGTCGGGAGGCAGTCTTACCCAGAGCTCACTGCTGCTACTGGGTCCATCCATGAATCCCGGATATGTACGACAGATCATAAACCTTACACAGACCACCAGCGGTTCCTATCTTCTTATGGCAAGTCTCGATCTTTCCAGACGTAATCTGGCACTTCGAGGAAAGGAATCCTTCGAGAAGGTGGCACGCATGGCTCAGTATGCAAGAGATGAGATCAATGCCATCGGCGGCTTCTATGCCTACGGCCGTGAGCTCATTAACGGCGGAAGTGTATATGACTTTGATGTCACCAAGCTTGCGGTGCTTACACATAAGATCGGTCTTGCGGGAATTGAGGTCTACGATCTGTTAAGAGATGAATATGACATACAGATGGAGTTCGGAGACATCAGCAACATCCTTGCCTATATCTCCATCGGCGATTCCATCCAGGATATAGAGAGACTTGTGGGGGCCCTTGCGGACATTTACAGACTTTACGCAAAGCCTGAGAAAAAGCTGTTCTCTGCGGAATATATCTCTCCGGAGGTTGTGACCACACCTCAGACAGCTTTCTACGCCGAAAAAGAGTCACTTCCCATCGAGAAATGTGCCGGAAGAGTCTGCGCGGAGTCGGTTATGTGCTATCCGCCCGGAATTCCAATTCTCGCACCGGGAGAGGTGGTCACAAAGGATATCATCGAGTATATCCGCTTCGCCAAGGAAAAGGGCTGTTCCATGCAGGGACCGGAAAGCGATGATATATCACATCTGAATGTACTTAAGGAGGGAACCTACTGATATGGAATTCTGGTTCGAAGAGCTTCACACGGATAATGTGAAGATGTCTATCCGTGTGGACAGACAATTATTCTCCGGTGAAAGTGAATATCAGCGCATTGACGTTTTCCATTCTCCGGAATTCGGTCGATTCCTGGTATCAAACGGAAGCGTCATTTTCTCGGAGGCAGACGAGTTCGTTTACGATGAAATGATCGTGCACGTTCCCATGGCTGTACACCCGGGAGTGAAAAAAGTGCTTGTAATAGGCGGAGGAGACGGCGGTGTTGCCAGAGAGCTCTCCCGCTATCCGGAGATCGAAGAGATAGATGTGGTGGAAGAGGACCAGCTTTTCATCGATGTATGTAAGGAGTGGTTTCCTGACAATGCCTGCGGACTTGAGGATCCCCGTGTAAAGATCTACAACGAGAACGGCCTTCGTTTCCTGCGTTCAAGACAGGATCAGTACGACCTCATCATTAACGACTGTACAGATCCTCTGGGACATACAGCTGGAATGTTCACAAAGGAGTTTTACGGAAACTGTTTCAGAGCCCTTCATGAAGATGGAATCATGGTGTATCAGCACGGAAGTCCCTTCTTCGATGTTGACGAGGAAGCCTGCCGTGCCATGCACAGAAAGGCCTTCCGCAGTTTCCCTATCAATCGTGTCTATCAGGCACATATACCAACCTGCCCGGCAGGTTACTGGCTTTTCGGCTTTGCAAGCAAAAAGTACCATCCTCTGAAGAATTTCGATGCACAGAGATGGAACGAGAGAAACATTAAAACCTGGTACTATACAACAAATATGCATGGCGGCTCCTTCATGCTGCCGCGTTATGTAGAAGATCTTTTACTTGAGGAGGAAGAAAGTTTATGAGCAGATTACTTGTTATCGGATGTGGCGGTGTTGCACAGGTAGCGATCCGCAAATGCTGTCAGAACAGTGACATTTTCACCGAGCTTTGCATCGCAAGCCGTACAAAGTCAAAGTGTGATGAGCTGAAGGAGAAGCTTGAAGGAAAGACAAAGACAGTTGTTACCACTGCAGAGCTTGATGCGGACGATGTTTCTGCCGTAAAAGCACTTATCGGGTCCTACAAGCCGGATGTGGTACTGAACGTTGCCCTTCCGTATCAGGACCTCACCATCATG
>DFGZ01000318.1:2978-8548 GCA_002371295.1 Oribacterium sp. UBA3737 | reverse complement strand
CGGCATGATCGATGAGAATGATAATCCTGATACAGACGGAGATGGTATCTACGATTCCGCAGATGATCTTGAGCCAGGGCAGAAGGTATTAAAGAACCCTTCTATCACTTCAAGCGTAAATTATGAGTCATGGGTGGTTATGCGTGTCAACATTCCTACTGTAAACGGAAGGCTATCAGATGAAGCTTCTGTAACAAGACATGATGCAGTGATTCTTGCAAAGAACGGCTTTGAAGAAGTTGCAGAGCCTAAGGTTGGTCATAAGCTTGGCGAAAGATGATGTAGGAAAACCATTGGAGACTTTATCTAATAATGATAATAACATAGATGAGGTTAAATCAATATCAGAACTATTGAATTATATTTCAATCAGGATTTCGTGTTCCAATGATAATAAGCAAAAAAATGTTTTGACACAAATATATAAGGATATTCAAAGAAATAGCTTTAATGTAGAATTTGAGACACTAAAACAAAATAGTATATCAAAACTCAATGAATTAGGTCTTTATATATAAGTGCCTAACACCTTTTGTTAAGTAACAAGGTTTGTAAAACACTGAAGGATTAGAAGTATTCTTTTGGTTCTATCTACGATGAAAATTAATCTTAATCAATTATGAACTAGAAAATAAGATTAAGAATCTTAATGCACCTGCTCTGCCTCGGGACATAGATAATATTTTCAGCAAAGCCGACTTCAGCTCCGGAAGTGATCATAAGAAAAGACTTGCAGAAACCCTCTTTGGCAATGCAGGTGAAACCTCTGACTCCATAAGGATTCTGTCGGATGATGAACTTTACATGGTATCTGCTGCGGGAGGTATAGCAGAGAGACATAATTTTCTTAATCAGTAAGGAAACAGCCTTTTTCTCTGATCAGGCGCAGGAAGTCCTCATATGAAGATAAGCGCGTCATCGAGGGGGGATGAAATCCGCCATACTCGATTAGAATTATAAAGACCATTATATGCTATAAAAGACATGTCGAATATAACTCTATATGCGGTAACAGTTAGATGTCAGAACAGAGAGGGAAGCACATGGATAATAATATGAATTACAGTCAGGCGGATCTTCAGAAGTTACTTGAAAAGGCCCAGAGAGAACTTCAGGAAAAGCTTGATAAGATGACACCTGAAGAACGTGCTGCTGCAGAAGCAAAGGCGAAGAAACTTATTGAAGACGATGAGGCGGAAAGAAAGGCATTGCTGGAAAGTGCGGCAGCTGTTGCTGCGGTGCATATACCTCAGGAAAAGGTGATACCTAAGTTCTGTCCGAATTGCGGAGCAAAGACAGAAGGAGGTAAATTCTGTTCCTACTGCGGAAATCCGTTATAGATAAGACAATAGATAAAAGGAGAACAGCTGCATGAATAACAAGGTGTATCAGGTTTCGACTTTACAGGCACTTGCTCTGGGCTACAGCCGGGCAGTGATAAATGTAGAAGATTTGTTAAAAGAGGGAGACACCGGACTGGGAACCTTTGAAGACGTGAACGGGGAAATGATCGTCATGGAAGGCCGGTGCTTCAGGGCAGATCAGAACGGAGATGTAACAGTGGTTTCTCCGGATACGGGTGTTCCCTTCGCTGCAGTGGCAAAGCTGTACGGAGAACAGCAATTTCAGCTCGGCAATATGCCGGACATAACCTCTGTCAGAAACGAACTGACCAGAAAGATCGAAGAGAGGTTCGGTCTGAACAGTATGCATGTTGTGAGGATAGATGGGCTGTTTGAAAAGGTGGACGCCAGATCAGAGGCACCTTACAGATCTCATCATATTACATTAAAGGAGGTTCTCGGAAAGAACCAGAAGGCATTTATGTTTGAGAATATCCGAGGCTCTCTTGTGGGCGTATATTTCCCGGATTATATGGATGGAATCAATATGCCCGGCTGGCATCTTCATTTTCTTTCAGAGGACAGATCAAAGGGCGGACATGTTTTTGATGTAAGTGTACTTGAAGGAGTGGCAAAGGTAGATAAGATCTCAAATATATATATTAACCTTCCCAAAGAGGCTGCTTTTGACACTTACTCTCTAAAGCAGGATTTACAGGATGAAATTAAATCAGTAGAGTGATGTCTCTCTAAATAAAACGGTATATTCCGAAGAATATACCGTTTTATTTTCTGTACAGGCAGGCATTCTGCTTTTTAATCCCACCAGTAGGATCCATAGTATCTGTCTATGTGGTTACCGCTGATGCTTACATCAAATACACCTATAAGTGCGGGACCATGCTGGGAATAAGTATCATAATCATTTTTGGCAAGGGCATCGTTCTTTGCGAACCATTCAAGCACAGTGTCCCCTGTATCATAGTTTCCGAAAAATGACATATTGCAGGAAGGATCAAATGTGGTAGCTGAATCTGCTATAAGTGTCATTTCACCCGAATAATCTCCGGTTAAATCACTTACATGAACATCCTTAAGGATTACTTTGTCATTCCGTATTTCCATGCTGTCATGTGAATAGACAGTGTAATAAATACGATGGAGTATCCGCTTTCCGGTAAACTTTATATACGCATCCTTATAACCTGCGGTCTTGGCATTGGCAAGTACGCCTTCTGCAGCTATCTCAGTCTGGCATTTATCAAAGGTCACGCAGTAATAAGGCTTTTGGTTCAGATTTTCCCATTCTGATGACAGAACAGCAGAAGCATTAAATCCCTGTGCATTTATCTTCTCGATGAGTTCATTAGCATCATTCAGATCTTCATAGGCACCGGCAAAAACTCCGTAAAAACCATCGTAATAATAGTCGGGCGGGAGGGCATAGGCATCATAATTATAGTCATCGGTCAGAACTTTTCTGACTTTATCTATTGTGACTACAGGGACATCTTTTTCTTCAGTTTTAATCATTGCCAGATGAGTAAGATCGTAATCACCCATAAGGGAGTCGTCTGTGATGTCAATCACCAGTTCATTGTCCGAAGGGAAACTATAAGATGCCTCAAATTCGGAAGGCATATCTCCGCATCCGAGAGTACTGTAGGTACTGCTTATCTTTGAATCTCCGATGCCATGGTATTCACCTCCGGCAAAAAAGACTTCGGTTCCGGGAGATTCTTTATAAAGCCGTATCTTCCCCTTTTGCGAAAACTCGATATACAATGGGGTATCAGAGCCTTTTTCTTTCCATAATCCAATTAGTTTATCTGAAGGATTACCTGTTCCGGCATCATTTTTGTCAGCATAAATAAATGCATCCGATACACGGTCGTCCTTTTCAAACAGAAGGGTCTCTTCAGAAGAAGTAAAACCTGAACCAGTGAATTTAACACCGTTTTCGGTAAGAGACAGAATGCACTTTGAAGGAGCGGCCTGATATTTGCCAAAGTTAGCCATAATTGAGAATGCAAGAAGATGGCACTGAACAGAATCGGAGCTTACGTTTTTGGTTGCATCCTTATCATCGGGAATGAGCTCTGCAGCCCAGAATGTATAGGGGTCAAGGCTGCCGGATGACTGATCGGCATAAGAAATACCCATATAGGCATAGATATTATCAGCGAACTCAAGGATCTCAAGAGTGTAGTATTCTTCATCATTAAGCCTGCAGCTGTACTTTCCGCATAACCTTTTTGCTATGGAAGTGGTTCCGGCTGATTCGGCTGATGTGCCGTAAGAAAGATTGTTAACGGAGTAATCATTGGACCCGGCAGCAGTAAGATCTGCCCGGATACTTGAGGATCTGGTTTCCGGGATGCTGTGTGCTGCTGATTCCGGAGCTTTGGATTTTTTTACAGTGGAAACAGAACATCCGCACAAAGACAGAACGAGTAAACTCATAACGGAAATACAAACGGAAATGGCAGTCTTTTTCATTTTTACCTCCATGGGTCATGCACGAATCGAGTTCACACGAATTCGTATATGACCCTCAAATTAAGTTTGATAGTTGATTTTCAAACTTCAGCTCTCATTATTTGACTATTTTTGATAGAAAGATTTAAAAAAAAAGTTACCTATTATTAGCCGGACCATCCACCTATAATTGTAACATGGAATTTTAAAAATGTTTAAAAAAGAAGGGGAATACAGTATATGGGAATTTGGCTTCTGAGAAAGAATAGTTACCGGCCAGGGATTCACAGACTGGGAATCATACTTATGTGCATTTTTATGTGTCTTTTCACCGGCATGAAGGTGTGGGCAGAACCCTCGGCTGATACACCATCTTCCGCTACCACAGCTCTGTTATCCGGTTCAGACGAATTACGCGGCGTATGGTTCTCATACCTTGACTGGATGGAGATGCCAACTGATAAAAAGCAATTTCAGGAGAGAACAGATCAGATTATGGAGGATATCCGTTCAAAAGGATTGAATGCCATTTTTTGTCATGTTCACAGTCATTCGGACAGCTACGGAAAAAAACAGCATACTTTTCCGCAGTCGAATCTTGTGCCTACTGCAAAGAAAGCACCTGATTTTGATCCGCTTTCATACATGATCGAGAGTGCACATGCACATGGTATTGCCTTCCATGCCTGGCTGAATCCCTATCGTGTGACAGGATACGCAAAAGAATGGGAGGATGTACCTGCGGACTCCTTCCTTAAGACATGGGTAAATAACGGAAATATACTTCTTCATGATGGAGAGTATTATCTTAATCCTTCTCGTAAAGAGGTTCAGGATATGCTTGTTCGTGCAGTCAGGGAAGTTGTTACGGAGTATCCTGTGGATGGGGTTCAGTTCGATGATTATTTCTATCCTTCGATATCAAACGGACAGACTTTTGACCTTGCAGATTATGAGGCCTCAGGTTCATCCAAAAGCCTTAGTGACTGGAGAAGGGATAATGTCTCTGCCCTGATTCGAAGTGTTCATGAAGCTGTTCATGAAGCGAACCCGAAAGCTGTTTTCGGAGTAAGCCCCGTTCCACTTCTTTCAAGTCTTCGCAGTGACAAGGCATATTTTGTCGATATAGATCTCTGGATGAGTTCAGATAAGTATGTGGATTACATCATGCCGCAGATTTATCACGGGTTTGAAGCAAAAACAGGTAAGGGAGTGTCTGCGCCTCATGCTTATGTCACCTGTCTTTCCGACTGGATCAAACTGAAGGATAAGCTTAAGAGCCCGGTAAAATTATGTATAGGACTTGCACTGTACAAATGTAATACCGATACCTGGGATGGAAACCAGACTCCGGAGTGGCTCAGGTACAGCGATATCATCTCAAGGGAGATTAAATATGCCAGAGACACTGGAGCTGTAAGCGGATTTGGAATATTTGCTTATCAGAATTTTGATGATGAAGAAAAGCAGGCGGAAGTGAATAACATGAAAAATATGTTCACTGGGAATTAAAGTATAATAAGAGCTTTTAAATTCCCGGAGGGAGTAAGGATTAGAGAATGATTTTTACCACAAACATCTTATTATAACGAAAACGGGCAGGGATACATTCCCTACCCGTTATTTTTCTGTATATGGGATTCCTCTATTTATCAATAGTTCTCGGCATGAACCTCAAAGAAGCTCTGTGGATGATCGCATACAGGGCAGACATCAGGTGCTTTAGTTCCAACTACGATATGTCCGCAG
>DFGZ01000318.1:0-2926 GCA_002371295.1 Oribacterium sp. UBA3737 | reverse complement strand
TGTCCGCAGTTACGGCATTCCCAAATCTTGACCTCACTCTTTTCGAATACCTGCTTTGCCTTAACATTGTTGAGAAGAGCGCGGTATCTTTCTTCATGATGTCTTTCTATTTCTGCAACACCGCGGAATTTTTCGGCGAGCTCATGGAAACCTTCTTCGTCTGCAGTTTTTGCAAAACCATCATACATATCTGTCCACTCGTAGTTTTCACCATTTGCGGCAGTCTCAAGATTTTCGGCAGTATCACCGATTCCGTACAGCTCCTTATACCAGAGCTTTGCATGTTCCTTTTCATTCTCGGCTGTCTTAAGGAACAGTGCTGCAATCTGCTCAAAGCCTTCCTTCTTTGCCTTTGAAGCGAAGTAGGTGTACTTGTTTCTAGCTTCGGATTCCCCGGCAAAAGCGATTTCAAGATTCTTTGCGGTCTGTGTACCCTCATAAGGATTCTTTCTTGCTGCAGGAGCAGCATCAAACGATACACCGAGCTTTAAAAGTTCTGCTTTTATCTTGCTGAGGTCTTCGTCGGTGCCATCCATATCAAGCTTTGCAATAAGAGGAACACCGTAGTTTTCGGAAATCTTAATAGCACCGAAATTAAATGTATCGGCATGTCTTTCCATGCTGCCGCTTCCAACAACAGCTTTTACTCCTGGATTTTCTTTAAGAAAAGACTCAACGATCTTTGGGGTTATGCCCTTTCCGTCTGAATAGGTGAAGATGACATAATCTCCATCTATCTTTTCAGTTCCATCTACAATTTTTAAAGCGTTATTTATTCCAAGTCTCTTAATGATTCCTTCAACGTGTCCCATTCTTGATGCATAAACAATATTCATATCTAGACCTTCTTTCTTTTATCTATCATCCTTCTTAGTATGAGGATAATGTAAAAATGATTTATTTATACAAAGCATATGTTTTATCAGGAAATGTTCCTGACTCGGCACTGCCTTGCTGTGTTTGTATAATATCATTTAATAGTAGCTAAAGATTGTAAAATATAAGCTAAATTTTGAATAATATCGTATCTAATAAAATATTGTGCTGATTTGGAAACTGTGATATACAGATAAAAAGGAAAACAGGTTGTATTGATTGGATTATATACTGCATTACATGTTATAGGAAGAGGAATGAATGGATTTAATTTTTAAAGGTTCTTCGTCTGTGGAATAGGGGAGCAAAGCTATTTTAACAGGATGTTCATGAAAGAATTCGGATGCACACCTTTGGAATGGAGAAAGAAAAAACGGGACTGAGAAGTATCATCAGCCCCGTTTTTTACGGTATATACTTTTTTATGGTATATTTTTTAGATTAAAGCTTCATGTCTCCGGTTTTTACCCAGCCGAATTTCATGAAGAAAGAATTGAAAACAGGGCAGAGAACAGCAGGAAGGATAAAGCATATAAGCATCATTCCCGCCCAGTCGGAGACACTTATGATGGCCTTTGTTCCCTCTGATATGCTGTTTAACCATCCTGTATAGACACCGATCTGTCCGACAAAACCGCAGGTGCCCATACCTGAAGAAATAGGGCTTCCGTTCATCTCCATCTTGAAAACACAGGTTGCAAGAGGTCCTGTTATTGCAGAGCAGAGAATAGGAGCTATCCAGATCTTTGGGTTCTTTATGATATTTCCCATCTGAAGCATGGAGGTTCCGATTCCCTGGGAAACGAGACCGCCCACTCCGTTCTCTTTAAAGCTCATAAATGCAAAGCCCACCATCTGGGCACAGCATCCGGCTACCGCGGCACCGCCTGCGAGTCCTGTGAGACCTAAGGCAGCGCAAATAGCGGCAGAAGAAATAGGAAGAGTAAGCGCGATTCCAACGATCACGGATACAAGTATGCCCATGATGAAGGGCTGCTGTCCTGTGGCCCACATAATAAGGTTTCCTGTCTTAAGAGCTGCCTGACCAATGGCGGGTGCCCATTCGGCTGAAAGAATTATACCTGTTCCTATGGTTGCAAGGGGTGTGACAAGAATATCTATTTTAGTCTCTTTTGAAACAGCCTTTCCGATTTCAGCGGCTATGATGGCGATAAACAGAACTGCGAGCGGTCCTCCGGCTCCGCCTAAGGCATTGGACGCAAATCCAACAGTTACAAGAGAAAAAAGAACTAATGGTGGACAGTGAAGGGCATGACCGATGGCAACAGCCATGGCAGCTCCGCTCATGACAGAGGCAAGTCCTCCTACTGTGTAATCGGTTCCTCCGATGGTGGCGATTATTCTGGTAAGAAAGGCAATGTGGAACTGTGTTCCGAGGGTATTTAAAATGGTACCGATGAGAAGGGAGGCGAACAATCCCTGAGCCATGGCACCCAATGCGTCAATGAGATATCGCTGCACTGAAATCTCGATGTCTTTGCGTTTCAAAAATGATCTGATACTTTCCATAGTACTCCCTTTCATTTTCCCTCATATTTAAAGTGGAATTAAAATAGATTGTCAAAAATTATGCAATCGAAAAACATTTTACACTAAGTCATTAATATTACATATATAAAAATAATTTATAAATCCACTTGGAGGACTTACTGCATAAGGAAAGAGTCCGGCAGAGTTATGTCTGTTATTGGAAGGTATTAACGATAAAACTTTTTTAGTGTAAACTTAAAGCAGATGTGTAATCGAAAAACTTGTGGGCTTGTCCTGACCATGCTCCGGTTTCTGCCGTCACAGTAGGAACGCGAAGGGCTCCGATATCGACTTTTGACACTTACGTCATATTTTAAGGGAATACTATGTATAGATTTTTTATTCTTTTTTTGGTAATGCTTCTTACAGGCTGCGGGAACGGGAAGGAAAGTGTTGCGGAAACCCGGAAATCGAAAAATGTCGAATTTGAGGTGATAGAAAGCACCGATAACGAATATAACAGATTAGCCGCCGTAGCATACAGGGAAATATTGAAAAA
>DFGZ01000221.1 GCA_002371295.1 Oribacterium sp. UBA3737 | reverse complement strand
CTTTTGAGATATGCGATTCTGAATGAGAGTCTTTTGCCTCCGCTAACGAAATCATATTTCTGATTTCCTTAAACACCGTCTCTTCAAGTCTCTTCTCTGAAAGTATCCCAGCTTTATACTCCCATCCTTCATCGCCAGGTTTTGCGCCACGACAATACATTCTCTCGTATTTTCGATTTCTTGCCATGGTTCTTCCGCAAATGCCGCAAAACACAAGTCCCTTAAGCGGATAATCCTGTTCGGTATAGACTTTGCGGTCTTTCTTTTTTCGACTTGCTATTATTGTTTGCACCTGCTCATACTCTTCCTCTGAGATTATAGCAGGATGCATATCCTTAACAACAATCCAGTCCTCTCTATTTCTTTTTACCAGTGTTTGTGAGCATGGTGCTTTTACCCTCTTAATACCACCTACAGAGGCTCCGGTATAACTAAGCCTTTGCAATATAGCCATCACCATAGAGTATGACCAGAAGTCCGCACCGCCGCTTTTCTTAAATCTACCTTCATACCCTTCATCCTTTTTATGCTGTGAAGGTGTCGGTATATGCTCTCCATTCAGCTTTTTCACTATATCCGATACAGTTTCTCCAATCAGGAACGCATCAAATATTTTTCTGACTATTGGCGAAGCTTCAGGATCAATTATATCAAATCCAAGCCTATTGGGATCAGGCATATATCCATAAGCAGGCCTTCCACCGGCTCTTCTACCTTTTTTTCGGCTCTGTTCCTTGCCACTCATCATTTTTACTGATAAGTCCCTACTATAAGCGGCATATACAATGGAACGCATAACCACGTCCAATCCTCCGGTTGTTCCTTTATAATCGTCACTGTCATATCCATCATTTATGGATATGTACCTGACATGAAGGAATGGAAACAGGCATTCAAGATAGTCACCCATTTCTATGTAATCCCTCGCAAAACGGCTAAAATCTTTTGTAATGCACAGATTATACTGTCCGGTCTTGATCATAGCTATCATTCTTTGAAATGCAGGACGATCCGTATTGGTTCCGCTGAATCCGTCGTCAACAAATTCAGTGCGGGGATAACCGGACAATGTCGGGTGCGTATCCAGAAAATGATGGATCAGCATCCTCTGATGGATAATACTGTTGCTTTCATCCCTGCTTTTTCCGGTCTCCTCATCTGCCATAGACAGACGGATGTATATTGCAATTCTTACATCATTCATGACTTATTCTCCACCTGCCTTATATAGTTTCCGGTCATTTCATAGACATCCTGATATTTCATCACTACTTCTATGCTACCGCCATCATAAACTCTAATCTGATCCACAACAGCATCAACCAGTGCCTGAGATATCTTTTTGGCATTTCTCACGCTTTTCATAAGTGTGATCCATTTATTCTCTGTTGAAAAAGCTTCCTGAAGATCATTAAGCTTTATGGAAAGCTTCTCATAACTCATTTCAATGCTTTCATATTCGCTTTCATAATGCTGTTTTGCGAAAGCGTATTCCGCCCCATCAAGAATGCCTTCCACATAATCTTCATACAGCCTTGTTCTTTTATCCTGTATCCTGCGTAGCTTCTGCTTTGCACTTCTTAACTGATTTTCAAGACACGTCTTTAATCCTTTGTCGCTACCTTTTTTCCTGGCAATCCTTATCAGTTCCTCGTAATCCAAAGCAGTTTTGACCTGCAATCTGATTGCTTCAAACACCTTTTTCTCTATGACCGTTTGCATTATGTAGTGTGGTGTACATCCAAGATATTTCCGGGCTTGATTTGAACCGCAATGATATTCGCCATACCAGCGGTCTTCATAACCGGTTGTCCTATGCCTGGAATAATACATTTTATAACCGCAATCTGCACATACTATTTTGGCCTGAAACAGATTTACCAGCTTTTTTCTTATTGCCGAATTATTCTTCATTCTTTCAGCCTTATCTTCGGCGGCTCTTTGTAATATCTGCTTTACTGATTCAAAATCCCCGGGCGAAATAATGGCTTCATGGGCATTCTCAACCACATACCACTCGCTTTCCGGAACCTTGTACTGCTCAAGCCCCTTATAAAGCTCCGCCTTGCGGCACCCATATACCTTATTACCCATATATACCGGATTCGATAATATCCCATTGATCGTAGCAGTTGACCACGCAGGGATATCTTTCCCACGGATCTGATAATAAGTTTTGGCTCCTTTTTCTGCCAGTTTTTCTGATATTTCCTTATATGTAAGCCCCTCTATTTTCCATCTGAAAATGTCTCTGACATTCTCTGCCTGCTCATCATCCGGAACAATATTTGTATGCTCGTCATTCCAGCGATACCCATATGGAACCAGCCTCCATGAAAAAGTCCCTTCTTTCTTCTGCACATCATATACTGCGTGAATCTTTCTTGAGATATCCTTTGCATAAAGGTCATTTATAAGGCTTTGAAGCGGAACCATCAGACTATCATTATTGCCATCCGTTTTCAAGGTATCAAACTGCTCTTTCACAGAAATAAATCTCACATCCAGCCTTGGAAAAATCCTTTCCAGATAAGTGCCTGTTTCAATATAGTTTCTTGAAAAACGGGAAAGATCACGTACAACGATTGCCCTGATTTTGCCTGTCCGGACTGCATCCATCATTTCATCGAACGAAGGGCGATTCATATTAGTCCCCGTCCATCCATTGTCCTGATAGACCTTCACAAGCTGAAGATCCGGCATATCCCTTATATATTCTTTGCAGACATCTATCTGGTTCTCAATAGCTGCTCCGTCATCATCTTTGCCGCTGTTCTCCACGGACAGCCTTGCATATATGGCTGTCGGGAAGATATCCGTATTCTGCACGGCAATGACGGGCATCGTATCATTATTTCTTCTGCTTTTTCTACCCATGACGCACCTCCTACTGAGCCAGCGGAAGAAGATCCGCATTCTTTCCAATAAATTCAGTAGCCCGGCGGTACTCATCCCCATACTTGAAGGAAACCTCTACCCCGTGTTTCTCATAGATAAAAACCTTATCCACAAGAGCCATAAGAGCACGCCTTGTAAGCGCATCTATTCCATCATATCTGCGGAAAAGTGTCACCCACGCCCTTTCCGTATCTCCCGATACAGAAGCATCCTTCTTCTCCCTGCGCACACGCTCCAATGTAGCATTCTTTTCATCAAGCATTGCCGTGTACTGGTTACGGAAGTCCGCATATTCCTTCTTGGTTATTACTCCGTCAGAAAGATCCTCATAAATCCGAAGCTTCATCCTGCGGCATCTTTCTATCTCTTCCTCAAGCTTCGTTATCTGCATTTCGTAGTTGAACACCACGCGATTAGCTGAGGGAAGCCTTTCTATATATTCAAGTGACTCCGTAAGGTCAAGCACATCGGACACATGATCCTTCACCGCATTTGTAACAGCTATCTCGACCTCTTTCACGCTTACGCTATGTGCCGTACACCCTTCATGCCGCTTATTGGAAGAGCAGACATAGTAGTAATAACGCTTCTTGCCGCTCGGAACCATCTTCCTTATCATTGGCTGCCCACAGTCAGCACAATATAGAAAGCCCGAAAACAGGTTATCCTCCGTATCTGCTCCGGTTGTTCGCATATCACGCCCCAGCATAACCTTTACTGACATAAAATCATCA
>DFGZ01000314.1 GCA_002371295.1 Oribacterium sp. UBA3737 | reverse complement strand
CGGGGATTCCCATCCTCATCCAGATATCCAAACCAGGATGGAAGGATGCCGTCATCCGCCATGGAAAATATAAGCCGGCTGGAAACAACGTAATTTCCGATAAGGCCCGTAAGGATTGCGGAAAAGGCTGATATCCCGAGTACGACTATACCTGCTTCTCCCATAGCCGCATGAACGGCGTAAAACACAGGAAGACCGTAAATTCCCTTTAAATCCCCTATCTCACCGAGATAAGCCTGAAGGGAAGAGAAGCCTGAGGGATAACAGAAGGCCGGGGCAAGAGAAAGAAGAATATATGCCACAGCGCTTGTGATCACAGAAATCTCAAGGATCTTCCCCATATGACCATGGTCAAAGGTCACTTCTCCGGCAGAATTGGATACGGATTCAAAGCCCACAAATGCCCAGGGAGCCAGCATTAAAATGCCCCATACCTGCACTGAGACCGGCTTTCCGCTTCCGGAAAAGCTCATTACTTCACTTAATGAAGCTATATTGGAATGGCTCACCACCATAAAGAAACAGAAAATTATGCCGGACAGCAAAAGAAGGGCTGCCACAGTCTGGATCGCTGCAGCCAGCCGTTTATTACTTTCGCAGATAAGCCCGAAAAGAAGTATCATGAGCATGGACAGCAGCACTTCACCCATGTATACATCATATCCAAGGATAGAATAGCAAAAGCCGAACTTAAAAATATCACCCACAACAAATCTTGCCATAAGGGGAAGGGCAGTAGCATTGGCCCATACGATGGCGATATAAACAAGGATAAGAAACCATGACGAAATAAAGCCATGGTCATATCCAAAGGTTTTGACAGCATAGGTAAGGGTACCGCCGCTGTCCGGATACCTCTTTATGAGGAAGCTGTAATTAAGCCCGATGACAAGCATGAGTACAGCTCCCAGGATAACTCCGATAACCGTTCCCAGAGGTCCCGCCAGAGGGAGAAAGGTTGTTCCCGGCATGACAAAGGAACCCCACCCGACGGCGCAGCCGAAAGACAGCGCCCATATGGCAAGGGGCGAAAGGTATCGTGTCATTTGATTTTTATTATTATTATCATTATCAAAACGCATATTCATCAATTTCACCAAAAAGAAACTTCACCTCACGTGATATATCGACATTTTACTGCGAAATATTATTGGGAAATGCTTAATTTGCGTTTTTATCGTTACTTTCAGCACAGCCTAGGCATGAGCCGGCTTCAGGTTCTGGCGGATCCTTATTCCGTTGACTTCGATGTCATCTGCTATGGGGATCAGCAGGTATTCCCGGCCGTCAATGACACGGGTCTCCAGGAGGTCTGCGCTGTCTGACTTTATGTCAAGCTTCATGGTAAGTGACTTCACTACCAGGTGCTTCTGATCCTGGATGTTCTCTGCAACCAACGGAGAATCATCGTCCCCTACTGTTTCCTCGTAGATTCTTTCAAACTGGTGAAGCTGCTCCTCACTTGCGCCGTTGGAGGCAAGGAGTCTCCTGATCTCACCTTTTCCAAGTTCAACATGATCATCTGAATCCTTATCATTCTGATTCTCGCGGATCATCTCGTTAACCTCTTCGGAAATACTTCTTACTGTCTCAAAGGTACAGTCTCCGGACAGAGTAGTTTCAATGATCTCTCTGAAAACATGCTGCTGATCCTTTTCGGTTCTGCTGAGTTCGGTTCCCAGAATATCCAGTACTATCTCTTCATGCCTCTCCTCGGGATGCCTTGTATAGTAAAGGGTGTTGTGAATGTCCATGTTACGGAAATTGAAAGCCGGGAACAGGAAGGCCGATTCCGGATTCTTTACACCCCAGTCATTGGTGCGGCTCAAAAAGGTTTGAG
This sequence comes from Oribacterium sp. UBA3737, assembly GCA_002371295.1. The sequence continues at coordinate 1,453 of DFGZ01000314.1, read as the reverse complement.
CCGCGGAATCGTAGCAAAGCCCCTCTCTCAAAAGCTCCACCGGGCAGATGGAACACAAAATAAAGCTGTATACATACTCACTTGCATCCTCGAGGATCGTCTGATCCTTAAGCTTCATCGGAATGTCATAAACCCCGTGGCTTAGTATGATAAGGTACTTTCCGGGATAACTGTAGCTCCCGATGATCCTGTCAAAAAACTCCTCCACCAACGCATCGTCCTTGAGCTCCGACTTTTTAAGGCGATATAAAAATTCCTGGTGTCCCCCGGGCATCTCCTCTGCCGCAGGAAACTCCACATTAAAAAGATTGCGTCCGAACTTGCCGGACATGGAGCGCTTAAATATCTCACAGTATTTGGATCTCTCCGCTTCCTCCAGCTGCAGAAACATATCATGGAAGGCGGAAATCTTTTCTTTCTCTTCGTTAACATAGCAGGCACGCATACGGTCTATGCGGCAATCGTTTTTATTGAAACACTTTGACTTTATTTCACTAACTGATTTTTTATCCATTCATTCTCCATTCCGTGTATATCTATTTTAGAAACCACCAAAAGAAACGTCAGACTCCCCGGCAGGCATCAGATTTCGCCGGAACAGCTGTCTTTCAGTGTCTGTATCTCCTCTTCCGTAAGGCTCCTGTACTCTCCGGGTGCGAGACTTTCATCCAGTTCAATGCTTCCCATGGACATTCTCTTGAGGTAAAGCACATCCTTTCCTCCGGGAAGGGCTCTGATCATTTTCTTGATCTGATGGAACTTACCTTCCTGTATCGTCACCTTGATTTCAGAGCATAATGTCTCTGCATTAACATTGGCAGCTTCCTCTGCGCCTTTAAAATCAGCTCCGGACAAACGCACTCTCTCGAACCTTTCCGGATCTACTGTGAGCTGAAGCTTATCTGCAAGCTCCTTTACTGTCTTTCCGGTACTAAGGATCTCAAGTCCCGCAGGCATTGCCGTCAGATGCTCGTCGAAGCGGATGCCTTTTTTGAAAATCTCTCTATCCTCCTCACTAACCTCTCCGGAAACCACCGCATAGTATACCTTATCTATGTGATGCTTAGGTGCCAAAAGTCTGTGAGCAAGCTGTCCGTCATTAGTGATGATCAGGAATCCCTCTGTATCCTTGTCGAGACGTCCTACCGGGAAAAGATCCTTCCGCGCCTGACCACCGAACTCATCACCCCGGATCAGGTCCACCACTGTGGTCTGACGTTTGTCCTCGCTTGCCGAGATAACTCCGGCAGGCTTATTCAGCATATAATACTGGTACTTTTCATAACTTATTTCTTCGTCAAAATAGGTTATGACCGCTCCCTCCGGTACTTCAAAGCCCGCTTCGCGAATCACCTCTCCGTCCACTGTTACTTTACACTTTCTTATTGCCTTTTTTATATCGCTTCTGCTGCCGACACCCATATCGGCAAGATACTTGTCTAAACGCATATAT
>DFGZ01000279.1 GCA_002371295.1 Oribacterium sp. UBA3737 | reverse complement strand
CATTCCTGATTTTCCGGAGCCCGGTATCATGTTCAGAGATGTTACATCTATTCTTCAGGATCCTGATGGATTCAAGGATTCTATCGATGGACTTCTGAACGCCCTTAAGGATGTGGATTTTGACGTGGTTATGGGACTTGAGTCAAGAGGATTCATATTCGGAACTCCTGTTGCCTATGCACTGGGCAAGGGCTTTGTACCAGTTCGTAAGAAGGGCAAGCTTCCGAGAGAGACAGTTTCGGCAAAGTATGATCTTGAGTATGGTCAGGCTGAGATCGAGATCCATAAGGACTCTATCAAGCCGGGAGACAAGGTTGTTATCATCGATGATCTCATCGCTACAGGCGGAACACTTGAGGCCTGCTGCAAGCTTGTTGAGCAGCTTGGCGGAGAGGTTGCTGAGATCGCAGTAGTTATGGAGCTTGCAGGTCTTGAGGGCCGTAAGAAGCTTGAGGGCTACAATGTTAAGTCACTTATAACCTACGAAGGAAAATAATCGGGTGATTTAGATGGGACAGGAATTAACCAGGTCGGATGTAAGAAGGATTCAGGAAGAGATTGACCACAGGAAGCTGGTACTGAGACCTCAGATCACAAGAGAGATCGCCGAGGCTGCAGCTCAGGGAGACCGTTCCGAGAATTTTGAATACTATGCGGCCAAGAAAGCAAATCGTGAGAATAACGGACGTATTAATTATCTGGAAAGAGTACTCAGATTTGCACGTATTATAGATGATTCTTCAAAGGAAGATGAAGTAGGTCTTAACAATACTGTCACTCTGTATTTTGAGGAGGATGACGAGGAAGAGGTTTACCGTATCGTTACGTCTATACGCGGACACAGTCTTGAAGGACTCATATCCAATGAGTCTCCCATAGGACGGGCAGTGATGGGACACAAGGTGGGAGACAGATGTGAGGTTACGACTGAGAACGGAATGAGCTACTACGTTGTCATAAGAAAGATAGAGAATACAGGTGAGTCAGAGGATGACTATATCAAGTCTTTCTGATGAATTGAAGAATATGATAAACGAAAACCGTCCGGAAGAAGGAATAAAAAGATACCTTTTTCCGGACGGTTTTACTATGGAGAAGATTGATTACGCAAGTTCACGAAGATCCCGTATGATATTGTCTCTTTGATACTCATTACCCGTATCCACGGGAAGTGGGAGACTGGAATGTGCATACAGGTAATTGATAAGCTCTTTTCTTCTTATGATTCCTATAAAATGCCCCATATCATCTACAACAGGTACGAAGTTCTGCTGAGATGCCCTTTCCATAAGGTCCTCCATGGTGGCGTTGACATCCACGGGGTTGTAATGGTTCTTCATGGGTATATCCGATACCCTGACCTTTTCTAAAGAATTTATATTCATGTTCAGGTCGTTTTTGATTTCATAGAGCAGATCTCCTTCTGTCATGGTTCCGAAGTACTTTCCGTCCTTGGTAAGGATGGGGATGGTGGAGTAGCGATGGAACTCCATCTTTTCAAGAGCCTGCCGTAAAGTATAGTCTTCCTCAAGATAAGCAACATCACATTTAGGTGTCAGGAAGAATAAAATATTCATTTATAATGCCTCCAATTTGTAAAAACATTTTCGACCTCTGATATAATAGCATATTTTGCATAATACATCCTATCAAAAAGCAAAATTGATTATTAAAATTTACTAAAACATCTCGGGAATAAAATTAAGAAGTTTTATAGTGAAGACCTTTGATGATTTATTATGGGGTCACATCAGCCGAAAATATATAGAGGAGGGATTTTGTCAGGGAAAAGCCGGTCAAAGTGTCTTTTCTGGCCGGATTTTTGCTGCAAAGCTGCATTTTCCCTCTGAAAATCCGTGCCATCCGCCGGAGGCTCTTGGAATCACTGATATAATCATAGGTTTATTAGACCTTAATTAAGTACAGGCTCAGAAATGAGAGAGACATTGGTTTTGACAATATTAATATCCGATAGTAAAATTAAGGATTATATTGGGAAAAAAGGATTTTGTTTAACCTTAAGCCATAGGGGAAGAGTAATATGACAGAAGAAGTAATCTTGGAGAGACCGGATGACAATACTCCGCCGGAACAATTATATAAGAGTCTGATAGATACCATCACATCCTATCATCCCTCAGACGATCTCAGTATGATTGAAAAGGCATACAGAGTAGCCAGAGAACAGCATAAGGATCAGAAGCGCAAGTCGGGTGAACCCTATATCATTCACCCTCTTTGTGTTGCCATAATCCTTGCTGATCTTCAGATGGATAAGGAAACTATAGTAGGCGGTCTTCTACATGATGTGGTTGAAGATACGGGTATGACTCTTGATGAAGTATCAAAGGAATTCAATCCGGATGTTGCCCTTCTTGTTGACGGCGTTACCAAGCTGACTCAGTTGAACCTGAATACCGATAAGGTGGAGATGCAGGCTGAGAACCTTCGTAAGATGTTCGTTTCCATGGCGAAGGATATCCGTGTCATCATCATCAAACTGGCGGACCGTCTTCATAATCTCCGTACACTGGAGTATCAGACTCCCGAAAAACAGAGGGAGAAGGCCAGAGAGTCTCTGGAGATATATTCACCTCTTGCCGAGCGTCTCGGTATCAGCAAGATAAAGATAGAGATGGATGATCTTTCTCTCAAGTATCTTGAGCCTGATGTTTACTATGATCTTGCGGCAAAGGTAAACCTAAAGAAGGAAGCCAGAGAAGAGCGTATCAGAAACATTGTCAAAGAGGTTTCTTCGCATATTACGGAAGCAGGCATAGATGCGGACATAAACGGACGTGTCAAGCACTTCTTCTCTATCTATAAAAAGATGGTCAACCAGAACAAGACC
>DFGZ01000330.1 GCA_002371295.1 Oribacterium sp. UBA3737 | reverse complement strand
GTGTTTGATATACCGTAACCTCCGATATAGGCGATTATAAGGATTACGGAATAAAGGAAATGGTATGGAATCCTGAGAATATATGCAAACCAGTTCTTGGTCATGACCTGCACTATGAATGTAACTACAGCTGAGACCAGAACACATGCAAAAATAAGCATTGCCAGATCCGGCTGACTGGTCATGAAAAGCGGACCGGCCTGAAGACCATGTATAGTAAGTGCAGAAATGAGCATTGCAGTAATACCGTCACCCGGGATTCCAAGTGCCATCATAGGAATCAGTGCACCGCCGAGAGAAGCATTATTAGCCGTTTCTGAAGCCCAGATACCTGAAGGATTTCCTTCGCCAAATGGGATTTTTGACTTATTTGTGCTTTTTGCATAACCATAGGCAACCATGTTTGAGATTCCAGAACCCATTCCCGGAAGGAATCCAATCCAAAGGCCTACTAAAAATGAGAAGATGCAGGTTCTGATATTGTCAAAATAATCCTTAAAGGTTATTCCAAAACCTTTTTTTCTGCTTGTTTCTGCATCAGGCATTTTGGCTTCACCACGAGCCGAATCCCTGATGATCTGGCACATGGCAAACATTCCCAGCATCTGTGCTACGGTAGAAATTCCGGCTGAAAGGTTAGTGTTGCCAAAAGTAAACCGCTGAGTACCGTTTATGGGATCCATCCCAATGCATCCCAACATAAGACCAAGTCCTGCAGCCATCAATCCTTTCCAGATGTTTCCTTTAGAGAGTGATGCTACTAAAGTGATTGCACAGAAACATAGAGAAAAATATTCCCATGGCCCTAAAGTCAGGGCAAAATCAGCGATAATAGGTGACAGGATTGTTGCAAGTATCACTGAAAAGAATGTACCAAGAAATGAAGCAGTGATACCTACCGCCAACGCTTTATGGGACTCTCCTTTAAGAGTCATGGGATATCCGTCAAAGCAGGTAGCGATAGATGAAGAAGAACCGGGTATACCGATTAAAACTGCAGAAATGAATGAACCGGATACACCTCCGATCCAGATAGCCAACAACAAGATAAACGATGTTTCTGTTGATAGTCCGAATGTTACCGGCAGAAGCAGAGCTATTCCAAGTGTTGCAGATAGACCGGGTATAGCACCAAACACGATACCAAGACATACCATTCCGAATATAAGAAGGAGATTGATGGGCTTTAAACACACCATCAGCTGTGAAAGATACAATGCCATGATAGAATTCCTCCTTTATTTAAACAAAATGCCGGTCGGGAGCTTTACCTGGAAGCCGATTACGAACATGGCATAAAGCCCGATGGTTACAATAACGGAAATTAATGCAGCCTGGAGCGGCTTCACAGAACTGTTACCTTTAAGGTCATGGATAAAAGCAAAAATCGCAAAAGGAGCTACCGGAACAAATCCGAAAACCGCCATTAGAATCCCTGTTAAAACCAGCATCAGGTAGCTTTTTGTAACTTTTAATTTTCCGCCTTTAGGAAAATATGGTTTATCCGGGGTAGGATCTTTTTTCCAGTCGCTTATACCCTTTAAAAAAAGCATTAATGAACTGATAAATACCACTGTGAAAGCAACATATGGCAAAAGTCTTGGTCCGGGTTCCAATAGATTTTTAGGTTGTTTTGTCTGTATCCGGATCAGCAGAAGCCATATTAGTGACCATATGAGTCCAACAAGCCCGGTGATCGAGTCACGTTTCATTTTCATTACAATGTCTCCTATTCCTGAGGTTTGCAGAGACTTACCTCAAACTATGATTTAGAATGTCTTTAGCATAAAAATCCCTCCGAAGTATTTCTTCGGAGGGTCTTACTACCGAAAATATTACATCTTAGCCCTGTACATAAAGACCTACAGCTTTTCCAACCTCAACAAGATTTTCGTATTCTGCCTGTCTTATCTTTTTAGATTCTTCAAGATCATGCCATCCGGGGATGTTTCCGATCTTTGAGATGTCATCCTTTGTTGTCTCATAAATCTTTTGCATTGCGGCGTTCATATTTTTAACCATTGTCTCATCCATTCCGGCCGGTCCGAGAAGATAGTGATAAACATTGAAGTAGCAATCTTCAAAACCCTGCTCCTGGAGAGTCTTATAATTATCAGGAAGTACCTCAGGATAGCTTGCAATGGTTGTGCCATCAGAAGCTACAGTTCCGATAACCTTGAGTTTTCCTGCCTCCTCATATTCAACACCATGACCAACACCTACGACTCCGATATCTATGAATCCACCTGCAAGATTTGTAAGTCTGTCGGACTCGGATGCCATTTCCACAGGGTTAAGTTCCAGCCCTAAAGCACTTGTGATTTTTCCGAAAAGGAAAGTATTGGCACCTGCAGCCGGCATGCCGACATTAATCTCACCGGGATGTGCTTTCGCATACTCAACAAATCCGGCAAAATCGTCATACGGTGCATCAACCGGAACAGCGAGAGTACTGAAGCCGTTATCCTGCATTGCTGCGATAAGCGTAAAATCATTAATAGGATCAATGTCACTGTTTCCTGTAATATATTGAATGTTCAACGCACCGGTTGCCAGAGTCAATGTTGTTCCATCAGGTTTAGCATCCTTTACCATCTGATGACCGATAGTATTTGAATCGTAATTTGTAACTGTAGTCTTAAGACCATATACATCTGTAAGTGCCTGTGCATAATATCGGATTGCAAGATCGGAGCCTCCTCCTGCTTTTCCGGGTACTACAAGAGTAAGCGTTTCGTCCTTTAAGAAACCTATATCATCACTATCCGCTGCCTGTTCAGCTGCGGCATCAGTTGATTCAGCCTTTGATTCTTCCTTCTTTGCCTCTGTTTCTGCTTTTGCTTCTGTTGCTGCCGCAGTGGTGGCAGGTGTTGTACTTGTACTGCCACATGCTGTAAGTGCAAGCATCATAGATGAAGCCATCACCAGGGAAATCCATCCTTTTTTCATATCATATTCCTCCTACTATTTCTGCGGAGGATTATGACCTCCTACAGCCGTTTTAGTGAAAACTTTTAAGTTTTCCTGTGAAATTTAATTGTATGTGTTGATTCTAACGTACTGTAGTATATATCACCATTATGAATAATTTATTCTTTTCATAACACTTTAGTTATAGTATTCTAGTGTTCAGATGAATCGGGAGGGAATGACATTTGAATACCAAACAACTACGTTATCTGATCACAATAAACCAATGTGGAAATCTTTCAACGGCGGCAAGGAGTCTTGGCATTTCACAACCGGCACTTTCAAAACAGCTTTCCGAATGGGAAAGGATTTATGGTATATGTCTGTTCAAAAAGGAGAACAGGCGGCTCCTTCCTACTGAACAAGGTTCTGTTTTTTTAGAAAAGGCACAGCGAATCCTGGATGAACAGAACCGCACAATACTTTCCATGAAAACTGTTGCAGGAGCAGCCCGTCAAAGGATACGTCTCTGCACAGCACCTAACAGGGGTGCCATTATTTACAGTGAGGTTTACCAACGTTTTTCAAGAAGATATCCTGACATTTCTTTGGAACTGATAGAGCGCTTTGCCAGCGAACAACCGGAAGTTATTAAACGCGGGATTGCGGATATTGCTTTAGGCGCAGGTAATATCTCAAGTTCTGTGGAAGACATTCCTTTTGCGAAACAGGAACTGCTGATCGCACTTCCATCGTCTCATCCTCTTTCTACCAGAAAAGAAGTTACACTTTCAGAACTCAGAGATACCCCTTTCGTGCTTCAGGGTGAAAGACATAGTGTCCGGGGAATTGCCGACAAGCTGTTTCAAAAAGCCGGATTTGATCCACTTGTAGTTTTCGAATCAGATGACGTTATTCTTATAGACGCACTTATCAGACAGTCGATGGGAGCCGGACTTGTATCGCGAATTCATGTTAAACCATGTGAAGAAGTTCGTTATATTTCCCTTGATCCTCCGGTGTACCAGCTTACTCATCTCCGCTACCCCCAAGGGCACATTCTTACGGAGTCAGAGCGTTATCTTGCCGGTCTACTCATACAGCACCGGCTCTCAGATCCGGGAAATGAGCCCATTGATTCTCTTGAACTTAAGGGGTTTCTTAAGACGGTTGAAGAGATTGAAAAGTCTGCACCTGTGGGGCCAAGCCGGTTGGATAAGGATGAAATCATTGAAGGATCATCTCAAGCTGACAGGAATCGCACCTTCATAAACGCACAAATAAACATTAATAAGGACGAAAAATCCCGAAAGAAAAAAAGATCCGAGGATATCCATCTGGATACCCGTATCCTTGAATATATCGTTGCCATAGCAGATGAAAAAGGACTTACTCAGGCTGCAGAACGCTTTTTACTTGCTCAGCCTGCTCTCTCAAGACATGTTAGAAATGTTGAGAATATGCTGGGGATTCCGCTCTTTACACGTGAACACAACCGGTTGTTCCCAACCAATGCCGGAAAGGTTTTTATTAACGGCGCTAGAAATATATTGAAACTTGAAGAGGAAATGCTCACGGCATCAAAAAACTAGAGGCTCATCCACCAACATGGATGAGCCTTATTATATATTTTTGGTAGAAATATTTAAGCTCCTTTACGTGTCGCCGGCTTTTAATAACACTTAAACCCGGGTGAATTAGCAGAAAATGCACGAACACTATCCGGTTACAGAATCCATTTGTCTGTCGGAGTGAGATCACCGAAGCCCCAGTCTTCGTCGGAATTTTTAACCACCAGAGTAAAGCCGAGCTTTTCCAGAACACGGGCTGATCTATGGTTTTCCGGAAGGGTGCTTGCCTGGATTATCTCGATATTTGTCTGAGACTGTAGATAGTCCACCATCGCTTTAACTGTTCTGGTACCGATGCCTCTGCCCCAGTACTTCTCTGACAGTCTGAAGCCTATACTTATCTTATGGATCCTGTCTGAGAATCCATAGAATTC
>DFGZ01000329.1 GCA_002371295.1 Oribacterium sp. UBA3737 | reverse complement strand
CCTGCATCCATGATGGATTTGACCGGGTAGGCATTATAGGACTTCTCCTCGCCTACATAAGCAACCTCCTGTGCAAAGCCGGCAGGATGCTTGATTGCCCACATAATGCCGCATACGGCCATAACATTATATTCGCCCATTCTCTTAACATCCTCCGGAGTGACTTCCTGTAAATGCGCCAGCGCATTTCTCATATCGAAATTCCCTGTCTCGCTCTGAGCCTCCGCGATTGCGTCGATCCATGCCTTTGTGGCTCCGTCACCGATCGAGTGAATGTGAACGTTCATATTGTGGGCGGCCGCCGCTTTGACGAGCCTTACCATCTTTTCGTGATCATCAAACCTTCTTACGCCTTTGTACCCGGGCTTGTCCACATAATCATCCAGCATCCATGCGGTGTGTCCCTCCACGACTCCATCGGCAAAGACCTTGGCGCCGATCACCTTCACGTGCTTGCCGTTATATTCCTTTGCCTCCTCCGCAATTCTGTCCATTTCCTCTTCAGGGGTATCGGTATTGTCATTAACGAAACTGCCGCAATATGAATACAGCTTCAGCTTACCCTCATCGTCAAGCTCCCTGTAGGCACGCGGATCGTGACTGGTCAGAAGCTGGTATCCGGCGTCATATACACCTGTATAGCCGTTTGAAAACGCATATTGCTGGAATCCAAGCAGTTCACTTTTGGCCTGCGCAAGATCCGGCTGAACCCTCTTTACCAGATCAATGGCCGGCTTTTCGGCGAGCACACCATTCGGCTTGCCATTCTCATCAACATGGATACATTCTGTTCCCCACTGTTTCACTGCATCTTCATTGATGTCAAAGGCCTCCATGGCCTTGGTGTTGACCCACATCATGTGTCCGCTGCTGCTTTGATTGATCATAGGCTTATCCGGACAGATCTCATCCAGTTGCTTTGCATTAAGATCATATAACAGATCATCCGACCAACCCGATCCGACATAATTCTTTTTATCCCGGTTGTTGTCAACATATTCTTTTAGAATTTTCAGATAATCCTCGGGAGTTTTACCTTCTGAAAGCTTTGCCCTTCCAAACATCATATTTCCGGCAAAACCGGGGTGGCAATGTGCCTCCAAAAAGCCGGGATAAACAGAATTCGTTCCGTAATCCAAAACCTCGGTTTTATCATCCTTCAGCTTCATCGCAGCATCTTTACTGCCAACGTAAATGATTTTTTCATCACTCACCGCTATCGCCTCAGCATAAGGCTTGAATTCATCCATTGTAATAACATTTCCTAAAATAATCGTTTGTGCTTTCACTGATAAAATATCCTCCTTATCTTCTGTGATCTTCTTCTCAGCTGATAATCACGGCAATGAGCCTGAATCGTGAAACCTTATTTAAGTCATTCTCAGTCAGTCATAGCATATGTCACGCCGTTCAACATGCATTCCGGCTATCAGCCCTTTGATATTATCCCGATACTGCTATTTCTTTATTATACATGATAATAATGCAGGACACATGAAGTTTTTTTATATTAACAGGTGAGAATTCCATGGTGGCAAATCTGCCGAGATCCAGGGCAATGAGATGCCTATAAGCATGTATTCTCAGATCATGAGGAACTTGAAGGAAGCTTTGAAGGTATCCCTGATGATGTAACTGTTCATCTGCCTGAATCTATTCCGGGTGATGCGCGTTCCGGCGTCGAAGATGGTCTTCGTGCCCATGGCATACCTGCAGGAGCAACATTTACATATTACAGTCTCAGATGATTTAAACTCCAAAATAGTAAATCCGCCGGTGGCTTAAGTTGATTTAAGCCACCGGCGGATTTAATCATCTCATGCGCGAGGCGGTGTATGATATGACACCGACTCAAGATATCCGAGCTTTTCGATCTTCTCGATGTTCATGCGAACCGGAATACCCGGAATATCTGAACGAAGAGTAAATCTGCTGTTCTTAAACTCCGGTACATTTAACATCAGCTCATGTACCGGCTCTGATATAGGCGCGTGGAATTCGATCCTTTCATTGTCACCATATAAAGCACCGAAATATGCATTGTATGCACCACGGCCTCCGGACTGAAATTCAAGTCCATGTTCCCGGCAAAGATCACGGATCTTGAGAAGATCATCGATATGACTCATGCGGCCTAAAGATGGCTGCAGTATATCGATTCCTTTTTCCACATATGTCTCATAAGCATAGTACACTCTCATGGACTCTCCGGCAGAAAGACGCTGCTTTACACCCATTTCTTTCAGCTTCTTTATCCCGTTGTAATCTGCGCTGTGGATGGGTTCCTCGATCCACTCAAGATCAAAAGGTTCCGCAAGATGACAGAACCGGGCCGCCTGTTCTACAGTAAACTTTTGATTGCAGTCAACAGCGATCCGCGCTCTTCCTCCCAGGGCTTTCTGTACTTTTTCAATTCTTCTGAGATCACGATCCATGTCAATGATCTCACCAAGTTCTCCATGAGAAGATCCTACTTTGAACTTTACGGTATCTGTACCTTCTTCCGCATAACGACACATCTCTTCCACAAGTTCTTCATCATCGCGAATGATTCCGCCGCCGCCTTTGTAAGCTGCGCACCAGTCTTTTTCCGCACCGAGAAAACGATGTATGGTCTTTCCTGCACGCTGTGCCAGAATATCCAGCATCATAAGATCCAGTGTGCCTACATTGACTGCATCTCCACTCTGAAAACCGGCATTTCTGATCTTCCAGTACTGTTCATGTCTCCATGCATTGTAGCTTTTCTTTTCTCCGTTCAGTATACGCGGAAGTATGGTCTGAACAAAGGACCTGGAAACTGTATAGTGAGCGCATGCACCGGTGTCATCATAAAGTTCCATATAACCTTGTTCCGGAATATTGGTTCCCATACCACCGGTAGCGTCTCTGAAGGGCTTCGGCAATGGAATGGGACGGAAGTTATAAAAAACCGCCTTAGTAAAACGGATCTCGTCTTCAAAATCAAATTGATTCATTTTTGATCTCCTCTCAGACAAACATATGCCTGTTTATTTTAATAATTGATAACTTATCATCCTTTGACAGCACGGCGCTTCTTAAGGTAATCGGAAAGGTAGGGCCAGATCACGCAGAATACAGCAAGGATGAGAAGTATAAGTGACAGCGGACGTGTAAAGAACTTTTCATAACTGCCCTTATCCATACTTATAGCCCTGCGGAAGTATCCCTCAAGCTTTGATGACAGAATGAAAGCCAAAACAAGCGGGCTAGTAGGAAGTCCTCCGATTGACATGAACAGAGACAGAAGGCAAAGTGCCAGCATCACGTAGATGTTAAACATCGTGTTTGATATACCGTAACCACCTATATAGGCAATGATCAGGATCACGGAATAAAGGAAATGGTATGGAATCCTGAGAATATATGCAAACCAGTTTTTGGTAATGATCTGCACAATAAATGTCACTATAGCTGAGACCAGAACACATGCAAAGATAAGCATTGCCAGATCCGGCTGACTGGTCATAAAAAGAGGCCCCGCCTGAAGACCATGTATAGTCAGTGCCGAAATCAGCATCGCTGTAATGCCATCGCCCGGAATTCCAAGGGCCATCATCGGGATCAGTGCACCGCCGAGGGAAGCATTGTTAGCCGTCTCTGATGCCCAGATACCGGAAGGATTTCCTTCACCAAATGGGATTTTTGATTTGTTTGTGCTTTTTGCGTAACCATAGGCAACCATGTTTGAGATTCCCGAACCCATTCCCGGGAGGAAACCGATCCAAAGCCCAACTAAAAATGAGAAGATACAGGTTCTCAGGTTTTCGAAATAATCTTTAATGGTTATTCCAAATCCTTTTTTCCTGCTTGTTTCCGCATCAGGCATTTTGGCTTCACCACGTGCCGAATCCCTGATGATCTGACACATTGCAAACATTCCCAGCATCTGTGCCACAGTGGAAATACCGGCTGAAAGATTGGTGTTGCCAAAAGTAAATCGCTGTGTACCGTTTATAGGATCCATACCGATACATCCAAGCATGAGGCCAAGTCCGGCAGCCATCAGACCTTTCCAGATGTTTCCTTTTGAAAGTGATGCTACCAAAGTGATGGCACAGAAACAAAGAGAAAAATATTCCCATGGGCCCAAAGTCAGGGCAAAATCTGCGATGATGGGGGACAGGATCGTTGCAAGTATCACTGAAAAGAATGTTCCCAGAAATGAAGCTGTGATACCTACTGCCAGAGCTTTATGGGATTCCCCTTTAAGTGTCATGGGATATCCGTCAAAACAAGTAGCTATGGATGAAGAAGACCCGGGTATGCCGATCAGAACCGCAGAGATAAATGAACCGGATACACCGCCGATCCAGATAGCAAGCAATAGGATAAATGATGTTTCAGTTGACAGTCCGAATGTCACCGGCAGAAGCAGTGCTATACCAAGTGTTGCGGAAAGACCGGGTATAGCGCCAAACACGATACCGAGGCACACCATTCCAAATATAAGCAGGAGATTGATAGGCCTAAGACATATCATCAGCTGTGAAAGATACAATGCCATGATAGATTTCCTCCTTTTATTTAAACAGGATGCCCGTCGGGAGCTTTACCTGGAAGCCGATCACGAACATGGCATAAAGCCCGATGGTTACGATAACGGATATTAATGCAGCATGGAGCGGTTTCACGGAGCTGCTGCCTTTAAGGTCATGGATAAATGCAAAAATCGCAAAAGGAGCTACCGGTACAAATCCGAAAACTGCCATCAGGATCCCGGTTAAAACCAGCATCAGGTAGCTTTTTGTAACTTTTAGCTTTCCGCCTTCAGGAAAATATGGTTTATCCAATGTCGGATCCTTTTTCCAGTCACTTACTCCCTTCAGAAAAAGCATTAATGAACTGATAAATACCACTGTAAAGGCAACGTACGGCAGAAGCCTGGGCCCGGGTTCCAGTAGATTTTTAGGTTGTTTTGTCTGTATCTGTATCAGCAGGAGCCATATGAGTGACCATATGAGTCCCACGATCCCTGTGACAGAGTCACGTTTCATTTTCATTACAATGTCTCCTATTCCTGAGATTCACAGAGGCTTAACTAAAACCACGAGTTATAGTGTGTCTCTGGCATAAAATTCCCTCCGAAGTTTTTCTTCGGAGGGACCTACTACCGAAAGTATTAGCATTTAGCCTTGTACATAAAGACCGATAGCTTTACCAACCTCAACCAGATTGTCATATTCTGCCTGTCTTATCTTTTTGGATTCTTCAAGATCATGCCATCCGGGGATGTTTCCTATTTTTGATATATCATCCTTTGTTGTCTCGTAGATTTTCTGCATGGAAGCATTCATGTTTTTTACCATAGTCTCATCCATACCTGCAGGTCCGAGAAGATAGTGGTAAACATTGAAATAGCAGTCTTCGAATCCCTGTTCCTGAAGTGTCTTATAGTTATCAGGAAGAGCCTCAGGATAGCTTGCGATTGTTGTTCCGTCCGAAGCCATAGTTCCGATGATCTTGAGCTTTCCTGCCTGCTCATACTCTATGCCATGACCGACACCAACTACTCCGATATCTATGAAACCACCTGCAAGATTTGTCAGTCTGTCTGACTCAGATGCCATTTCTACCGGATTAAGCTCGATACCTAAAGCACTGGTGATCTTTCCGAAAAGGAATGTATTTGCACCTGCTGCCGGCATGCCTACATTGATCTCACCCGGATGTGCTTTTGCATACTCAACAAAGCCTGCAAAGTCATCATAAGGGGCATCGGCCGGAACACCCAGGGCACTGAAGCCGTTGTCCTGCATTGTGGCTATCAGTGTGAAATCATTCATAGGATCTATATCACTGTTTCCTGTGATGTACTGGATATTCAGGGCTCCCGTTGCCAGTGTCAATGTTGTTCCGTCCGGCTTCGCGTCCTTCACCATCTGGTGACCGATAGTATTGGAATCGTAGTTTGTGACTGTTGTCTTCAGTCCATATACATCTGTAAGTGCCTGTGCATAGTAACGGATCGCAAGATCTGATCCGCCGCCTGCTTTTCCGGGTACAACAAGAGTAAGTGTTTCATCCTTTAAGAAGCCTATGTCATCACTGTTCTCTGTCTGTTCAGCTGTGGCATCAGTTGCTTCAGCCTTTGATTCTTCCTTCTTTTCTTCTGTTTTTGCTTCTGTCGCTGCGGCAGTAGGTGTGGAAGCTGCACCGCTGCATGCTGTAAGTGCAAGCATCATAGACGAAGCCATCACCAATGAAATCCATCCTTTTTTCATATCGTATTCCTCCTGTTTTTCTGTGGAGGATCTTGACCTCCTACAGTTATTTTAGTGAAAACCTCTAAGGTTTTCCGCGATATTTAATTGTATGGGTTGATTTTAACGCATCGTTCAGTGAATCACCATTATGAATAATTTATTCTTTTCATAACACTTTAGTTATAGTATTCTAATGTTTAGTGTTCAGATGGATCAGGAGGAAATGATAAGTGAATACCAAACAGCTGCGTTATCTCATCACGATAAAACAATGCGGGAATCTTTCAACGGCCGCAAAGATTCTCGGCATCTCACAACCTGCACTCTCAAAACAGCTATCCGAATGGGAAAGGATCTATGGTATCTGTCTGTTCAGAAAAGAGAAAAGACAGCTCCTTCCTACTGAACAGGGTTCTGTATTTTTTGAGAAGGCGCAACGGATCCTTGATGAACAGAACCGCACGATCCTCTCCATGAAAACCGTTGCAGGAGCTGCCCGTCAGAGGATACGTCTCTGTACAGCACCCAACAGAGGGGCCATCATTTACAGTGAGGTATATCAGCGTTTTTCCCGAAGATACCCGGATATTGCCTTAGAGCTTATTGAGCGTTTTGCAAGTGAACAGCCGGAACTTATAAAACGCGGAGTTGCGGATATTGCTTTAGGAGCAGGTTCTATCTCTGATCTGGTGGAGGACATCCCTTTTGCAAAACAGGAACTGTTGATCGCACTTCCTTCATCACATCCTCTTTCTTCACGAAAAGAAGTAAAACTTTCAGAACTCAGAGACACGCCATTCGTTCTCCAGGGAGAAAGACACAGCGTCCGGGGGATCGCAGATAAACTTTTTCGAAAAGCCGGATTTGATCCTCTTGTAGTATTTGAATCTGATGACGTTATACTGATTGACGCACTTATCAGACAGTCAATGGGTGCCGGGCTCGTATCGAAAATTCATGTTAAGTCCTGCGAAGAGGTTCGATATATCTCGCTTGATCCTCCTGAGTATCAGCTCACTCATCTACGCTACCCGAAGGGTCATGTCCTTACAGAACCTGAACGTTATCTTGCAGGTCTTCTCATACAGCACAGGCTTTCAGATCCCGGTAATGAACCGATCTCATCTCTTGAGCTTAAGGGTTTTCTTGAGACAGTTGAAGAAATCGAAAAGTCAGCACCTGTTGGTCCAAGCAGGTTAGGGAACTATGATAACGCTGAAGAAGCAATTCCCGATGATGGAAAACGCACCATCTTAAACAATAAAAAAAATACAGCCAAGGACGAAAAAGGCCGTAAGAGAAAAAGATCCGAAGATATCCATCTGGATACCCGTATCCTTGAATATATCGTTGCCATAGCAGATGAAAAAGGGCTTACTCAGGCTGCAGAACGCTTTTTATTGGCACAGCCCGCTCTTTCAAGACATGTCAGAAACCTTGAGGATATGCTGGGAATTCCGCTTTTTACACGTGAACACAACCGGCTGCTCCCGACCAATGCCGGAAAAGTTTTTATCAACGGTGCCAGGAATATACTGAAACTGGAAACAGAAATGATCACACCATCAAGAAACGAGTAGAGAAGATGTGATCGCACCCTACTCGCCCGCGCTTCGGAGGTCAGGTCTTCTGACATCTTCCTTTCGCCGGCTCTGCGATAAAAAAAGTAAGAACCCCTGTCCCATTTCCGGGACAAGGGTTCTTGTTTTAAAAAATTACTCCAATGTCTGACAACAGACATCTTTCTATATTCATACTTATTTTTTTAATGCTGCAGGTATTATCACGGATCAAGTCAATACAGGAAAATAAGAGTCCGGCTCGATCCACAGCTTATCCGGCTCAACCTTACATCTCAGAAACAATATCTCCACTCCGGCATTTATGGCATCATCTATGGCCTCCCCAAATTCAGGATGCATCTCCCTGTGAGGTCTCACTTC
>DFGZ01000148.1 GCA_002371295.1 Oribacterium sp. UBA3737 | reverse complement strand
CGTCATTGTCTTTGTCAGTCTGTTACTTGATAAGTAAACGTCAAATCATACGCTAACCGTTAAATCAACGCCGCTTTTTTAGCGGCGTTTTTTGTGGCACTTTTCCGGTATATTTGGCGACCATGGAAGCAAATCATCTATCACAGATTCCGGAAGCATGCTGTAGTCTGGTTTTCCCTTATCATCCAATGATACGTAATCTTTCATCACACTAAAGATGTGTTCGAGATAAAAATACGGATTCAGTCCGTTTGCCTTTGCGGTTTCTGTAATGCTGTAAGTTACTGCACTTGCATGAGCTCCTTTTACGGTATTGATAAACATCCAGTTCTTTTTTCCAAGACAGAACGGTTTGATTGCTCTTTCCGAAGCCGAATTATCGATTGGTACATTTCCGTCCGTCAGAAACACCTTTAGATACTCCTCTTGGTTGATGCTATAGTTAAGTCCTTCTGCAGTTTTTCCTTTCGAAAGTGTTGTACCATCATTGATAATGGATTTCACCCACGCAAAATACTCCTCAACCAACGGCTTAATTGATGATCGCCGTTCTTTGAGCCTATCCTCTGCAGAAAGATCTTTCAGACCTTCCTCCAGTTTATAGATGGTTCCTATTCTCTTCAGCGCCTGATAAGCTACCGAAGTTTTGATGGCAGCGGTATTCTTTTTACCTATTGCCTTTATCGCATCTGAGTAATCCCTGCGAGCATGTGCCCAACAATTAGCCGATGTGAGATTTGGCAGTTTCTTTGCTATCAGGTGATACTGCGAAAGCCCGTCCGTTTCAAGGATTCCTTTGTAGTCCTTGTAATACTCCAAAGGTGCCTCATGTGCGCGTCCTCTCTGGTATTCGTAAAGGATTATAGGTCTGTCCTTATAGAATTCTCCACAGAGATGAACCCACATGTAATTCTTGTGGCCCGCCGCTCCCTTGGTATCGTTCGGGTCATCAGGATCATTGTCATAGATGACCTGACAGGGAGTCTCATCACACTGGTTCACCGGAAGAGTGAGCTGTATATCCTTTAAACGATACCAGATCGGTAACAGAAATCTTTCAGCAGCTGCTATGGACCAGTTGGCCATGGTCTGTTTAGAGATGAAGACTCCGTTGCGTTCGAATTCCTGGCTTATCCTGTTTAAAGGAAGAGCATTTACATACTTTGCGTTATCAATTGCGGCAACCAGAGATTCTGTAGCAATGCTGTTCCTAAAAAGACTTTTGGGATGATCCGCACTGATGAATTCATCCTGATGTTTTCCCTTTGTTCCAACGGCTCTCTGAACCTCATGATCCTCAACAAGCCAGCTCGCAGGTTGGAACTTCACACGCTGATACTTATCAGATTCGATTCTTTTCCAACATCCTTCGCCATAGAGCTCATTCAGTTTATCATCTGAAATCTCATGTAAGATACTTTCATGTGGAAGATCTTTAAGATCTTCTTCTCGCTGACCTTTTTTCTTTTTCCTCTTTACAACAACCTCTTCGAATTCCGGCTCTTCAACGGCTTCATCAGCTGTTGCATCAATCTCATCAAAAAGAGACATCTGCCCATCTATCTGATCGAGCTTTTCTGTCTTACGTCCAAAACGGTAAGAATTAGCGATACGGATCTGTTCGAGAAGTAGTTCAAGCTTCTCGTCCATAGCTTCAAGCTGTCCCTGCATACCCATGATGATGCTTATAAGCTGCTCTTTGCTGTAGCTATTTAATTCTTCAAAAGTATGCTTACCGTTCATCTGTTTCCCCCAAAATATACTGTACTTATTATACAGTAAACTGCGGTAGATTACGAATCCGGCAGGCTGACTCATCCGTCATAATGCCCATGGATATGGCGCATCAGCATCATCTGTGACAGCCTCAAATATGCACTTCAAAAAGTTTTGAGCTGTTCCATCTGTTCAGGTAAGACTTAAGATAAGTTGCTCAGAAACCGTATAAAACCGTGCATTCACAAGACCTATGCAGTGCTCTGAGTACCTCGGAAATTTCTCTGTTTTGTACAATGTCTAATATACTTTTGAAGGAAAAACATCCTTTATCTTCGGTGAAAGAGGATTAAGTCCTTTTATGACAAGATCCCTGAATTGCTCCTCGTCTATTTCAGCAGCTTCCGACGGAGTCCTTGGCCAGTCCAGATGCCCCGATTCATAGCGATGATACATCAGAATAAAACCGTTACCCATCCACAGAAGAGCTTTAACGCGATCTGTGCGTCTGCCGCAAAATACGAACAGAGTGCCACGCTCAAAAGGGTTTAGTTTATAGTGGTCACCTACTATCTGTGCAAGACCGTCAATCCCTTTTCTTAAATCGACGACACCACAGCAAAGAACACATTTTTTGATTTGAAAATAATCCTCAAGCATGGCGCGCACCTGCCAGGATGTTTCTGATCAAAGACTCTGAAGCCGAATTAAAAAGCTCCACCCTGACATCATTGATATCAATGACCGCATCAGGTACCGTGCTATCTTTTTTTGCATCAGCCGTCTGTATAACAGCAGGCATTTCAAAAAAGGAAACGCCATTAACCGGAGAATTATTATCCGGTTGATCTGTTTGAATCATTTCGTATGCCTGTTTACGAAACTTTCTAAGCCAGTAGTAATATGCTTTCTCCTTTATATCATTCTCTTTCAGCCATTGCTTTGTAGAAACACCTTCAGGTTTTGCCTGGCACTGTGCGATAATTTCTCCCCAATGCTTACTCCTTACTTCATGCGTGATCTGGTCCATTAGAGTCCTCCCTAGAAACTTGAATTAACTAATAGTTTTTTCAAGTCTCTCAAAAAAACTAGTTGGAGTCTAGGCGCACGATTTGACGTTTACCTTGATAACACGTATAAGTAATT
>DFGZ01000232.1 GCA_002371295.1 Oribacterium sp. UBA3737 | reverse complement strand
CAAGTGGAGGAAGACTTATGACACTGATATCATATTTTCGTCAGCCTTATCCTTATCTCATTTTCATACGGCGGATTGCCATACTGGGTAACATCATAAATAAGAACGATATTCATGACAGAATCCGCGTGAATCCTGTCTATCTCCACATATTTGGTGTGAAATTCAAGTTCCATATAGCCCATGGGAGTTTCATAGTTCATCACATGATGAGACTTTTCTTTATACCGGAACGCATTTTCCTGCTTCCAGTTCCGCACCACCACGATCTCTTTTCCGGAAATATCCACTCTCATCTCGTTGTGGACCCCGTCCTGAAAATAGGTAAGGACATGAGTTCCGTCACCGGCGTCCCTTAAGATGCCCTCGGAAACAACGTCAAAGCTGTCCGTATATCCATCGATGGTCTGGCGGGTATTCATTTCTATTCTGACTTTCATATATTTCCGTTCCGCCGCCGCTATACCGGCAGCAAATTTCAACAACTCATACTCTTGACATAAATTTCAAAAGAGGCATCAGTCCCGCTCTGCCCTCTGCGTTCCCGCATTCCGGACAAATCCGCCACAGATGCTGAGGGTTTATAAGCTTCATGGTCTCGCTTTGCGCCATTGAGTTCCAGGCAAAACTGCGGCCTTACGTTCAGGCATTACTATTCATCATACCGAAGCCAATGTGGTGGGACGGGTATAGGCTGTATCGATAAGGCTTTGAACTAGCTTTTTCTTGTCCACGCCCTTGACCTCCCAGAGCATAGGATACATGGAAATGGCTGTAAAACCCGGAAGCGTATTCAATTCATTAAATACAGGACCCTCCTCTGTAAGGAAGAAATCGATTCTCGCAAGAGAGAAGCCGTCCACTGCCGAAAATACAGTCTTTGCAGCCTTACGGATGAGTTCAGCATCCTCTTCTTTGATGTCAGGATCCGTATCAGTTTCAGACTGAGGATTGTTGTACTTCGCGTCATAATCGTAAAAATCCGCAGCTGCCTTGATTTCACCGATACCGCTCGCTTTGATCTCACCATCACAGTCCCTGAACACCGCACACTCAACCTCTCTGCCGATAATGGTCTCCTCGATGAGGATCTTATAATCAACTTCATAGGCCTTCTTAAGTCCCTCGATAAGCTCTTCACGATCATGAGCCTTGGTGACACCGCAGCTTGAGCCTGCATTGGATGGCTTTATAAATACAGGATAGGAAAATGCCTCTTCCACGCGGCGAACGCAGGAATCCATATCCTTTATCCCCTTCCCTACGACAGAGACGTACTTTGCCTGACGGACACCAATGGCCGAAAGAGGTCCGTCACAGATGATCTTTGTATAAAGCTTATCCATGGAGACCGCACTGGCCAGAACGCCGCAGCCGACGTAAGGAATCTGAGCCATCTCGAAAAGACCCTGAATGGTTCCATCCTCACCGTTCTTTCCGTGAAGAGCCGGGAATATGACGTCAACCTTACGGAAGGAAATATCGCCCTCGGCACCGGTTATCATAAGTGCCTTAAGCTTGGCATCCGGAAGGAGGCAGGCCTTTATCTTCGAATCATACCACTTACCGCTGATGACATCCTCGAGGCTCTCTGCCAGAAGCCACTCTCCCTCTTTTGTGATTCCCACAAGGAGGACATCATACTTATCTTTATCTATATTCTTAACAATGTTTACCACCGACTTGCATGAAACCTCATGCTCTGTTGATCTTCCGCCGAAAACAGCTAGTAGAGTCTCTTTCATATATGCTCCTGTTCAAAAATAAAATGATGAGCAGCACAAGTGCTGCTCATGATATTTCATGGTTTTTCCGTTTGATTTTACTACAATAGAACATTATTGCAAGTCAGGAATGATTATTTTGAAATATCAGACCGGCATTTTCGGGTTTTCCATATCGAAGGCCCGAGACACACGTCAAGTAATCCTTATCCACTTAGACAACTCTCACGAAATCAGCCTGATAAAGAGCTCTTCATCAAAGAATCCCGGCCCCTATGTCAGACTCCCTTCATCCAGTTAACTTCTCCCCGGCGCAGCTTGAAAAGCATATCCTTTTTACGCTCGTATATCTTTACAAGTATCCTTATCTCCTCCGGAGTTCGGTCAGAGCTCGCCAGCACCTGGCTCAGCTCATCATTTGTAAGGAGCTTGTCCAGATCCAGAATAGACGGATCCTTCACCAGCTTGATGAGACCGACCTCATTTTCGGCAAAGCTGTCAACAGGAATATTGTTAAGCTCCAGAGTTCCGTGGCTCATATTGAGGTCATAGAACATGGAATTTCCGGAGTCAAAAATCGGAGCCGGCTTCACGAATTCAAGTGTATTCGCATCTCTCAGTACACCGAAGTTTCCGTAGTTTCTGTCTGTATTGGTTATAACGAAATCAGAAAGGATCTGATAATCCAGGAACGCCTGAACCTCGCTTCTGTCGAGACCTCCGGCTTCGCAGGCATCAACAAAAAGGTTGAAATCAGTGGCGCCTCTCTTCGATAACTTATTCGCCCTTATGAGTTCCTCTGCCGAAATGAACTCCAGATCCTCACCGGTAAAGGCTTCCGCACTCACACCAAGCTGTCTCCCATGGCCGTAATCAATGTTATAGAACTGGTAATCAACAAACTCAAATTTGCCCTGTCTTCTGTGAATGTAGGCACCCACCGCTTCATTAAAGGCCTGCTGGGTGTTGCCCTTTTCAACCCCCTTAACAAGATAACGTCTTCCTTCAACGCATATCCATGCCTTGGGAACATTTCCTCCGGTTGACGCACTGGGAAATCTGAGATCCGCAGCTCCGAATTCAAGATCCGCGCCCAATCCGGCGAACAGACCGGCAGCTATGGCATCGTCAAAGTCATTGGTAAAAAGGTTCACCTCTGCCCAGGTTTGTCTCTCGCCTGATGGTCTCACCCAATAGGCATCCTTAAGAGAAAGCCCGAGATTCCTTAAAAGATATGCCTGGGGAGTAAGAAAGCCCGCAAGCTCCAGAAGCTTCATGATATTGCCCTGAGTGACAGGCACTGCCCTCCTGTGCCACCAGCCCTTAAGAAGCACGTCGCCTCCTTTTGTTCCTATAGGGAGCAATGTTTCCGTATAGACTTCTGTGACCGAAATCAGAGCGCCCGATGTGGGATCAAAGATCAGTTCAGCAACTTTGTCATCCTTATGCATAAGGGTGTAAGGATGCAGGTCTTCAGCCTTATGCACAAGGATATCAGGATGCAGATTTCCGGCTCCATGCACAGGGGTATCAGGACTCAGATTTCCAGTCTCATGCCCAGGAGCATCAGGATGCAGATTTTCAGCCTCTTTTGAAACATGTCTTTCCAGATCACTGGGTCTGACGGCACTTAAATCCCGATCTGAAATGAGATCCTCCATGGTACAGTCCAGCACTTTCGCCATCTTAAGTATGGTCTCCGCCTTGGCAGAACAGAGATCCTTATGTCCCTGCTCGTAATCCTGAATGGACCGGAAAGATATACCTGTGCGATCCGCCAGTTCCTTACGACTTATTCCCTTCAACTCCCTCAATGTCTTAAGATTCATGAACAATGCCCCATATAATCCAACAAAATACCTACGTTAATTATTATAAAGATACGCTAGTTTACGTACTATAACAATCATCTTTGAATTAATAATTTATTACAACTTTTAAAAGCAGACTGATTTGCTGTTTTACAATGGTAACCGACAGAAAAGGGGGACTGTGAGTGTCAAAAGTCGATATCGGACCGCTTCGCGCTATGCGCCCTCGCGTCTACGTTCCACTTCGGTCGGCGCTAAGCGATGATCCACTGGATCATCAGCGCCCTCCCACATTCCGCACTCTCAGGCCGATAAATCGTCCTTTCGTGCTCCATGACACTTATATCATAATATAGTAAGATTGTACGACATCTGTCAGGTCATCTATGGAAGGGCAGAGT
>DFGZ01000032.1 GCA_002371295.1 Oribacterium sp. UBA3737 | reverse complement strand
AGGCAGCGTCACCTTACAGGAACTAACGGAGGCATTTGACGCGTCCGAATCTACCATCAGGCGTGATCTGACAGAGCTGGATCAGAAAGGAGCACTGACAAAGGTTTTCGGCGGCGCTGTCCTGAATGATTTCAATGTCAATGTTAAGGAAGAAGAGTTTTTGGATAAGTCCGGCCACGCGGTTGAGCAGAAGCATCAGGTCGGACAGTACGCGGCATCTCTGGTAGGTCCTGATGATTTCGTATATCTCGATGCAGGTACCACAACTGAAGCCATGATTCCGTTCCTTTCCAAGGACGCCATGGGTTATGTGACCAATGCTGTCGGCCATGCTCTTATGCTGGCCCGCAGAGGCTGTCGCGTGATTCTGGTTGGCGGTGAACTCAAAAATTCCACGGAAGCTCTTGTGGGTAATGAGACCATAGTTTCCTTACAGAAGTACAATTTCACCAAGTGCTTTATGGGTACCAACGGAGTGGAACTCTTAGCCGGGTGTACAACACCTGACCTTAACGAGGCGCTGGTGAAGCAGGAGGCCATGAGGCATTCCAAAGACTGTTATGTTCTCTGTGACGCAAGCAAGTTCCAGAAGATATACCCTATTCGCTTTGCCAATTTCCGTGATGTGATACTGATCACAGACGGAAAGCTGGATGCCCGATATAAGGGCAGGGACAATGTTGTCGTGCTGGACACGATGGAATAACCGGATTCTTCATAACGATTAAGATGTAAAATAGTATCAATGATAAAAGTTCTCTTGCTGAAGGCAGATGTGTCTTCGGTAAGGGGCTTTTTTTACCTACGGAAATTTAAACTCAGTGAAAGGAGAAAAGACAAAGGACCTTAGCCGGGTTATCTATGGACCTGATAATGACGATATATACATATATAGTATCGATAAGTCGGGATATATTTTGTTTGCCTAAGGAGGGTATATCAATGAAAAGATCAGGAAAGAGAGTATGGGGAACGCTGCTTACTATGCTGCTTGTTGTTGTCATGGGAGCAGAGGCATGGGCAGGAGTAAAGAATCCATGGGTCAAGAGTAAAATGAATGAGACCGGTTCGGTTGGGGATCCCAAGATAGAGGAGCAGGTCATATATTCAAAGAATGATGTGGAGATTTCAGCGGTCAATATTCTGGTTGAAGAAGGTACGGGCAATATTGCGCTGTGGCTGAAAATGAAGAACGGTACGGACGATAAGCTGATGGTGACAGGAAAAACCATGTACATAAATGATATCTATGTTGACTCAGCTGTCTATATCGACGCTGATGCCGGGGAAACCGGGTATCATGTTTCTCTGGTAAAGGGTGAGGAGCTGGAGAAAAAGAAGATAGACAAGATCGAAAAGATGGATTTTGACCTGAAGGGACTCAACAGTAAGTATAAGACGGTTTTTGAAACAGATTTGCTGCATCTTGATGTGGGAACCGTTTCGGGTGATGCAAAATCCGAGGATAAGAAAGACAGTAATAACAGCAAGTCGGAAAAAACCGGTGAAGGAAAAAACGGAAAGAAGGAGAAATCTGATGCTAAAACCTCTAAGGGAAGTAAGTCTGAGGATGACCATTCTGAGGTAGAGGGTGAAGAAAAGTTCTGGTTCTATGGTTACTGCTTCGGAGGAAAATATTATCCTGAAGATGATGAGAAGGATATGCTAAAGTGGTATGTGACCCTTAAGGATGACGGCAGCGGCTACCTTTACTGGGGAGACAATAATAAGGGAGATATAGAGTACTGGAAAGGTTCCGGAGACGACTTCTCAATGCAGGCCGGCGTATCTGATTTTACCGACGGATGTTCTTTGAAAGACGGAATCCTGAAGCTTGATATCGACGGAATAGTTATCGTGTTCATCACAAAGGATGTGAATAAGAATAAGCTGAAGTGATTTTACTTACTTAAAATTCACCTATTTGATAAGCTTCATGATATTATCGTTGAAAATATCCAGATCTTCCATACTTCCTTTATGGCCACAGCATGGGTTCCTTCATCGTAAGAGACTATATTTCGAAGTACAGTGAAGAGCTCACAGGAGTTACAATATTCAGCAAGGGCAAAATTTAATTGCCCGTTTATGAATCAATATGACATAATGACAACATCATGACAGAAAACTAAACGAGGTGACAAATGCTTAACTTTGCAAGTGATTACACAGAGGGATGCCATCCCAGGGTACTTGAAGCTCTTACGAAATCCAATATGGAACAGCTGACAGGCTACGGAACTGATACCTACACAGAGAACGCTAAAAACAGAATCAGGGATTTTATCGGATGTCCCGATGCCGATGTATTCTTTTTGACCGGAGGAACTCAGACAAACCAGACCGTTATTGACACCACTCTCCGGATGTATGAGGGTGTGGTATCTGCACAGTCCGGTCATGTGAACTGTCATGAGGCAGGTGCCATAGAGTACACAGGGCATAAGGTCATGGCATTGCCGGCTCATGATGGCAAGATTGACGCTTTGGAGCTGGATCATCTTGTGAAGAGCTTTTACGAAGATTCCGATCATGATCACATGGTCTTCCCCGGCATGGTTTACATAAGCCATCCGACTGAATACGGAACTCTCTACAGTAAATCGGAGCTGACTGCCATTTCGGAGATATGCAGAAAATGGAAGCTGCCCTTATTTCTTGACGGAGCAAGACTCGGTTATGGGCTTATGAGCAAAACTACCGATGTCACGATCAAAGATATAGCTGAACTTACCGACGTCTTCTACATTGGCGGAACCAAAGTGGGAGCACTCTGCGGTGAAGCTGTGGTTTATCCTAAGGGCAATGCCCCCAAACAGATGGTCACCATGATAAAGCAGCATGGAGCATTGGTAGCAAAGGGACGTTTGAACGGTGTTCAGTTCGACGCACTGTTTACTGACGCTCTTTATACGGAGATAGCAAAGAATGCCATCGACAGAGCTGAAGAACTTAAAAAGCTTTTTGCTGATCGGGGATACAGATTTTTCATCAGCTCTCCAACCAATCAGCAGTTCATAATCATGCCAAAAAAGGCTCTTGCAGAGCTGGATGCTAAAGAAGTGATTTATACTGTCTGGGAGCCATACGATGAGGAGAACATGGTGGTCAGATTCTGTACTTCATGGGCAACCACAAAGGAGCAGATAGAGGCATTGGCAGAGATAATTGACTCAATTAATAGAAAAGAGACAACATTAATTGTATAATTATTAATACATAAATTTAATTGGCAAAAAGGGGATATTTATGGGAGTTTTGATTGAAAATCTTGAGATGGTGCTGGAGTATGTCGTAACGTTCTGTACCATTATGCTTGAGATGGTGGGAATTACGGTTCTTGTATGGAGTGCACTCCGTTGTTTCTTCGGATGGATTCATAAGGATCAGCATGTGCGACTTGATCTCGCTCAGGGAATAGCACTGGCACTTGAGTTCAAGATGGGCGGTGAGGTTCTTCGTACCGTAGTTGTAAGAGAATGGAGAGAGCTCGGAATCCTTGGAGCTATCATCCTGCTTAGAGGATTACTTACATTCCTTATTCACTGGGAGATCGAGAACGAGAAGAAGGAGCTTCAGGAACATGCAAAAAAGGCAAATCCGCTAAAGTCCCATGGAGAAGGGGAGACTGTAAAGTAACCACGCATGGACCGGAAACGAATTCGTCTTCAGATTTTACGGCGTGGTATACAGGAGAAGCCCCGTAAGGTGACATGGTCAGAGATCAGCTTCAGACATGTACATCATAAAAAAGAAAATGGTGAACACTTCATAATAAGAGGTGTTCACCATTTTTATTTAGGATGTTTTTAATAAGATAATTAAAGGCTGTGACAGGAATTTTCCTTTTTGAGGCCAGTTACTTTTTGGATTTCAATGCCTTTTCAAGAGCAGCGATAATGATCTTCAGTGCCTTGACTCTGGCATACTTTTTGTCGTTTGACTCAAGGACGTGCCAGGGGGCATAGGTGGTACTGGTCTTTGCTATCATCTCATCCACCGCCTGCTCGTACAGATCCCATTTTTCTCTGTTTCGCCAGTCCTCGTCGGTTATCTTCCACTGCTTTTCGGGCGTGTTCTGTCTGTCGGTGAAGCGGGCCAGCTGGGTATCCTTATCGATGTGTACCCAGAACTTGACTATAACTGCGCCCCAGTCACTGAGCTCTTTTTCAAACTCATTTATCTCATTGTAAGCTCTCTGCCAGTCGTTTTCAGAGCAGAAACCCTCAAGACGTTCTACCATCACACGTCCGTACCAGGTTCTGTCAAAGATGGCAAAATGTCCTGTTTTCGGAAGTCTGGTCCAGAAACGCCACAGGTGATGACGGCTCTTTTCGAAAGGCTTCGGACTTGCTATAGGATGAACGATGTAACCTCTTGCGTCCAGAGCACTGGTCAGTCTCTTAATGTTTCCGCCCTTTCCGGCAGCATCCCAGCCCTCATAGGCAACGATTATGGGGATGCCCTTAAGATATGCCTGGTTATGAAGGGCTTTGAGTCTGACCTGAAGATCTTTAAGCTGGGTTTTGTATTCTTCGTCTGAAATGGTCTTGTTGAGTTTTATATCCTTCAGCTTCTGTGTGCGGTTCAAAGGGAATACATTCTGAATCAACGGCACAGTAAGTGTGTGGTTTTTCAATGCCACATCTATACCGGCAACGATGGTCTCCATGACCTGGAGTTCTGCCCATTTTCTGGATTTGGCATCGATAACATTCCAGGGAACAGTGGATGAATTGGTATCCTCCATGTATTTGTCGAATACCTTATAGCACTCGTCGTAATGGTCGTTTTCCCAGATATCGTAATCGTCCACCTGCCATGATCGGTCTTTGTTGTCCAGAAGAATCTTTATTCTTTCCGACTGTTCCTTGTGACTGATATGGAAGAAGAACTTCAGAACCAGATATCCGTTATCTGTAAGAGAACGTTCAAAGCGGATGGCACTGTTCACACGGTTTTTATAGGTCTGTTTGTTAATGCGGTCGAACAGAACGTCTTTGGTTATTTCTGTCATCCATCCTGCATCCAGAAACTTGAATTGTCCTGCCTCGGGTATTTCTGCAAAATATCTGGCAAGAAAGGGTTTTCTCTTTTCGTCGGGAGAAGGGTCATGCATGGAAATGGCTGAGAAAAATCGGGGATCCAGATTCTTTATGACTTTTCCGAGAACGGTTCCTTTTCCGGCAGCGCCCCAGCCCTCAAAAAGAATGAACACAGGAAGCTGGTTTTCTTTCATCTGAAGCTGCTGTTCCATAAGACGCTGGTGGGCGGTTTCGAGACGCTGTTTTATTTCATCAGGTTCCGGTTTGGGAATGGATTTGTAGGTTTCTATCATGATTGAATCTCCCTTCTTTGGATGTTATTAACGGGCATGCTCTAAATTTTCTTCGGCAAACTAATGCGTAATAATAAGATTCTCACATCAATAAAAAGAAGAGCCGATATCTTAACTAGACGAGGTGTCAAGATATCGGCTTTTTCTATCTGAGTAAAAAAGGAAGCGGTGGGGATGGAAGGGGTGTGGGCTCCGCTTTCCTTTTGTACCTACTGACTATATGGTGGGTATAGTAAGTAACCTTTTTGGTATGTCTAAATGATAGCATTGTCAATGTCACAAAAGTGTCACAAAAAAATAAAAAAACGGTAATCATTTGTTTTTGGCGGTGGTTATATACATTCTTCTGTATGAGAACGAATGTGAGAGATATTTATAAGTATTTTTCTCAAAATATTTTTTTGAGAAAAATACTTATAGGATGTTCATTACCGCCGATGAATATAACAAGCCAATAATACATTGTTTTTTTATCTCCTTACAGAATGAAGAGGGAGCTATCTCATGATAGCTCCCTTTTCATCTGCGGTTCACGGCTGCGTTTCAATTAAGGTACAAAGTTAAAAGCAACTTGCAATATCAGTACAGGTATGTTAAACTCCATCAGTCTTATCTATAAAACAAATCACTTTACTGATCGGGCGTGCCCGGTCAGTTTTTATGTATAAGCAATAAATGATTCGATATGCGAAGTGCAGTACATGAAGCAGATATTACTTATACTCATATTAATAAGGAAAAATAAATGACATTTAACGAATTAAATTTGAATCACCGTATCGTCGACGCTATCACAAAGGCAGGATACAAGGAGCCGTCACCTATTCAGGAGCAGGCCATTCCTCTTATGATGGAAGGAAAGGACATGATCGCCTGTGCTCAGACAGGAACAGGAAAGACAGCGGCTTTCGCGCTACCTGTTCTCAATATGCTTGACGATGAGTCGAGAGACCACCCACGTGCTATCGTGCTCACACCCACAAGAGAGCTTGCTATACAGATACTTGAGAATTTCAAGAAGTACAGCAGATATATGCGCCTCCGTACAGTATGTTTTTACGGCGGAGCCAAGCAGGGACCTCAGGTGAGAGCTTACGAGAGAGGCTGTGACATTCTTGTTGCAACACCCGGTCGTCTTATCGACTACATGAATCAGGGTATCGTAAGCCTCAAGGATATAGAGGTCCTCATTCTGGATGAGGCTGACCGTATGCTTGATATGGGATTCATCCATGACATAAGACGTGTTGTCAGTGAGGTTCCGGAGGATAGACAGACGGTAATGTTTTCCGCCACCATGCCTAAGGAGATTGAGGCTCTTGCAAGAGACATTCTTCAGGATCCCGAGACCATCAAGATAGCATCTACCACAAGTCCTGCTGAGACAGTTGATCAGAAGATCTGTTTCATGGAAAAGGAAGACAAGAAGACTGTTCTCGGAGATTTCCTTAAGAAGGAAGAAGTTAAGAAGTCTATCGTATTTACGAGGACAAAGCATGGAGCGGATCATCTTGTAAGAGATCTCGGAAAGCTTGGAATCGTTTCCATGGCTATTCACGGAAACAAGACACAGGGCCAGCGCCGGAACGCCCTCGAGAGATTCCGTTCCGGCAACATCAAGGTACTGGTGGCAACAGATGTGGCCTCCAGAGGCATTGACATACCAAAGATAAGCCACGTGTTTAATTATGAGCTTCCTGAGGAGACTGAGTCATATATTCACAGAATCGGTCGTGTAGGAAGAGCAGGTCAGACCGGAGAGGCCATTACTCTTTGCAGTAAGGAGGAGATGGGACTTCTTTATGACATCGAGAAGATGATGGATAAGGAGATACCGGAGATCGAGACTGAACAGTCCATCGTTATCGAGCGTGTAAAGCGCGGCGAGAGAAGAAGATTCGGAAAGCCTGTGAAGGAAAAGGACGATAGTGAGAGAAAGAGCCGTTCCGAGAATGGGCGCAGCCGCAAGATCCGTGCACGTAAGGAAGAGCAGGTTTCGCGTATAGCCATGGTACGTGCCGAGAAAAAGGAAAGACTGGAGAGAAGAAAGCTTCGTCTTGAGGGTCTTTCTGTTGAAGAGGCTGTGGCAGCAGTGGCAAAGGCCAAGAAGGCTTCTGCGGCTGAAAAGCCAAAGAAGACCGGCTTTGAAAAGTTCTATAAGAATAGCGCAGAGATTTTTGCAGAGGCAACCGCAAGCTTTGAAAAGCGTGAAAAGAAGAACAGAAAGCTGAAAGAGGATTTCAGGAAAATGCAGGCTGATGAGTCAGCAGGAAAGAAGAAGGAAAGAAGCTCCTTCATAAAAACTGACAGTCGCAGTAATGACAGCCGAAGCCATAAGGGCCGCGACAAAAAGGAAGCTGCATTTAAGAACAGGAAGCAGAATAATGCTTTCAGCGGAAAGAAGAAGGAAAGAAGAGCTTCCTGATCCTTTCGGAATAGCAAATATAACCACAAGAAATATCTGTTTTGCTTGACATAAAATGTCTGTGAGACTATATTTATGCAAAACATAAAAGACTTATGTATATAGAGGTAGCGGTGTAAATGAGTACTCCACTGAGCCGGCGGGCTGAGAAGTGAAGGAAAGGTAATCACCGCCGAACGGAACATTGTCGCAAACATGTTCTGTGGGGGTACAGAGAATATCTGTATCACTCCTCCGTTTATCGGAGAGGCGCTATTACTTATGGAATCTGATTCATATTTTTTGGAGATTTGGACCGTATGTGATAGCACATACGGTCTTTTTATTCGCGATAAGGCGGCTGTCACGCGGGCATCGTGCTTGCACGAATGCACATGGGACAGCCAACGCGGAAATGAGTAGGGGGCTCTCCCCTGCTCGATTTGCAAAGGAGAAAAAATATGAAGAGATCAATCATTTCAGCAGCAGTAGTTTTTGCAAGCGCAGCACTTCTCGCAGGATGCGGCAGCAGCACAGTTAAGACGCCGGAGGCAACCGGGGCTCAGGCACAGGGAACCGATGCGGCGGCTTCAGGCAAGGAGGTTCTGAGAGTTGGCATGGAGTGTAACTATGCTCCCTTCAACTGGACAACAACAGAATCAAATGAATTTACCCAGCCTATCACAGGCGTTGATTACGCGGACGGTTATGATGTAGTCATGGCAACAAAGCTTGCCGGATCAATCGGCAGAGATGTACAGATCGTGAAGCTTGACTGGGACAATCTCATTCTTTCCCTTCAGAACAACCAGATCGATGCCATCATCGCAGGTATGACTGACACTCCGGAAAGAGAAAAGGAGGTGGCATTCACTTCCCCTTATTACGTGTCTGAGGAGGTCATGATAGTAAAGGCAGACAGCCAGTATGCGGATGCCACAAGCATTCAGGATTTCTCGGGTGCAACAGTACAGGGGCAGATGAACACGGTATACGATGAGGTGATCGATCAGATCGAAGGAGTGGTTCACCAGCCTGCAGCAGAGACATTCCCGGCATCCATACAGGCCCTTCAGGCAGGTGCTGTTGATGCGGTCGTTTCAGAGCTTCCTGTTGCGAACGGTGTTGTATCTGCAAACTCGGGTCTTGCTATCGTAAGATTTGAAGAAGGCAAGGGCTTCACAGCAGACACCTCGGTTTCAGTTGCAGTCAGAAAGGATGATACAGAGTTAAAGGAGCAGCTTGAAAAGGCTCTTTCAGAGATATCCACAGACGAAAGAAATCCACTTATGGAGGCAGCGGTTGAGCGTCAGCCGGCTAATGGTTAATAGATAATGTTCATTGAGGATTGTATAGAAATTATAAGTAAATATCACGCAAGTCTTCTGCTGGGAGTCCGTACCACACTTCTGGTGGCTCTCACGGGAACCTGCTTCGGCCTCGCACTGGGCCTTCTGGTCGGAGGCTTCAGGGCAGTAAAACT
The DNA here is from genome assembly GCA_002371295.1 of Oribacterium sp. UBA3737. The sequence continues at coordinate 3,812 of DFGZ01000032.1, read as the reverse complement.
TGATCACACAGCAAGTGATGCCGCAAGATTCGTTAAGAAATTCTTCGATGTCATTGCCGGAGCCTACATCACGGTTTTTCGCGGAACTCCCATGATGGTCCAGGCGGTGTTCATTTACTATGCCCTCCTGAATGTCATTCACTGGACACCGACAGTTGCGGCTATTTTCGTAATAAGCATCAACACCGGCGCGTATATGGCTGAAATCGTGCGCTCGGGTATACAGGCTGTGGACAGCGGACAGACAGAGGCCGCAAGGTCTCTCGGTATGTCAAATGCCCAGACCATGCTGGGAGTTGTGCTTCCTCAGGCGGTTAAAAATGCATTTCCTGCCATAGGAAACGAGTTCATCGTAAACATCAAGGACTCATCTGTTCTTATGATCGTGTCCATCACAGAGCTGATGTTCCAGGCAAAAAGCATCGCCGGATCCACCTTCCACTTCACCGAGACCTACTTTATCGAGGCGATGATCTACCTTATACTCACGTCGATCGCGAGTCTCATTTTGAATTACATTGAAAAGAGAATGAACTCGGACAGCCGGTATTCTCTTCCCATGAGCGATACGGACCCGATAAGCATCGGATATACAAAGAAAAAGTTGGAGGCGAAGTGAGCATATGGCATCACCTGTAGTAGAGATCAAAGACATTAGAAAAAAATACGGTGGGCTTGAGGTACTCAAAGGGGTGGATTTCTCCGTAAATGAGGGAGAAGTGGTCTGCCTCGTAGGCCGCTCCGGTTCCGGAAAGTCAACGCTGCTCCGCTGTATCAATCTCCTCGAAAAGGCGGATGGAGGTGTCATCACTGTTTTCGGAGAGGACATCCTTCATACGAAGGATATCAATGCCTATCGCGCGAAAGTCGGTATGTGCTTCCAGCAGTTTAATCTTTTCAATAATATGAATGTGCTGGAGAACTGCATATATCCCCAGAGGAAGGTTCTGAAACTTTCAAAGGAGGAGGCAGCCGAAAGAGCTCTCCATTTCCTTGACAAAGTTGGTATGAAGGAGTTTGCCGGTGCCAATGTCAACAGAATTTCAGGAGGACAGAAGCAGCGTGTAGCCATCGCGAGGGCCCTTTGCATGAAGCCGAAGCTTATGCTTTTTGATGAACCTACTTCGGCACTTGATCCTGAGATGGTGGGAGAGGTTCTCGGCGTTATGAAGGATCTTGCAGAGGAAGGTCTCACCATGATCATCGTTACCCATGAGATGGGCTTTGCGAGAGAGGTTGCTGACAGAGTTGTCTTCATGGATCAGGGAAGGATCGAGGAGCAGGGAACACCTGAACAGCTTTTCGAGCATCCACTGAGTGAACGTACCAGAAGCTTCTTAAGTGCAACGAAAAATAAGTAAATTGATAAATTGACTTATTTTTGAATCGGTCAGATATCCTTTTTTGCTGATATGCAAGCATACCGCGGAATCAGGCTATTTGTCCCTGTTATCATCATATTATGTCAGGAATTAAAGGGAGTAGTAACACGATATGTGTGTTACTGCTCTCTTTTTGTTCGTTTATGAATTGCTTAACATAAGATCTGAGAGTTTTGGCGGTTCTATGTTGTGTGAATTGTTTGTAATTCGGATGTTTGTTTGTCCGAAACAGACATACAGATTTCGGAAATAATGTGTAATCATATGTGAGTATCGAAAAAGGATGGGTTGAAATATCCTTTAGAGGGAGAGGAGATTTATGAAGAGAGAGCTTATATCAGCAGCACTTGCCGCAGGTATGGTCATGACAGGCTGCGGTGCCAATGCAGCACCTGAGGCTACAACAGCTGCTTCAAAGGCAGAGACAACAGCAGAAACCGCAGCAGCGACAGAAGCTGCTACGGAAAAGACTGAAGAAACAACAGAAGAATCCAAAGCGGAAGAATCCGAATCAGAGTCAGGCGCGGGTCTTACTGACGGAAAGTATGATATCACTGTTGACGGCCGTAACGGAAAGATGACAGTAACCACTGAGATTAAAGACGGAAAGATTGCGGATGTAAAGGTCGGTGAAAACACAGAGACACCTGAGGTTGCGGCAGCAGCTCTTGAACAGATTCCCAAGGATATCGTTGCGGCAGGAAGACCTGTTGTGGATGGTGTAACAGGAGCGACCATTACCTCTGATGCCATCATCGAGGCCGTAAAGCAGGCTGTAATAGCTGCCGGCGGAAATCCTGATGATATGGCAGGAGAAATTAAGGAGAAGTCGACTGAGGTTAAGGAGCTCAAGGCAGATGTTGTAGTTGTCGGTGCCGGTGCAGCAGGTGTTTCCGCAGCTCTCACTGCACAGCAGACAGGTGCTGAGGTAATCCTTCTCGAGAAGGCGGCAACACCGGGTGGTGTATCCATCATAGCAGGCGGACCCATGGGTATAGACTCTAAGGATCAGAAGGAAGCAGGAGTTGCAGGAACCTTTACCACAGCTGATGTACTTAAATATTGGCAGGACTATAACTGCTGGATGGATGACGGACAGCTTTTCTACAATATCGCAAACCGTTCCGGTGAGACCATAGACTGGCTTGAGGATAACGGCATGGAGTTCACATTCATGGGTATCGAGCAGGCAGCCCATGCAGACGGATTCCAGACCTACCATATTTATAAGGACCAGGAAAATAAATTAGGCTACTACACAAAGCTGGTTGATAAGTTCAAGGCAGACGGCGGACAGGTATTCTTCGAGACACCGGCCACAGAGCTTAAGGCAGAGAATGACAAGATCACAGGTGTTGTTGCGGTTTCAAAGGACGGAACAACCTATGAGATCTCATGTGACGCTGTTGTTCTCGGAACAGGCGGATTCGGTGCCAATGCTGACATGATCGAGGAAGAGGTGGGATTCCCTCTTGAGACATTTACAACAGGCACACAGACAGGAGACGGTGCAACCATGTCCCGTGCCATCGGCGCAGGAAAGGGTAAGACCATCCAGCAGTATCACGGAGTTACATCATATTCAGGTATCCAGACAGGTCAGGGCAAGGATGAGATCGCAAAGGCTATCTATATGCCTACCAGCGTTTGGGTGAACAGGAGAGCGGCAAGATTCTGTCCTGAGGATCTTAACTATGACACGGCTCTTTGCTCAAATGCAGCAGCAACTCAGGGAGAATACTATTTCTCAATCATATCTGAGGATATGGTAAAGGCTCTTGAAGAGGGTGGTGCGAAGGCACTTGATGTTGATATACCTGTAGCTTATGAGCCTACTATTCCTATGTTCTCCATTGATGAGGGATGGACTGGCTTCCGTGCAGCACTTGAGGACGGAGTTCAGAAGGGAATAGTATTTAAGGGCAATTCAGTTAAAGAGCTTGCCGAAAATATGGGAGTAGATGCAGAAACCCTGGAGAAGACATTGGCAGATTACAATGCTTCATGCGAAAAAGGTGTAGATCCTGTGTACGGTAAGGCTTCAAAGTACATGAAGAGCCTGGGCGATGGAGTTCTCTATGCCGTAAAGGCAAGACCTGTTTCACTTGGAGGAATCGGCGGAGTTCTGGTAAACTCCAATCTTCAGGTAATTAAGGATGATGGTACTGTTATCAAGGGCCTTTATGCGGCCGGAAATGATGTTGCGGAAATGTACAACAACTCCTATCCATTGGTAGAGGGTGTAACTATGATGAATGCTCTTACCGGAGGAAGAATCTGCGGCGAGGAAGCTGCGAATTACGTAAAAGGATGATTTTTATTTGGGCTGTGAGGGGCTTAAATAGATAAAACTGGCAAAAATAGCAGTCCGTTTAGAGATAAATATGGAGGGGATGGACTGTTATAAGAGTAAGAGGAATTTGTACCATA
>DFGZ01000031.1 GCA_002371295.1 Oribacterium sp. UBA3737 | reverse complement strand
TTGTAGAACTTGACCTCTACACCGTAGAGAAGGGTATCATCATTGGCGGTTCCCGGAGCGATCTTGTCAAGGGCGTAGATCATCTCGATGATACCGTCAAGAATACGCTTGGGAAGTACGAGACTGAGATCTCCGGGAGTTGCCTTGAGAGTCGGTCTCACTGTACCCTCTTCGATACGCTTCTGCGTACTGCGGCGTCCTCTTTCCAGATCACCGAAACGCTGAACTATGACACCGCCTCCGAGCATGTTGGAAAGTCTGGCAATGCTTTCGCCGTAGCCGTTGCTGTCCTTAAAGGGCTCCGAAAAGTGCTTGCTCACGAGGAGTGCGAAGTTGGTGTTCTCAGTCTGAAGTGAAGGATCCTCGTAGCTGTGACCGTTAACCGTGATGATACCGTTGGTGTTCTCATTAACCACAGCTCCGTGAGGGTTCATGCAGAAGGTACGGACATTATCCTCAAATTTCTGAGTCTGATATACGATCTTTCCTTCATAAAGAGCGTTGGTGATATCTTCAAATACCACAGCCGGAAGCTCTACTCTTACACCCAGATCCACTCTGTTTGACTTTGTAGGGATCTGAAGGTCATCACATACAGTCTTCATCCACTTGCTTCCGCTGCGGCCTACCGAGATCACACAGTACTTACAGGATGCTGTTCCGTCCTTGAAGTCTACCTCATAGCCATCATCAAGCTTCCTTACTTTCTCTATAGGAGTTTTGAAGAAGAACTGAATCTTGTCCTTCATCTCCTTGTAGATGTTTTCAAGAACTATATAGTTCTTGTCGGTTCCCAGGTGACGTACCGAGGCATCAAGAAGCGTAAGTTTGCTCTGGATGCATTTCTTCTTGAACTCTGAGCCGGAAGTGGAGTAAAGCTTAGTACCCTCTCCTCCGTGGGTCATGTTGATTGAATCAACGTACTTCATGAGATCTGTGGCGGTATCTCTTCCTACGTGCTCGTAAAGTGTGCCGCCGAAGGCATTGGTGATGTTATACTTGCCGTCCGAGAAGGCTCCCGCTCCGCCGAAACCGCTCATGATGGAACAGGTCGGACAGCTGATACATGACTTTATCTTGTCGCCGTCGATAGGACATTTTCTCTTCTCCAGAGGATTGCCTGCCTCAAATACAGCAATGGAAAGCTCAGGCTGAAGCTTCATGAGCTCATAGGCTGCAAATATTCCTCCCGGTCCGGCGCCGATTATGATTACATCGAATTTAGTGTTCATTTGTTTCCCCTCAAATATCTTTCAGGTCTCTTTATGTCATAGACAAGGGACCATTTATATACACCGATAATTATCGGCAAAAAAAGCTGCCATTAACAGAAGCTTATGACTAATAAGAGTCATAAGGTGCTGTTAATGGCAGCTTGTAGAAACGCCCAACCATATAATGGGCATATTATGACGTAAGCATTTTACTCATTTTGTGCTGCAGCGTCAAGTGCCTGTTTCAAATCCTCGATGATATCATCAACATTCTCGATACCGACAGAAAGACGGACCATATCAGGCTTGACACCTCCTGCCATAAGCTCCTCATCAGTCATCTGACGATGTGTTGATGATGCAGGGTGAAGAACGCAGGTATGGGCGTCTGCAACGTGAGTCGCGATGATTGCGAGCTTCAGATGCTTCATGAACTCTTCCGCTGTCTTACGGCCGCCCTTTACTCCGAAGGAAATTACACCGCATGTTCCTGAAGGCATGTACTTCTGAGCTCTCTCGTAGTACTTGTCTCCCGGAAGACCCGGATAGGTTACGTAAGAAACATTGGCATTTTCCTGAAGGAACTCAGCCACCTTTTGAGCGTTGGAGCAATGTCTCTCCATTCTGACAGCAAGTGACTCGAGTCCGAGATTCAGCATGTAGCAGTTCATAGGAGAAGGAATGGCACCGAAATCACGCATGAGCTGGGCGGTAGCCTTTGTGATAAATGCCTTTTCTTTACCGAACTTTTCAGCGTAGGTTATGCCGTGGTAGGATTCATCCGGGGTGCAGAGTCCCGGGAACTTGTCCGCATGAGCCATCCAGTCAAATCTGCCTGAATCCACGATGACACCGCCAACTGTGGCGTCGTGACCGTCCATGTACTTTGTGGTGGAATGGGTAACGATGTCTGCTCCCCACTCGAAAGGTCTGCAGTTGATAGGTGTGGCGAAGGTGTTGTCCACGATAAGCGGTACACCATGTCTGTGAGCAGCCTCAGCGAAACGCTCGATATCGAATACGATAAGGGCCGGGTTTGCGATGGTCTCACCGAAAACCACCTTTGTGTTGGGTTTAAATGCTGCTTCAAGCTCTTCGTCGCTGCAATCCGGGTCAATAAAGGTGAAGTCGATACCCATCTTTCGCATGGTGACATTGAAAAGATTGAAACTTCCCCCGTAGATACTTGAAGAAGCAATCACATGGTCACCGGCATTGGCAAGGTTGAAAACAGAAAGAAATGTTGCAGCCTGTCCTGATGAAGTAAGCATAGCTGCTGTACCTCCTTCAAGGGCTGCTATCTTTGCAGCTACATAGTCATTTGTGGGATTCTGAAGTCGGGTATAGAAATATCCCTCGGCTTCAAGATCAAAAAGCTTTCCCATGTCAGCGCTTGTGTCGTACTTGAATGTTGTACTCTGGATGATAGGAATCATACGAGGCTCACCGTTCTTGGGAGTGTAGCCTGCTTCGATACATTTTGTTTCTTTTCTCATTACTTTAAAAGCTCCTTTTTTGCCGGTCATTGATTTAAGCTGAACATTTGATTTTCGGTTAATGTTCCTTCATCCTGAAAGAACGGAATACGGAACACTCAGATGATCAAAGTTACGGACATGACCATTGCTTTGTTTTATGAAACTCATGATAGCTCATATATGCTGCTATTTTAAATTAGTTATAATCTATAACTGGCAATAGTAACAGCCTAATATGATATAAGTGTCATAAGTCTTCCTCCACTTGTGCTTGCACAAAAGTGGAGGATAGACTTCATGACACGCCCCACATGGAGCACGAAAGGACGATTTATCGGCCTGAGAGTGCGGAATGTGGGAGGAACGCGAGAGCGCATAGCGCGAAGCGGTCCGATATCGACTTTATATGACTTATTCATTGCTCCTGATTATTTTCAATATCTCAATTATAGAATATTTTACCAAGCTAAAAGCGACGTCCCATCCGGATTTTTTATTTACACGCAAAAAAAGCCGTAAACCCTGAAGTTTACGGCCTTTCAAATAGTCGATGCGACAAGATTCGAACTTGCGACCTCTGCGTCCCGAACGCAGCGCTCTACCTAGCTGAGCCACATCTCGACACAAATTTCTTGTGAAAGAAACTAAAATGAAGAAGCCTGTTTTGCTTTAACAGGCTTCTCATTTCTTGGTGCGAGTGAAGGGACTTGAACCCTTACGCACTTACGTACACAAG
>DFGZ01000017.1 GCA_002371295.1 Oribacterium sp. UBA3737 | reverse complement strand
CCGGTTGTTTTAGAGTTTCTTACAGTCCAATCCCAATACGAGGGATTGCATTGATGACCGCTTCTTCATACGGGTGCACAGCTTTAATCATTGCAATTGTTTCTTTCAGTTTTTCCACCCTGATCGTGACTTCCACCTTCAATTCCAGTTCACAGGAAACTGTACCTTGGTCTCCTATATATGGATGTGTACCGGCCAGTGGACGCCAGGTACTCTTGACAGGAGAGTAGGAGAGACAGGAGTCATAGTTGCCAATATGACCGGCATCCGCTTCCTGAAGAGCGTTCTGAAGCTGCGGCAGGTGAGTCTCCGGTATGAAGATTTCCAGTTTTATGTATTCCATTATGTTCCCCCATCAATGGCAGATTTTAATCTCGTGTTCATGATCCAGGACTGATTATTGAAGAAATTATATCAGCTTATGATCAGGATTCCAATAGCATCGAACTATTTTTTGCAATGGAGTATCACGCTGACGGCAGCCGGGAGTCTTATGATGCAAGTACCGGAACTTACAGAAGCAGTACGGACAGCATCTGGTAAAACTGAAAAAAGAAGAGAGAAATCAAAATGACCGACCTGATTTTTGGTTGGTCATTTTATGTTGAAGATCAGCTGTTAAACTGCTATAATTCAGAGGTTGGACAACAAACTTCTTACAATGAGATTAACATGTGAAGTGGATTGCAGGTCAGAGTATGAAATCGGGAGATGTCATATGCCCTATGACGCTGCAATAGTACCGTGCCGCAGTTGTAATAACAGCGAAGTTGAGCAGGCTTTGTGCGAAGCTTTGGAGAAAACATAAAGCCGCCGTCTGTCCGAGTGTTTAACAGGGCAATGACAGGTTATTGTACTTGCATGCGAAACAACAGCGATTTTATATAGAAAAATGCCCAGTATATGATGGTTATCTCTTTGTGGAGACAAGCTCACATGCCGGGCTCTTCCATTATTTAACTGGTTGACTTCTCAGGTTCAAAATAGGACGGTATAGAATTGTATGATTAGATCGTCTCTTTAGGGTAAGCTGCTACAAAAGGCTGCTGATATGGGATTTGCTTATGTGCACAGAGACCCTCGTGCCACATATAGAAGAAACGGGCAAGGGGAAATGTATAGTACCCGTCCTGAAAATGATTCGTAATATCATAAGGATCAGCAAAAATCAGCACATCATCATAGGGGGATTCAGTTCCACAGGTGTCAATGCCAATGATTACCTGCCAGTGACCGTTCCAGTCAGCCCAGTCGACCATAATGGGAATGTTATGGTCAATCTTGTCCACAACGTAGCGCTCAAAGTCCTCCGGATGCTCAAAACAAACTCCTGTGCCGGCATGAAAATCAACATTCCATCCGATGAGATCAAAAAAATCAGCAATGTTTTCAACGGAGGATCCTATTTCGGGAAGCGAATCGATCAGTTCGCTCACAAGCATCTCATGGTAGTTTTTCTTACCAAACCAGTTGAGCACCATCAGGCTGCATGCAGCTCCGCAAGTGTATTCAGTGGTCTGCTGGTACGTCTGAAAGTGTGTCAGAATATGCAGAGTTTTATCACTGACCATATTATAATAGTCATTAAAAACGTAGTATCGGGAATTCAGATGATTTGTTTTACCTGCAAAGGAAGATGCGCCGCTTTCACCGAGGCGGTCCTTATAATTGTCGGGATAGGGGATGGCATGAATTTCCGGCAGTCTGTTTACATTCTTCTTTTTCATCATTTATCTGTCCTTATGAAACAAGATCACCTGGTTATTGTATAATCCTTGCGTTTTCAACTACATACCTTTGCGGGCAAAGTCAATATACTTATCTCCAGGGCCGTCGTAAACGGCCTTATCAAATGCGGTCTGGATTCCATGTTTGATCTTCTCCAATGAATCTCCCGGATGGGCTTCAAAGAACTTTTTCCCCTCGTAAAATACAGAAGGAACAAAGTAATAATCGTGCGCACTTGCGTAGTCAACTTCTTCGCTTTCATCAATCCAAGCTACGGAAACTCGGGCATAGTGATCACTTTCAGACTTCAACTCATCCACTGCTTTTCTTGCCTTGACGCAGTAAGGGCAGTCACGTAGAAAAAAGATTTCAACCTTTTTCATTTATACATCCTCCCGGTTGCTTTTCTATTTGAAAAATAGTGTTCTCTGCTATTTCGGCCAGTGTCTTTATACGTTCTGTTTGACAGGAAAAGTATAACATAAGGAAGTCGATAAAAAAAGCCCCTCTGTAATGAAGGCGAAGCGTCCGGATGGCCTGAACGGGAAAATAACCGCATTCAACGAAAGAATACAGTCCTTTGGTTATATCATGCAGGCCTGCTCTGTGAAATCCGTAAAAAACAGAAGGAAACTGTTGGCACTGATATCGCCCGGGATGAACCGAAATCCGCCTGCCTGGAATCATCTTGACTTTGTGCAGCAAGAAAGATAGAATCTTGTTTATGAGCTATGACAACAGAGCCCCGGTGAACAGACGGGCAAGGATTCAGAAACTGAATATAGAACCTGGAAGAAGAATCCTGGTTATTTCAGACATTCATGCAAATATCCCGTACTTCGAAGGAGTGCTGAAGCAGGCAGCGTACACAGATCGGGATGTGTTGATCCTGGATGGAGATTTCCTGGAAAAGGGGAATGACAGCCTGAAACTGCTTCGCATGCTGATGGAGATGTCGAGAAAGGAAAATGTTCATTTAGTATGCGGCAACTGCGACGACTGGGCAGATATGTATCTTCCTGACTTCAGGGATGAGATCTGTGATTATATTCTGAAGTATCTCCAATACAGAAAACATAGTCTGCTTTGGGATATGTGTGTGGAACAGGGATTTGATCCTATGCAGCTGAATGACTTTCGCCCAATGCGTGAACTGTTTCGAAAGGCATACCCGGAGGTGTGGATCTTCTTAGCGGGCATACCGCATGCGATAGACGCCGGAAACTTCATCTTTGCCCATGCGGGGATGACCCCGGGGAAGCCTCTGGAAGAGCACAGTCCAACGGAACTGGATCGTGTAGATGCACTCTTGAAAACAGATTGGAAATATGACCGTTGGCTGATCGTAGGCCACTGGCCGGTCATGTTATATGGAGAAGAGCGGGTATGCGCGAATCCAATTATCGACCGGGAACGGAAGATTATCAGCATCGACGGGGGATGCAGCCTGAAAGATGACGGTCAGCTGAATTGCCTGATTATCCCGGATATCCGGAGTGAGGATTTCTCATTTGCGGCCTATGATCCATTTCCGACAGCAGCTGCTCTGGACGGACAGAAGGGAAGTTCACATTCTTATTATATTCGATGGGGTGACAGTGAAGTCCGGGTGTTGGAACGTGGACCGGAATTCTCAAAGTGCCGACATGTACGAACAGGCTATGAGATGGATATTCTGACCAAGTACCTGTTTACTGATGAAGAGGTAACAGGGTGCAATGATTCGACAGATTATGTCTTGCCGGTTCAGCCAGGCGACATTCTACACATCGTGGAACATACCAGCCGCGGCGTACTTGCAAAGCTTAATGGAGTATCAGGATGGTACTTTGGGAAAACGGAAAACGTATAAACACAGGAGGCACCAATCGGTGTGTCCTAACTGCTTTTATACAATTCATCGCCTGGTTTTGTCAGCTCTGTCGCTATAAGATTATCATTCTTCTGAATCCAATCTTCAACTATGCATTATAATCAGCGCTGGTTTACAGTAGAATTATATTGAATGCAAGACAGAATTGATAACGAATTAAGTGGAATAATTCTCAGAACTTTGTTACAATAATGGAGGATAAACAAACTATATGAAAACGAATTCAGCTCAGTTTTTCATAGAGTGTAAAAGAAAATGGGGGAGCATCTTATGAATACTATACTGGCTGAGCAGATATCGGGACCAAATCTCTTATAAGAATTGGAAGAATAGATGAAGAGACGCTATAAGAATGATATTGAGCACTACGGGCGAGAGATTCTTCAATCTCAAGAACTTCATCGTGCCTACAGCCAAACCCATCATACATGGTCCACAGTCGGTGAGCATACGCTGCGGGTTGCAGCTGCAAGCCTTGCGATCTGCTATGCACTGCGTAAATTACATATTCGAACGGATACTTCGGCAGTGGTGAAGGCTGCGCTATGTCATGACCTTGGGATCCTTGGCCGTCATGAGAAGTACAAATCGAAGAAGGAATGCAGCAGGCAGCACCCTGTAGATTCCGTTGAGATAGCCCGAAGACTCTTGGAGGATCTGCCGGAGAAGTCTGCGGATATCATTGAACGGCATATGTGGCCTGCCGGCCATAGCAAGGCGCCAAATTCGCTGGAAGGTGTGATCGTATCGGTAGCTGATAAATATGCTGCGGTAAAAGACCTTATTCAGGGAAGTGAGATCCGGCATACCGGCATCAAAAATAAGGTCCATGATTTCTTCAACGGAGAAGGCCACACGGGCTAAGATTTCCAAGAGATTGTAAAACCCGATTTCTGGCAGAAACGCCTGAAGAAAAGAGCGGTCATGGCATATCTGATTTCATAAAACAGCCGAAAAAAAGACAGCTCACAGTTTAATTCCAGCGTGAGTTGTCTTTTTTTAGCAGCCTGCGTAATTGTCTTGTTCTCTTTTCTTTTTCGAATACTCAGTTTTGCAGAGTTCCGACTATATTTGTATAGGAGTTACTCAAAGTAAGATTCTATCAGAGAATGAGGAAATAAGATTCGATTGAAATGGTGTTATATATTTCATTTCTTCATTCATATAACTCTGTTCGACGGAGCTGAGTGTAAGGCTTGCTGGCGCGGAGAGCAGAAGCCTGACTCAGCTCTAACTCACATAGCAGCAGCTCAGGCTTGTTACCACCAAGGCTGATGGTTTCGCCGGTGGGGCCGGCAACGATTGACTCTCCGCAGAAATTCATCTGTCCTTCCAGCCCTACCCGGTTCACCATGGCCACGAACACGCTGCTGTGAAAGGCCTGAATCTTTATCTCCCACTG
>DFGZ01000379.1 GCA_002371295.1 Oribacterium sp. UBA3737 | reverse complement strand
CCTTCCTGATCGAAGCTGTTGATATTCCATACGAAGCCCTGGAACATTACCTTGTTCTCGAAGTGTGCAAGGAGTGCGCCAAGTGCCTTTGGATCAAGTTCGGAACCGATTATGATGCTGGAAGGACGTCCGCCCTTGAAGTTCTTGTTCAGGTTCTCGTCAGACTTTCCGCAGGCAAATGCTACGATCTGGGCAGCAACATTGGCACAGAGTTTCTGCTGGCTGGTGCTGTCCTGGATATCAACATCGTTTCTGATCTGACTGTTTCTGAAGCCGATGAACTGAAGAGGAACGATGTCGGTTCCCTGATGGAGGAGCTGATAGAAGCTGTGCTGTCCGTTTGTTCCCGGCTCACCGAAGATAACAGGTCCTGTAACATAATTTACAGGCTCACCGAAGCGGTTCACTGACTTTCCGTTTGACTCCATATCAAGCTGCTGAAGGTGTGCAGGGAAACGGCTTAATGCCTGTGAGTATGGAAGAACCGCTGTGCTTGGATAGCCCAGTACATTTCTCTCATATACACCGATAAGTGCATCAAGCATTGCAGGGTTCTTTAATGGATCACTCTCAGCTGAAAGCTTATCCTCTTCTGCTGCACCCTGAAGGAAGTCTGCAAATACCTTAGGTCCGAAGGCAAGTGAAAGAACTGCTCCGCCTACACCTGAGGTGCTTGAATAACGTCCGCCGATGTAATCATCCATGTAGAAGGCTGTGATGAAATCATCGCTATGTGCAAGAGGTGATGTCTCTGATGTGACTGCGATCATGTGCTTTGCAGGATCGAGTCCGGCCTTCTTCAGTGCGTCCATAACGAAGGACTGGTTTGTAAGAGTCTCAAGTGTTGTTCCGGACTTTGAAACAAGGATAAAAAGAGAATGTGCTACATCTATTGAATTAAGTACGGATGAGGCATCGTCAGGATCAACATTGCTGATGAACTTTGCTTCCATCTTGAAGGTGTCATGCTTCTTAGCCCAGTTCTCAAGTGCGAGATACATAGCACGAGGACCTAAGTCACTTCCGCCTATACCGATCTGAACTACTGTTGTGAACTTCTCGCCGGAAGCATTGGCAATCTCACCTGAATGAACCTTCTCAGCAAACTCCGCGATACGCTTCTGCTCGTTCTCATAGAACTCACGCTTATTTACTCCGTCAGCAACTACGTCCTTTCCAAGCTGCCCTCTGGTGAGCTGGTGAAGAACCATACGCTTCTCACCTGTGTTTATAACATCACCTTCGTAAAGAGCCTGATACTTCTCTGTGAGCTGAGCTTCCTCTGCAAGCTCCTTGAGAGCTGAAAGGATATCGTCATCAACTTCCTTTGAAGCGTAATTGAAGGTAAGACCTGCTGCCATAGGTACAGAGTACTTGCCGACACGCTCTGCTCCCTGTGCGCCTGACATGGCTTCCACAAGGTTAAGACGCTTTACTGCCTTAAGCTTTTCATAGGACTTCAGTGTATCGAGATTGTTCCAGTTGATCATGTAGAGATTCCTCCTTTAACCATACACATATGTTAAATTTGTCTTTAGACTTTGATAAAAAATCAACGTGTATATTATCGCTTTTATTTATGCAATTCGCAAGAAATAATTTTTGATTAAAAAAGGTATTTAGGCTACAATTTACCGAGATTCTAAAAGATACTGATTGGAGATTTGTTATGCGAAACAAAAAGCTGCTTGTCATAGGTTCTACATGTGTGGATATCATCATAAAACTGGACCATCTTCCCAAAACAGGTGAGGATATGCATCCGGAATGGCAGCATTTCGCAATGGGAGGCTGTGCTTATAACGTAACAAGGATTCCCAGGGGATGCGGTATCGATGTGACTCTGGTCACTCCTGTGGGAACAGAGGGTGTATACAGTGGTTTCGTAAAGGAAAATCTCCTGAAGCAGGGATTTAAAGGTCCTGTAACTGTTGAAGGGGCTGAGAACGGCTGCTGCTACTGCTTCGTGGAAAAAGATGGTGAAAGAACCTTTGTATCTGTTCATGGCGTTGAATACAGCTTCCATGAGCCATATATGGAAAACTTAAAGGGACAGAGCTTTGACTACACCTATATCTGTGGTCTGGAGGCTGAGGAAGAAACAGGATATGAGCTTATCCGGTGGCTTGAGAATCATATAGGAACCGGATCCTCAGCTTCTGAAGGGATTTCCGCCGGTACACTTTTATATGCTCCGGGTCCGAGAGGTGTGGAAATATCTTCCGACAAGAATGAGCGCATCTTTGCCATGAATCCGGTACTTCACTTAAATGAAGAGGAGGCTATGGCTTTAAGCGGTGCGAAAACTCCGGAAGATGCGGCGTCAAAGCTTCAGGAAAAGTCCCGGAATCTGATCGTAATCACACTGGGAGAAAAAGGGGTTCTCTGGATGGAAAAAGACGGCTCCCTTCACAGGATGCCGTCTAAAAAGGCTGTCGTAAAAGACACAATAGGTGCAGGTGATTCTCATTGCGGTGCGCTTCTTACAGGTATGTGCATGGAATGGAGCATGGAAAAGACCATGTCCTTTGCCAATGCCATATCCGGAAAGGTTGTAAGCCGTGAAGGGGCTTCGCTGCCGGACGCAGAAATCATGAAGGTTTACGATGAATTGAGCTCTTCTGCTGTTTGACAGCTGATCCTGTATTTCATAAATAACGATATAAAACCCATCAGCCATCATGCAAAAGCATCCCGGCTGACGGGCTTTATCATTTAGGGAATCTACAAAGCAGTATCACTTTACCTTTACGCCTGTGCAGGTG
Source organism: Oribacterium sp. UBA3737 (assembly GCA_002371295.1). The sequence goes on along the minus strand of DFGZ01000379.1, from coordinate 1,200 downwards.
TACACTGCTTTGATCATTGCAGTACCGATATCCCTGCTTCCGTCGATATAGAACTCTCCATTCTTGTCCTTTTTGAAGCAAAGGCTGATTTTACCCAGGAAATCATCAAGGGATATATCTATTCCATCTTCTGAACCGGAGCTCTTCGGAGCTGTGGAGTGTTCAAGCTTCAGGGAAAGAACATTGTCGGCATCAAGTGTACCGGAATACACCATATCTCCGAATTTGTCCGTTGTCATCTCAACCTTATATCTGTCTTTTTCTACGTGGCTTACTTTTAAAGTCTGATTGTAGTCGATTGATTCAACGTGCCATTCCACACCACTGTTGACCGCATCCCTGATCTGATCTTCAGTAGGATCTGCGCCGAACATCCTTGCGATTCCTCCGGCAAGACCTCCGAACAGTGTGTATAGACCATCCCCAAGCTGGAAATTATTGATTCTTACGCTTGCATTGTAGGTTCCCGTGATATCATCACGGTCTATCACACCTTCGACCTCAGGGCCTGTATACTCCTTTCCTTTTTTATCAACGTATATCCAGCACTGGGTACACTTAAGGTCATCAGGGTATTTGATCTCCCCCAGTCCGGAAATATCAATTTTTATTTCCTCTCCCAGCCGGTTTTCAGGATCGTTGGAATTCAAAGGTGTATCCTTAACTACTTCCTTTTTACCATATTTAAAAACAGTTCTGAGAGCAGTCACCTTTTCTGCCTTCCTAAGCCTGTCAGGAGCCTCGACTGTATTTACACTTGCTATGGTTCCCGTCAAAGATGCGTGAGGAGCTTCCGGTTCGAAGATGCAGATTGCATAGACTTCCAAAGGAACCCTGTCAGCTGTATCTTCCTTTCCGTATGCACGGCAGATCAATACATCCATCATGCTCGTATCTATAGGGTCGGAATAATTCCTGTCATTATATATGAACTCATCTTCAGAATTCATGATCCTCAGCAAAATGTCTTTGTCATCCGCATATTCTTCGTTAGTCTCCAAAATCAATACATACTTCTTTTTCGTTCCTCTTTCAAATTGCTGCCATATTGATTTCACAAGTGCGACATTTCTTCCCTTGATTTCCCACTTAAAAACATCCCCACTGTTAGACATTTTCGCCCTTATATCTTTGATATAATCCGGAAAAATGCTCATGCCGACAACGGTTTTATTTGCTATTTTTTTGACCTCTTTCAGA
>DFGZ01000146.1 GCA_002371295.1 Oribacterium sp. UBA3737 | reverse complement strand
TCTCTGGAAGCCGGCCTCAACCATTGTGTTTGCGGGTTATCAGGCGGAGGGCACCCTCGGAAGGATACTTCTGGACGGTGCGGACAGTGTGAAGATGTTCGGTGATGAGATAGCCGTAAGGGCTGAGATTGCCAGAATGCCCGCCATGTCATCCCATGCGGATCAGGAGAGCCTGCTCAAATGGATATCTGCCTACGATATGAACAAGCCTGACAGGGTATTCCTGGTACATGGTGATGACGGCTCCATGAAGGTGCTGTCAGAGCTCATCCATGAAAAGCTGGGATATACTGTAGACTGCCCGTATTCAGGCTCAGTATTCAACCTCGCAACCAATGAATGGGAGATCGTCGGAGCGCCTGTAGAGGTCGTGAAGGCCATGGAGTATTCTTCCAGCGGCATACCCGGAAGAAGAAAGTCTTCCGATGCTGCTTTCGACAGACTTATGTCTGCATACAACAAGCTTCTTGTGGCTATCAAGGCGAACTACGGCGGTACGAACAAGGACCTTGCGAAGTTTACGGATCAGCTCCTGAATCTCTACGACAAGTGGATAAGATGACCCTCATGTTCAATGCTTACATATTCGGCTCCTGCGCGTGCGCAGGGGCTTTTTTAAAAGAAGCAACGCACTGCCGGCTTTCCGATTTCATTAAAATGATGTGAAATTCCTGCCGGAAATATGGCATAATAGGTGCATCAAAATCGGAAGGTTCAATTTATGTTTAACAGAATTTCAAAGAAGACCCTCTGGGGGATCATGGTGCTGTGTCTTATATGTACCATCATCACTCTGGGTGTGAAAATAGTGCTTAAGAATAAGCTTGCGGTTTTTGAGGCAGGTACGGCCGATGACTTTGTCCGGGAAGAAACGGCGGAGCAGTTCATAGTTCAGATGGTGGAAGAGAACACGGAAGAAAGCGAGAAGGATCTCGTGGGAAAATATGAGGCACATTTTGACGAGATAGATGAGCTGTACGGTCGGATGAACGGCAGAAATCAGGATATGGAGCTGAAGGACGATTATAAGAGGATCTCCGAGCTCTGGGACCGGGAGCTTAAATCGCTTTCCGATGATATATCATCCGGGATGACGGAGGCTGAGAAAAAGAATTTCTTTGATTCTGAAAGTACATTCCTCGTTTCCAGAAATCATGAATGCATGAAGGCTGTGGGTCATAATAAGGTCAGTGTCATGGAGGAAACAGACTATCTTGACCGGTACATAAAACTCACTCGGGAGCATTGTACCGACCTTGTTAAAGATTATGCATCCTATCTTGCAAGTTAAAAATCACTGTGGTATATTTTACAAGTTAATGTCCATTATGCCGTAAATGGCTTAATTATTTCATAGACACGAGGAGATTTTAAAATGCAGTACAGAGGCGTAAATGAATTACGTGAACTGTTCCTTAGCTTCTTTGAGGAGAAGGGATGCTTACGCTTAAACAGTTTCTCACTGGTTCCGCATAATGACAATTCATTGCTCATTATCAATTCCGGTATGGCACCGATGAAGCCATGGTTCACCGGTCAGGAGATTCCGCCAAGACGCAGAGTCACAACCTGCCAGAAGTGTATCCGTACAGGAGATCTTGAGAACGTAGGTAAGACAGCTCGTCACGGCACATATTTTGAGATGCTCGGAAACTTCTCATTCGGCGATTATTTCAAGAAAGAAGCTATTCCATGGGCATGGGAGTTCCTCACAGAGAGAGTCGGACTCGATCCTGAGAGACTTTATCCGTCAGTTTATGTTGAAGATGAAGAAGCTTACAACATCTGGCTTAACGATATGCATATCCCTGCAGAACGTATCTACAAGTTCGGCAAGGAAGACAACTTCTGGGAGCACGGCTCAGGTCCTTGCGGCCCATGCTCTGAGATCTATTATGATCGTGGAGAGAAGTACGGAAACGGTCCTGAGGACGTAATGGGCGGTGAAGGCGATCGTTTCATGGAAGTATGGAACATCGTATTCAGCCAGTTTAACAATGACGGTGAGAATCATTATACAGATCTTGCCCAGAAGAACATCGATACAGGTATGGGTCTTGAGAGACTTGCGGTCGCTGTTCAGGATGTTGCATCTATCTTTGATGTAGATACACTTAAGAGCCTGAGAGACCTCATCTGCGAGATTTCAGGCGGTATCGAGTATGATAAGCCTGAGACACACGAGTCTGATATTTCGGTTCGTATCATCACAGATCACGCCCGTTCAATGACATTCATGATCTCTGACGGTATCATGCCTTCAAACAACGGACGCGGCTATGTACTCCGTCGTATCATCCGTCGTGCGGTACGCCACGGAAGAAAGCTCGGCATCAAGGGTTCATTCCTTCCTACACTTGCAGAGAGAGTTATCGAGACTTCAAAGGACGGTTATCCGGAGCTTTGGGAGAAGAGAGATTTCATTCTCAGCGTAGTTAAGGCCGAGGAAGAAAAATTTGAAAAGACTTATGAGCAGGGTATGGAGATCCTCGAGGAGATGGAGGCAGAACTTACCAGATCAGGTAAGAAGGTGCTTTCAGGTGAGGATGCATTCAAGCTTTATGACACATACGGCTTCCCTGTAGACAATACAAAGGAAATTCTCGAGGAGAAGGGCTTCACTGTTGACGAAGAGGGCTTCAAGGCAGCTATGGAGCAGCAGAAGAAGCAGGGTCGTAAGGACAGACTTGAGTCAGGAAAGATGGCAGAGTACAGCGGTCATGCTGCAACAGTTTATGACGAGCTGGATCCTTCCCTCAGCTGTTCATTCGACGGCTATGATAAGCTGGAGAAGGAAAGCAAGGTCATTTCCATGATTTCTCTCGGAGACGAGGAAGCTCTGGTAGAGGCACTTTCAGACGGTGAGGAAGGCGCAATTATCACTGAGGAGACACCTTTCTACGGAACCATGGGAGGACAGGTAGGAGATACCGGTCTCATCGTTCTCGGTTCAGAAGATAAGGATGCTTCAGCACTCGGTAAGGGAGCTGCAGTTTTCGAAGTAAAGAAGACTGAGCACGTTGGCGGAAACAAGATCGCTCACATCGGTGTTATGAAGAGCGGTATGATCAAGCTTAATGACGTGGTTACACTCAAAGTAGATGCAGAGAACCGTATGGATACATGCAGAAACCACTCAGCTACACACCTTCTTCAGAAGGCACTTCGTGAAGTTCTGGGAACTCATGTAGAGCAGGCAGGTTCATTCCAGGATGCCGGCAGAACAAGATTTGACTTCTCACACTTCCAGGCTATGACCAGGGAAGAGCTTCAGAAGGTTGAGGATATCGTTAATCAGAAGATCCGCGAAGGCCTCGATGTAAGAACAGAGGTCATGAGCCTTGAAGAGGCAAAGAAGACAGGCGCTATGGCTCTGTTCGGAGAGAAGTACGGTTCCGAGGTAAGAGTTGTTCGCATGGGAGATTTCTCCACAGAGCTTTGCGGAGGTACTCACGTAAAGAACACTCTGGAGATCCTTCAGTTCAAGATCGTAAGTGAATCCGGTGTCGCAGCAGGTGTAAGACGTATCGAAGCTCTTACAGGCGAGAATGTACGCAGATACTATGAGAACCTTGAAAAGGAAATCAATGCAGCCTGTGAGCTTTTAAAGGCAACACCTGCAACACTTAAAGAGCATATCAAGTCACTCCAGAAGGAAATGAAGGAGGTTAAGAGCGAGAATGAAGCTCTTAAGAGCAAGGAAGCAAAGAATGCTCTCGGCAATGTAATGGACAATGTCACAGATGTAAACGGTGTAAAGTTCCTTGCAGCTCATGTTTCCGGCGTAGATATGAACGAGCTTCGTAATCTCGGAGACGATCTGAAGGCAAAACTCGGTGAGGGTGTGGTTCTTCTTATCTCAGATAAGGACGGCAAGGTTTCTGTGGTTTCGATGGCAACTGATGCGGCTATTAAGGCAGGAGCACACGCAGGTAACCTTATCAAGCTGGTTGCACCTATTCTCGGCGGTGGCGGCGGCGGACGTCCTAACATGGCTCAGGCCGGCGGTAAGGATGCATCCAAGATCGATGAGGCTATCAAAAAGGCCGGTGAGGCTATCAAGGAACAGATCAAGTAAGTTTATTCTGCTGTTACCTTCCTTCGGGATGAGACAGAGATATATTTATTGAAAAAATCGCTTGACGCACACAATATGTGTGTTATAATAAATCAGAGTTTGTACCCGAAGGGAGGTTTGGGTTTCAGCATGTCAAATGTTATCGTAAAAGAGAACGAGTCTCTGGACAGCGCTTTACGTAGATTCAAGAGAAACTGCGCTAAGGCTGGCATTCAGCAGGAGATTCGCAAGAGAGAACATTACGAGAAGCCATCTGTAAGACGTAAGAAGAAGTCTGAAGCAGCTAGAAAGCGTAAGTTCAACTAATCGTAAATAGATGATTAATGTAGCCCTGATTCAGAAATGATTCAGGGCTTTCTTCGTATAAAGATAACGATGTTATCAACATGAAGGTGATCCGGTGTAGTTTTTCGTTTAAGTCAAATAAACAATTTGGAGGAGATATTTCTTGGCAACAGTAGAAGCAATCATGGACATTCCCATGGAGCATGAGCAGAACGTGCTCGGTCAGTTAGACAGCAACATAAAGAAGATAGAGAGATCGTTTAATGTGACGATCATCGATCGAAACGGTGTACTTAAAATAATAGGCGAAGAGTCTGATGCCGAGAAAGCAAAGGAAGTCATAAAGAAGCTCCTTCAGCTCAGCCAGCGAGGCAACACCATCACTGAGCAGAACGTGGATTATGCCATTTCCCTAAGTTTTTCTGAAAAGATAAGAAGCAATGACTACATCGAGATAGATAAGGATATACTTGCTAGAACTGCCCTCGGCAAGCCCGTTAAGCCGAAGACACTTGGTCAGAAGGAGTACGTTGATGCCATAAGGAACAACATGATCACCTTCGGAATCGGACCTGCAGGTACAGGAAAGACCTATCTCGGCATGGCCATGGCCATCACAGCCTTCCGTCAGCAGGAGGTTCAGCGCATCATCCTTACAAGACCTGCCATAGAGGCCGGAGAAAAGCTCGGATTTTTACCCGGAGACCTCCAGTCAAAGGTAGATCCCTATATGAGACCTGTTTATGATGCTCTTTATTCCATAATGGGTGCAGAGCAGTATCAGTCAAATTCCGAAAAAGGACTTATTGAAGTGGCTCCTCTTGCCTACATGAGAGGAAGAACTCTTGATAATTCCTACATAATTCTTGATGAGGCGCAGAATACCACACCTGCACAGATGAAGATGTTCCTTACCCGTATAGGCTTCGGCTCCAAGGTCATCATCACAGGAGACCTCACTCAGAAGGACCTTGAGGAAGGCAAGAAGTCAGGTCTTGAGGATGCCATGAGAGTACTTAAGGGAGTTGAAGGAATCGAGTTCATTCAGCTCACAAGTGCGGATGTAGTGAGACACCCTCTGGTTCAGCGTATCGTCAATGCCTACGAGAAGGATGAGGAGAAGCGCGCCAGGAGAGCCAGACAACATGAACTGTCCTCACGGAAATAAGTGAAAGCTTAAGAGTGAGCAGGGTGCGGGTTTTCAGACAGAAATACACAGTAAGAACGGAACTGAATTTTGAAAGGTTTTGCAAGCAATGACTGTTAATATAGATTTTGAAGTAGAGAAACGTCTCGACCTTCAGTTTGAAGATATCATAAGAGAGATCATAGAAGCTTCCATTGAGTATGAGAAGTGCCCATACGAGTGTGAAATAAGCGTTGTCATCACGGATAATGACGGCATTCATGAACTTAACAGGGAGGCCAGGGGGATAGATTCTCCAACGGATGTGCTTTCATTCCCTATGGTGGACTGGGAAGTGCCTGCGGATTATGATGAGATAGACGAGAGTAATTCGGATATCTTCAATCCGGATTCCGGAGAGCTGCTTCTCGGAGACATCGTCCTCAACCAGGACCGTATCGAGTCCCAGGCAAAGGAGTATGGTCATCCGGAAAGAAGAGAGCTGGCATTTCTCGTGGCCCACAGCATGCTCCATCTTTTAGGCTATGACCATATGGAGGATGAAGAGCGTCTCGAAATGGAGCGCCGTCAGAAGGAAATTCTCGAAGGAAAGGGATATTTCAGATGAGTGATCATAGAAGAGTAAGACCTGCTATGGAGACCTCGTCAGAAGGGCCTTCGAGATCACAAAATATAAGGGTACAGAGAACCTTCAGTGAAGAAGCTGAAAGGGACAGAAGGAACAACTTCATAGTTCAGGGTTCTCTTCTTGCGGTAGCAAGTATCGTAGTCAGGATCATCGGCATGGTCTACAGAGTGCCCCTCACAGCCATAATCGGAGATGAGGGAAACGGTTACTACACCAGTGCCTACAGCATTTATACATTATTACTTATCCTATCGAGCTTTTCGATGCCTACAGCGGTTTCGAAGATCGTTTCGGCGAATCTCGTGAACGGTCAGTATAAGAACACCCACAGAGTTATAAAGGCGGCCTGCTTTTATGCAACTGTTGTGGGTTTCATGATGTTTTCGGCACTGTGGTTCGGATCGGATTTCATATCCGAGGTGTTTCTGAAGAAGCCCTTCTGCAGATATGCTCTGAGAGCTCTGGCACCAACAGTCTGGATCATGGCCTATCTCGGAATCCTGAGAGGTTATTTCCAGGGAACCGGAAACATGGTTCCTACGGCGATTTCCCAGATTCTGGAACAGATCCTGAACGCCATAGTTTCCATTCTGGCCGCTTCCATACTGTTTAAGAGTGGGGAGACTGCCAATCTGGTATATCAGAGTGATAGCTACACAACAGCCTTTGGTGCCGCAGGCGGAGCCATCGGTACCGGAGCAGGAGCATTGACAGCCCTTCTGTTCTTCCTGGTTCTTTATTCATCAAAGAGCCGTGAGATGAAGAAGAGAATGAGAGCGGATAACGGGGAGGTGGACAGCTACAGAAGACTGGGACTCCTTTTGGCCGGAACCATGCTGCCTATCCTCATTTCTTCGACGGTTTACAATATCTCTTCGGTCATCGATGATGCCATATTCGGAAACATCATGACCTACCTTGGTCAGGCCGGAAAGATCGTATCACAGTGGGGAGTTTTCGGAGAGTATCACATTCTTTTCAACATTCCTGTGGCCCTTGCCAATGCTCTGTCATCCTCACTCATCCCGAGTCTCACGAGAGCGGTAGCTGCCCATGACAGGAAGAACACCGTGCAGAGAGTCAGATACAGTATCAGATTTACCATGCTGGTGGCGATACCTTCTGCAGTCGGACTCTGTGCACTTGCAGATCCGATATGCCGTATGCTCTTCCCGGGAAAAAATGTGGAGCTTCTCATCATGCTCACAAGGATAGGCGCCATTGCGGTGGTATTTTATTCACAGTCCACCATAACCAATGCCATACTTCAGGGACTGGGACATCTCAGCAGTCCGTTGAAACATGCACTGGTTTCACTCATACTGCACATCATCTGCCTGATAGCCCTTCTTTTTACAGGCATGGGAATTTATGCGGTAGTGCTGTCCAACATTCTTTTTGCATTTTTGATGTGCTTTATGAATAACATCGCCATAAAACGGCATGTGAGATTCCGTCAGGAAATCAGGGAGATATATCTGCTTCCTATAATTGCGGCAGCTTTCATGGGAATTGTGGCTTTTGCAAATTCAACTGTCATCACCATGCTGCTTCCTCAGGCAGAGAGATACACAAGGATCGGATCTGCCATAGCAGTCCTTCCGTCGGTATGTGTGGCAGTGGTGGTTTATTTCGGTCTGCTCATAAAGATGCGTGCTTTTACTGAGGAAGACCTTGATAATATGCCTCTCGGTGGAAGACTGAAGAGATTCATCTGAGGGTTTAATGTCTATTGCCTGTCCCTTATGGGGCGGGCATTTTTAAAACAGCTGGAAATATGAAAAATAACGAGAAAACCAACAATAAAACCAACAATAAAAATAACGATAGAAATAACGATAGGAATAGCAACAGAAAAAACGATAGGAATAACAACAGAAAAAACGACAGGAATAATGACAGAAATAACAACAGGAATGACGATGGGAATAACAGGTGCAGCATCCCGTCATCCGTAAAAGGTGTTTTTGATGTTGCGGTGATAGGTGCCGGTGCGGCGGGTATGATGGCTACCATAGAAGCGGCCCGAAAAGGTGCAAGAGTTCTTCTGATAGAGAGAAATACTGCCCCGGGGAAAAAGCTTGCCACCACAGGAAACGGCAGATGCAATTATACGAACCTTGATATGGAAAACCTGGCAGGCGGAAAATACAGGGGGGAGAACCCGGAGTTTGCCGAGGCTGGTATCAGGTGCTTTCCGCCGGAAAAAACTGTAGAGTGGTTCAGAGAAATAGGCATTGAACCAAAATACAGAGGAAACTATGTGTACCCGAATTCCGATCAGGCGTCATCCGTCGTCACAGCTCTTTGGGACGAAGTAAGGAATTCAGGGGCGGAAGTGATTTTTGATACCCTTATCAGAAAGATAAGGAAGGATGAGGGTGATTTCAAAGCTTTTGCCGGAAAAGGGGCAGATCTTTCGGTGGTCAAGGAAGATAAATCAGGAGATCACCCGGCAAACACAGAACAGACAGGTAGATACTGTGGTTTCCTGTTGGACATCGAAGGAAGTGATACGGTTATAAGGGCTAAAAAGCTGATCATCGCCACAGGTTCAAGAGCTGTGCCGAAGACCGGCTCCACAGGAGACGGTTATGTATGGGCAAAGGCTCTGGGACACACTCTGGTTCCTCAGGTTCCGGCACTTACTGGGGTGAAATGTATAGGGAACCGTTATAAGAATATGGCGGGAGTAAGGACGGATGTGAAGCTCACAGTGAAGATAGACGGAGATGTGGTCGCAAAGGAGGAAGGCGAACTTCAGCTTACAGACTACGGCATCTCCGGAATCCCTGTATTCCAGATTTCGAGATTCGTGGCCTACGCCCTCAGGGATGGAAAGAAAGCTTCAGTTTATATCAATTTTCTTCCGGGTATTTCTGATGATAATGAGGAGATATTCAGATTTTTTAAGAAACGGGCAGAGAGGCTCCGTAATAAAGAGATGGGCAGCTTCTTTACCGGACTTCTCAATGAAAAGCTTGGCAATGTGCTTCTGGAGCTTTCTGACATAGAGAGAAGGATGCCTGTTTCGGCTGTTTCCGAAAAGCAGCTTAAGGCACTTGGTTCCCTTAGCTGCAGCTTCCAGGCAGAGTGTGAGGAAGTGAACCCGTTTCAGAATGCCCAGTGCACAGCAGGCGGCATAAACACCTCGGAAGTCAATCCCGAAACCATGGAATCAAAGCTTGTTCCGGGACTTTACTTCGCAGGAGAAATACTGGACATAGACGGAATCTGCGGAGGCTACAATCTCCAGTGGGCCTGGAGCTCGGGGTACATGTCCGGAAGAGCTGCAGGAGAGAAAACTATATAGACTGACTCAAAAAGCATTGATAAAGATGATCGGCAGGACCTGTTTACTAAGGACTGCCGATTTTAGATTTATAAATATTTCTGAAAATGTCGACATCTTTTATAGTCGGACATATGCTAAGGAGATCAGTATAGGGAGATGAAAAGCCAATATGACTTATTCAATTACGGCAATAGTGGCGTTGTTGGTCCATTGCATCATAAACAATGACGTAATAAGAAATCAGCATTACAGAAATACATCGCCGGCAGGGAAAACATATCGCCTGCTCGTGTTGAGTGTAGCAGCATTTTATATTTCGGACATTTTTTGGGGAATCCTCTATGAGGAACATTTGATAGCTGCGGTGTTTGCGGATACTGTGGTTTACTTTGCTTTAATGGCCGGTACTGTTTTTTTGTGGACTCGTTATGTGATAGACTATCTGGAGGAGTTGGCCTGGCTGAACAAAGCTCTGCATTATATTGGCTGGTTTTTTCTTGCATTTATAACTGTTGTTTTGATACTGAACTTCTTTGTGCCGGTTATGTTCTGGTTTGATGAAGACGGAGTATTTTGTTCAGGCAAACTGAGATATGATATCCTGATAATACAGGTCATCATGTTTATGGTTTCTGCCGGTTATGTGTTATTTGTATCCAAAGGCAAGGACAAAAGTGCAAAACGCCATCACCGGGCAATAGGATTATTTGGTTTTGCAATTGCAATACTGTTGGGTATTCAGGTGACTAACCCGCTTCTTCCGCTGTATACCACCGGATGGCTGCTGGGAACATGTATCCTTCATACCTTTGTTCTGGAGGATATGAAAGAGGACCGTCTGCTTGAACTGGAAGAAATGCTTCGGAGGGAAGAAAAACAAAAGAAGGAACTCGGGTCAGCAAGGCAACTCGCATTCAGGGATTCTCTCACCGGTGTAAAAAGCTATAATGCATATGTTGAGGCAGAGCAGCAGATAAATGAGGGTATTGCAAGTGGAGATTTGCAGGAGTTCGGTGTGGTTGTGTTCGATGTAAATGGTCTGAAACGTATGAATGATACCCATGGGCATGAGGCAGGAGACCGTCTTCTAAAGGAGGCATGTCACCTGATCTGCGAAATGTTTAAGCACAGTCCGGTTTTCAGGATTGGCGGGGATGAATTTGTTGTCCTGGTGGAGGGTGAAGATTATCAGAACAGAAAGTCACTTCTGGCAGAATTTGAAAGGCAGGCAGAGGAAAACCAGTGTAATGGATCTCCGGTTGTTGCCAGCGGTCTTTCTGCATTCCGGCCCGGAGAAGATAACAGCTTCCGCAAGGTATTTGAAAGAGCAGATGCAAGAATGTATGACCGAAAAAGGTTTCTGAAAGCTAAAGAAAAGCCATCGCTTTAAGGATTTTAAGTCCGTTAGAGCGATGGCTTTTTTGTTGGGATGAAAGTCTTAAGATTTGGATTATGGGTTTAGCCGGCACCCATCCATTTATAGGATGAGTATTTACTTATCCTAAGATTGCAGCTCTTTCTGTATTTCATTGATTAAATCCATAGGATACGCACAGAAATCAGCTATTTCTTCGGGGGTTTTTCCCCTGCGAAGCATATCGGTGATCTTTTCCCGGTCGCGTTGCCTTTCGCCGCGCTCAAAACCTATCTGTTCGCCCTGCTTAAACCATATATCCTGTCTAAGTTCCAGTACCTGACCGCCCAAGAGTGCCACCATCCTTTCTTTCAAATCTGACTCCAGTTTTCGTGTTATATGACTTAATATGATCTTTGAAAGCTCGGCTAGGTTTCGGGTGTCATCTTCTGACAGTAACCCGGCTTCACAGGCTTTCATAAGTCTGTCAAAGTATTCTTTAAGCTCTGAATATATTCTATCATATTCGACTTTGTTAGCAGCTAATATTTTTCGGATTTGCTTTTTAGATAAATTTTTGAAATTTTTTCTGGAAATTTTGTTAAGACGTTTTTCGTATCTAATCGAGTAGAAGGGGATCAGGAAAAATAAACTATTGTTATAGATTTCATCGGCAGTATACGCCTGAATGTTCATGACCGGAACCGGCATGACTATTTCCTGATCTGAATAACGATAGATAATGTTCTTATGGGAAATTTTGAATGAATTATCAGGACTTCTCAGATTTATCAGTCCTGAATCAGGAAGTTTAACAAGTATTGACTGACCTGAATCAATGAGTTTTGAGTTATCCATGGCTATACGCATGTTGTAATCTGTAAGCCTGAATAGGATGCTCCCATCATCGGTTGATTGACATTCTATATGATAGTATTTACCACCGATTTTGAAGCAGCTGTCAGTGTATCTTTTTGAAATTGCAGTTTGTCCGCTATCGTCTATAAGATAGCGTTCATTGGCGACTCTTTCGATATCCTTCAAATCAATAAGCTCCGCTTTAACATGGAACATCTGCTCTATAACGGCTAGCATTAAATGTCCGGATTTCTCTGCAGCCGTCTTAAATACAGAATCAAAAGGCATGCCGATGGAATTGTATTTATCATCATTTGACATGTATCACGTTTGTACCTCCTAAAACTAGATTGATTATATAGAGGATAGCAGAGAATGGTCCGGTTGCATATCGTCTAAAAAACGACTATATGGCTGTTGGTTATATGGTTATTTTTGCTTTGATTTATAAAATTTTCTGAAAATGTCGACATCAATCTATAGTCGGATATCTGCTGAGGAGCTCAGCGGATAGTTGTTGAATCGCGTTATAGATTGAAAAGGACTTGACACTATGCAGTTAGGATCAATGCTTATTGAGCACAGCACAGCACAGCACAGCACAGCACAAGTTAACTGCGCCCATTTTGCATTGGATGAAATTAAATACTTTGAAGATGGATGACCGTTGAATCTGACGAGACTATTGTGTCTTATCGGGTTCGGCGGTTTTATTGTGTTTAAACATGTAAGGGAAACCTGATAAAGGATGGTTTTGGAAGCTCTTTATGAAAGGATGAACGCTTATGGATGAAATAGCTGTACTGATACCCTGCTACAACGAGGAATACACTATCAATGAAGTTGTAACAGGATTTCGTAAGTATCTTCCTGATGCAGCCGTTTATGTATACGACAATGGATCAAGTGACCGTACTGCAGAGCTTGCGGAGAAGGCAGGAGCTATAGTCAGGTATGAGCCCTGCCGGGGAAAAGGAAATGTAGTGCGTCGTATGTTCAGAGAGGTGGATGCCGTATGCTATATCATGATTGACGGAGATGCCACTTATGACTCTGAGTATGCATCAGGTATGGCAGACATCATCCTGAAGGGTGACGCTGACATGGTGGTGGGGAACCGTATGTCGGGAGCGTTTAAGGCCGTGAACACGAGACCATTTCATACTGTTGGCAATATGTTCGTTACAAATACGGTAAACATATTATTTGGTGGTGATTTCAAAGATGTCATGACAGGTTACAGAGCCATGTCATATGCATTTGTGAAATCATTTTATGCCACGTCAAAGGGATTTGAAATCGAAACAGAGATGTCTGTCTATGCTGCGGAGAGGCATATGAGGGTAGAAAACATTGACATAGCTTATAAAGAGAGACCGCCGGAAAGTCCATCCAAACTCAGTACTTTTCGAGACGGAATAAAGATTCTTTGGATGATTATAAGAATGTTCAGTCTGCAGAGACATTATTGGAAAAATCCACGCAAGCTGGCAACTCAGCCTTTAGGCAGGTAAAAAGAATACCGACCTTGGGAAGCGATGATCAAATCAAAATTTCAATAAAATACTGGTATGAAAACATGAATAATAAATCAGTTCAATGTCTATGCTTCAGGTTGAAGACAGAGCGACCCTTTTTTCTTTCGGGAGTAGATTTCAAAATGAAGAAAGTCTCAAAAATCATGCTATGCACATTAGGGTCCATCCTCGTTTGTGTAGGTTTACTTACGATATCCTCATGTATCCCGCGTTCCTTTATACAGAGGAATTCCGAGAAAAGTGCGGAATATTTTGCAGAAAGGGAGGCATTCCCGATTCTTATAGGAAACTATGTAAACTCTATGCAGGATAACTATTCGGATACGGTCCTGTGTGACATTATATACTGCATTGACACCGGGCATCCCTTTAATTCCGCGATACAGGCTAAATTTTTACAGTCTGAAGATGAAAATGCATACGACGGTTATCTTAGGGCAGTCCGGGGAAATGATAACCCAAATCAGGAATACGGGCGTTACTGGCACGGAACGATGGTGGTGCTTCGTCCTCTTCTCACCTTTATGCCCATTTGGGCCATAAGGATTCTTTTTGGTGGGACGGCTTTAATCATACAGATAGTACTTATCATAATGCTTAAAAAACGTGGTCACCCGGCTTTTGCCGTATGTTATCTTTTGGCATTCATCCTGATGGAGCCTTGGATGTTTTTTACATCTCTTGAGTATGGAACTGCTTTTTTGACGGCATCTGTGGTGGAGATTTTAGTGATGCTGAAAAGAAGCAGGTGGGATGAGACAAGACTCATGAGCTTCTTTACCTCAGTTGGTGTGGTGACCTGTTTCGTTGACTTTCTTACGACGGAAACCCTGACCTTTACACTGCCAATGCTTATGATTTTTGTGGAAGGGTTGGACGGCAGGCTGATTACTGATAAACGGACCACAGGTAAAAAATCATCTGCCGGTTCTTCATTTGGCAAAGGCATGACAAATGAGGGCATAGTTTCCATACTGAAAAACGGAAGCTGCTGGTTTTTCGGATATGCCATGATGTTTGTAACTAAGATAGTTCTTCTTTTTATTGTGGCAGGAAATGATACAACCAGAGAAGCTTTGGCAGAAGGACTGTTCCGTCTTGGTGGGGAGGTTCACAGTGCCAATGTAGATATAGCTCCGGTAGTGGATGTGGGAGGAAGGCTAAGCGGAGCCATCTGGCATAATTTAGCTTGTCTTTATCCTACAGAGGCAGGCCAGATGAATGCAGTTTCGGCATGGATACCGACGATTTTTATATTGATCTTGGGATTTACGGCAGTATACCTGCTTCAGGACGGCATCGACCATAGTTTCTTTGTTCCTACGGGGCTTATGGCTTTGATTCCATATCTTAGGTTTCTGGTATTGTCCAATCATTCTTTTATACACTTTTTTATCACCTATCGTGCTCAGATGGTGACAGTGGCGGTATTTTTGTTTTTTGTCTATGAAAATGCTTTGAAGCATTTTAAGGAACCAATAAAACTATATTTTTTAAGAAGGAGGAAAATGAAGTAATGAAGGAACGAAGTATTAAGGCTATACATCGCAGGGTGATGAGCCGCTTAAAAGGGCTTGGCGCTATGCTTTTGGCACTGTTTGTAGCACTTGCCGCTATTCCGGTCATGCCGGCTATGGAAGCGCTTGCGGAATCAGGGGATAATTATTATCTGGTAGTAGGTGCCCCATGGAGTGCGACATTTCTTGGTAAGGGGCATGAGATGGATAGCAAGCCTGTGTTTGCCAAAGATGATAATAATAGTTATTTTGAAAATAGTAGTTTAGGTTTACGGGATAATGTTACTATTGAGAAAATAGTAGACCTTAAGGTTGGTAATGAAGGAGAGACCGTTGTTACTTCCGGTGTTATCATTCCGGAGAAGGCAACAGCCTATGTTGGGTGCGTTTTTTTTAATGAGTATTCCGGTTCAATTATTACAGTAAAGATTGACGATTCTGAGCAGGTGGAAACAACAGGATTATACGAAGAAGGAAAAGGGCGCTTTGAGCTTCCTGCAGCGAAATACGATATTGAAAGTACATGGTACTACTCTTCGCCGAGTTATAAAAGGACAATCAACTTTAAGACTGTCGGGACACTGGATCCAGCTACAGTTTCAAAGAAACCTGAGGCTAATACCCTAACTTACACCGGTTCCGGGCAGGCGCTTGTCACCGCCGGCACAGCTGAAAACGGCACAATGCAATATGCACTTGGTAAGGATACTACCACTACACCGGAAAGCGGCTGGGATGAGGCTATTCCCACAGGCACGGATGCCAGAACCTACTACGTTTGGTATAAAGCAAAAGGTGATGGTGATCACGCAGATAGTGATCCTGGTGTTGTTTCGGTAACCATCAAAGAAAGCACGTCAGCTCATACCCATACTTTTAAGCTGGTTGGAGCAAAAGAGCCTACATGTACAGAAGATGGCTATGATGAACATTATGAATGTCCTGAATGTGGTGCGTGGTTCGAAGATGGAAGCGGAATCCATCAGCTTAGTGAAACAGAAAAAGCTGAAATAACCAAAAAAGCCACAGGACATAAATGGGGTAATGCAGTGGTTACACAGCCGGCATCTTCTGATATGACCGGATTAAGAGAATATACATGTTCTGTATGTGGTGAAACAAAGACAGAGATTATACCCAGGAGATCTTCCGACGGAGGCAGCGACAGCGGAAGCAGCGGTGGCGGATCAAGAGGTAAGTCAGGAAGCTTCAGCACCCAGAGTCTGGATGTGAATGGAAATGTTTTTGGCGGTCCATCAGCCGGACATCAGCCGGATTCAGGTATGCCTTTAAGTGACAGAGGCGGAAACTGGGGAAGCATGGCTAATAATTGGAGCTATACAAAGTCTGACGGAAACCTTGCAAGAAATGAATGGCTGAATCTTGAATATAACGGACATACCTACTGGTACTTTTTCGATGGTAACAGTACCATGCAGACCGACTGGTTTAATTATAATGGTGCGACCTATTACTTTGTTCCCGATATGGACGGATGGCGCGGAAGAATGGCAACAGGCTGGCATCAGATAGGAGAACAGTGGTACTACTTTGAACCAACAGCAGGTGCATATCAGGGCGTTATGTACCGTGGTGCTGTCACACCTGACGGACACATAGTAGGAGCAGACGGAGCATGGAACGGAGTAGGAACAACTCCTGAAAGTTCCGCACAGACAGGAACTACTGCAAGCGGTAACTGAGAAAATGACTTAAAGAAACCGGTCAGATATAAGCTTTTAGTCTGATATCGGGCACATAAAAGCCGATAGTAACAGAAAAGACTCAGGGCTTACGTTATTAAGAGAAAGGTCTATCCATATGAAGAAAAAATTATTGAAGGGAGTAGGAATTCTGGTCATGGCGGGATGCCTCATGACCACCATGGTAAAGAATGTCGGGGCTACAGAGAATCCGGCAAATGATGTGGTGAGTGAAGGAAATACTTCCGATTCGGGAGATAAAAATGATTCGTCAGATACAAATGACGGAGCAGGCGCAAAAAATGATGATGCCGGAAATACCGGAGGCAGTGGAAGCGGCAATAATGACTCGGGCAGCGGAAAGTCCGGTGATGCTGCAGGTAACAAGGATTCCGGTTCAGGTACCTCCGGAAATAATGGAGACAGCACTTCCGGAAATAACGAAGGCGGATCAGGCAGTGCAGATGATGCCGACGGAAATGGTTCCGGCAGCGGAAACAGCCAGGACACAGCAGGAGGAAATGGTGCCGGTGGGGCAGGCGATTCATCAGGAAACAATGATGACACATCCGGTGATTCATCCGAAAACGATAAATCAGAGGATGAAAATGACGATACTTCCGGTGACAAGAAGGATGCAGATTCCGAAAATGTAAATTCCGATTCGGATAAAGCAGATGCCGATTCCAATATAGAAGAAGGACAGGTATCTGATGAGTCCGAGAATCCGGAAGAAAAGTCCGATGAAGAAGAAGTTGTCGAAGGAGAAACAGAGGGCGAGACATTAGAGGAAGAAGTAAAGGAAAGCGAAACAGAGCTTGAAGAGACTCTTCCCGAAACGACCATTCCTGAAGAGACAAAGCCGGTGGAGACATTGCCTGAGACAACAGCTGCAGCTGCAAATCAGAAGGTTAAGGAAAAAGAGTATCTCACCATGGAAGACATCGCCGGAACGTGGACCATCGACGATATCACCACATATAGCTTTAAGGCAGACGGTACAGGAGCTCTCATTTTACCTAAGAACAAGTACAGCTTCAAGTACACTCTCGAAGAAGACGAGATGAAGATCGACTTCGAAAACAAGAAGCTTAGAGACAGCACCTTTAAGGTATCCATGATGGACGGAGTCCTTACCCTTCAGTGCACAGACGAGTACTTCGAAAACGAGTTCGCTCTTGAGAAGATTGGCGACTAGATAAGATAATAAGCTAAGGTATAATGTTTTAACCTGGTGTTTTAACCGGCAGCTTAACACAAGTCAGGCAGGAGGTAAGACTTCCGGCCTGACTTTTTACTGTCCCGGATCAGAGTGATTTAAACAAAAACCTCAGGGTTCTTCATGGATTTCGGATTCATTGTGCGAGTATGGTATTTATGCTAGTATAGGCAATGATAAAAAGTATGTTTTTGAATCTGATTTGAAAGAACTGCTTGGAAAAAGAAAAATAATACAGGTGAAAAAATGATCAGGATAAATCAGTTAAAGCTAAAAGTTACGGACTCAGTGGTGAAGCTGAAGCTTGCCGCGGCAAAGGTTCTCAGGATAGAGGCGAAGGATATCGCGACTCTTACGGTGGTAAGACGTTCCATCGACGCCAGAAAAAAGCCGGAAATATATTTCAGCTATACAGTCATGATCGAGACAAAATTTTCTGAAAAGCAGGAGGAAAAGCTGGTTCAGAAGCTTAAGAACAGAGATGTAAGCCTCGACAGTATCCCGGAGTACAGGGAGCCGAAGCTCAATGATGTTATAGCGGGTGTTGAAAGGCGCGAATTCTTTAAAGAGGAAAAAAACAGACCGGTGGTGGTCGGATTTGGCCCTGCGGGTATGTTCGCAGCTCTGCTTCTGGCGAGAGCCGGAATGCATCCCGTAGTGTTTGAGCGTGGTGCCGATGTGGATCAGAGAATCAGAGACGTTGAGGACCTCTGGGAGCAGGGGAAGCTTCACACAGAGTCCAACCCTCAGTTCGGCGAGGGAGGTGCAGGTACATTTTCCGACGGAAAGATCAACACCCTCGTTAAGGATAAGGAAGGCAGGAGCAGCTTCGTTCTGAATCTTTTCGTCGGTTACGGAGCAGATCCTTCCATAACCATAGATGCAAAGCCCCATGTGGGAACCGACTGTCTGGTGGATATCGTAAAGAACATCCGCCGGGAGATCGAGGCCCTGGGTGGTGAGATCAGGTTCAATACAAAATTCACTTATGATAAGGAAAGAGATAAGGATAGAAAGATAGTCCTCGCCATAGGCCATTCGGCGAGAGATACCTATGAGGAGCTTTATAATGCGGGACTTGAGATGCAGGCCAAGGATTTCGCCATGGGCTTCCGCGTTCAGCACAGCCAGGCCATGATAAACGAGGATCTCTACGGAGAAGTCGATGAAGAGACATTGAAAGCCCTCGGACAGGGAGCCTATAAGGTGACACACACGGCAGGAAACGGCAGAGGGGTTTACAGCTTCTGCATGTGCCCCGGAGGATATGTTGTGAACAGTTCTTCAGAGGAGGGGAAGCTCTGCGTTAACGGTATGAGCTATCACGCAAGAGACGGTAAGAATGCCAATGCTGCCATCATAGTGTCGGTCCGCAAGAGTGACTATGACGGGGAACACGATCCTCTCGGAGGAATCAGACTTCAGAGAGAGCTTGAAAAGAGAGCCTTTGAGCTTAAAGACGGCAAGGTTCCGGTTCAGACCTACGGGGATTTCAAGAAGAACAGGGAAAGCACAGAGGAGAGTCTCGGTGAAGTGAAGCCTGAGATAAAGGGACAGTACGGTTTTGCAAAGCTCAACGACATCTTCCGTTTTGAGGAAGGCTCAAAATACGCTTCCCTTAACGACTTTAACGAGACATTTGTAGAAGGAATGGAGAGCTTTGAACATAAGCTCCGCGGTTTCTCAAGGGAGGACACCGTCCTTTCGGGAATAGAGGCCAGAACCTCAAGTCCTGTAAGGATCCCGAGAAATGAGGAATTTGAGTCCAATATCTCCGGAATCTACCCTTGCGGCGAAGGCGCAGGCTATGCGGGAGGAATCATGAGTGCCGCTATGGACGGTATGAAAACCGCAGAGGCGCTTGTAAAACACTATAATTCATTGTAGAATTCTGCATAAGTCTGTGTCATGCAGCTGTTTGTTTTGCGTGCTTGCACGAAAAAACGAACAGATATATGACAGACACGACAACATGCCACGCGAATGGAGGCCTATATGACTAACGAAGAAATGCGCTCAGCTCTTAAAGATAAGAAACGTATCGTCATAAAGGTGGGTTCTGCCAGCATTACCCACACTAAGACAGGAGGACTTTATCTTTCAAAGATAGAGAAGCTTGTAAGAGTCATTGCAGATCTTAACGGAGAAGGCAAGGATGTCATCCTTGTTACATCCGGAGCTATAGCAACAGGAAGACAGACTCTTGGTATACACAGAAGACCCCGCAGCATGGAGGAGAAGCAGGCATTTGCCGCTATAGGGCAGGCAAGGCTCATGATGACTTATCAGAAGCTCTTTTCCGAATACGGTGTCATCTCTGCGCAGGTCCTTCTCACAAGAAATGTCATGCTGATTCCGGAATCCTGCAGGAACACAAAGAACACCATAGAAGAGCTCCTGAATCTGGGAACAGTGCCTGTAGTCAATGAAAATGACACCATTTCCACTTCCGAGATCGACCAGGTGGAGACCTTCGGAGACAACGATCAGCTGGCAGCCATAGTCGGTGCTGTTGTCAATGCCGATCTCGTTATACTTCTTTCGGATATTGACGGTCTTTTCACCGATGATCCTCATCAGAATCCGGATGCGGAGTTCATTCCCTTCATTCCGGAGATAAATGAAAAGATTCTGGAGATGGGCAAGTCAAAGAGCGGTTCAAATGTGGGAACCGGAGGCATGTCCGCGAAGCTTGCGGCAGCCCGTATCGCTACAGATTCCGGAGCAGACATGGTCATCGCCAAGTTCACCGGAGCTGATATCATAACTGACATTATTGATGGGGAAAATGTAGGAACATTGTTCGCTGCACATAAAAATAAGAATTTTGATCTGATGGAATACATCGGACAGAACGAATGATGACAGGAGCGTATGTCATCAGGTCGAAATCCACATCATAATAAAAAGAATTAACAGTAAGGAAATAACATGATCACAGAGAAAGAAATAGCAAGAATCAACGAGCTTTATCATAAATCCAAGGAAGGCGG
>DFGZ01000046.1 GCA_002371295.1 Oribacterium sp. UBA3737 | reverse complement strand
GAGTGTTAGGAACGGAGCATCCATTAACGGCAGTGACGTACAACGCTATGGCTATGGCATATGAAGATCATGGAGATTATGATAAGGCTCATGAACACTATAAGAAAGCTCTTGTTATCCGGGAATGTGTATTCGGAAAAGAGCATCCGAGTACTGCTACGATCTATAACAATATGGCTTTTTTGTATGACCACCAGGGAAACTATGACAAAGCCCATGAATACTATAGGAAAGCTCTTGCTATCCGCGAGCGGGTGTTTGGTACTGACCATTCAAGTACAGCTGCAGTTTATAATAATCTGGCTATGGTATATGACCATCAAAAAGACTATGACACAGCTCTTAGATTCTGTGAGAAGGCCCTCACTATTCGTGAGCAGGTATTGGGGACCAGTCATAGCAGGACGGCCGCGACATACAATAACATGGCTCTGTTGTATCAGCACAAAGGCGATTACGCCAAAGCACAAGATTTGTTTATGAAAGCCCTCACCATACGTGGACGAGTATTAGGAAAAGAACATCCTGTTACGGCTGAGACCTACAACAATATGGGTTCACTGTTTCAAGAAATGGGCGATTACGACAAGGCCCTTGGATATTTTGAAAAAGCTCTTTCCATACGCAAAGTAAAATTAGGAGATAATCATCCTGATACAAAAGCCACCCTGAAAGCTGTAGAGCAATTTAAAAGCCTTCAGTAACCTGATGTACATTTTCCACACCCATAAAAGTCAGGAAAACAAAAGAGGATCGGTTGCGGTCAATAGAAACAATGCACTGAGAACCAGTACGTGTAGGAGCAACCGGTCCTTTTTCAATGTTGGCAACTCGTTCAATGTGGCTGCAGATGCAGCCTCATATTCATTGCCATCTGGCAGGCAGTATATTGTCCGCAGTGGCTGAATGAAGATCCCTGATTCATATTGTCCACTTCCACACCCGTACACTTTCGTCCTCAAGTTTTCGGGTGATATCTAAAGAACCGAGACTATCAGATATGGTAACGGCAACAAGTATTCCGGCGGCTTATGGAGCTTCATGCCGTCAGGGGCAGAACCATAATAGCGGCTTTGAAAACCCGCACCGCAAATATATTAGCTCCCTGTCAATTTTTCCGTCTTCCTCATCCTCTTCGAGGAACAGGTCGATTGCCGGCGTCTCGGACTCGAACGGCTTCGGGAACTCACCGGCACGGATCATAAAGACAAGCGAGTGTTAGGAACGGAGCATCCATCAACGGCAACGACGTGCAACAATATGGCAGGGGTGTTCCGTGCGCAGGGCGATTACGACAAGGCCTTTGAATATTTTGACAAAACCTTTACCATACGTAAAGCAAAACTTGGCAATGACCATCCTGATACGAAAGCTACCATACGCGCCATAGAATCCTTAAGAAAGCAAGTCTGAGAGCGATTAATAAGAAGCAAATAGGATAATGCTTTTTGTTTTATTCCAAAGCTTTCTCAAACAATCGTCTGCAAGCGTTATTATAAATGGGGCAGAGTCGTTAACGCAGATTGTTCCATAGTGTTCCCCTCTTCCGGCAAAAAGTACCTTTTCCGAGTTATCCAGAAAATAGTAATAGATTTCCGGCTCAGAGGGATTCTTAACAGAATTATTATAGGCATACATCATGCCATAGATTCGAACCGAGTGATCTGAAGGACAGATATGACAGGAGATTTTATCAATCATGATACCCGTTTTGAAGCCCAGGGGATCACGAATAATTATCCGGATATCATCATTCAAATAAGAAGTTTCTTTATCATATTTCATTTTTAAACTGTCGTATAGAGCAGGTCGGTTTTGAATGTGAATATAATAGCTTCGCTCATGATATCTGACTCTTAGGCTTGAATAATCAGTTAGGCATAAATGGTGAGATACAGCTTCTATGGAAAAGTTGCCAGTATACAAACTTAGATACCAATAGAAGTTAAGTCCCTGCGATCCCTGGAGAATGAACACAATTTCCATAGGGCGTCCGCAGGGACTTACTTATACTTCAAATATTTAATGTTAGTACATCTTTAATCCGTGCGACAGTGACATGGTATCAGATGTGATAGAGTGTGCTTTTGTTCGCTGATCCCATCGAGTAAACAGTGATTTGTACGATAGATATGATAGGGTGCGAATAGATGGCTGTCAGGCTTTCCTTACATGCCAAGACCTTTTTTGAGAAGGCGAATTGCAGTGGACCAGCCAAGTCTGAATACGGTGCTGTTGAAATAGGAGCACTTCAGTGCATGGGCATAGACTTTCCAGTAGGAACCGGAATATCTGTGGCAGAAGGGGCAGCCGTATGTCCTGCCGCCGTTAAGGTTTCTTGTTTCGTTGAGATTGAGCTTCTTCATTTCTTTTCTCCTTTCATAAGATGCTGGCTATGTGATTGCTTAATAATCTTTTCCAACGAGCCCTGTATGGATTGATTATCCTTACATAATCAAAGGTAACAAGGGGATGGAGTGGACGAAACAAATCTCGATATTTTTGTGTTTTTTATAGAAGATGAAATTTATTAGATTTTTGTCCTGTAGTACCTGCGTCTTCCGAGGCGCGGACTGTCACGATTCGTTATTATGTGCTGCAAACAAGGATATTTAATGAATGAGATGCTCCACTAGGTGTCTGCTGGTATAGATTTAATATCGGCTATGATATGCAACAGCGAAAGGTTGCTGATCACATTTTCTTTGATATCCTTCAAAAATATGTGGTTCAGGATTCCTTTCCTGTTGCATTTTTTATTAGGTACATTCCCGGTTTCTTTTCTGCTTTTTTCGTTGTTAGCATCGTTTCTTCCTGAGGAGAAAAAAGGAATGAAGAGGACATCGGAGATATATGTCTGGAACCCTAGATTGGCAAGCTGTATCTGATTGACAAATGATCTGACAACATCCTAATCCGATAAACAATTCCGGACAACCATCGGACATTTACCGGACTCCATCGGACATACACCGGACGTCACGCATTTCCATTTCGTCTACAATTATTCCTGTAACAAAGAGCCGGGCACTGCCCGGACTGAAAATTCAACACTGGCCCTGGTGCGCAACAGAGCAAGGATGCTGACCATATCTTCCCTGATATTCATCAGGGAAATGTGGTTCGGGATTCTTTCCCTGCTGCGCATTTTTTGTTGGGCACGTCCCCGCACTTTATTGAAGGCAGCGCTTAGTCCCCGGCATCCCTGTCTCCCGGAAGAGGGCAGAAAGGAATGAATGG
>DFGZ01000204.1 GCA_002371295.1 Oribacterium sp. UBA3737 | reverse complement strand
TTAAGGTTAAATGTTTATCGGATAAGGAAATGATGGATTACTGAGAATAATTGATGATGTGGTGTGCAGTTTTCAAGGCACGATTAAATAAAAAGATTTTGCAGTTGACACAGACTTGAATATTTGTTAATATGTCCAAGCATTCAGCTAAGCAAACAGATATGCCGGTATAGCTCAGTTGGTAGAGCAACTGATTTGTAATCAGTAGGTCTTCGGTTCGAGTCCGAATCCCGGCTTGAAGCTTCGAGAGAAATCTCGGAGCTTTTTTGTTTATAAAGTAAAGCTGCGCCTCAGCCTTGGCAGACCATCGCGCAGCGATTTCGTACCATTTATTAAATCCCCGAAGTCCCCAAAATCTTCTTCACAAATACCTCATCCGGACGCTCCGGATCCAGAGAATAAATATCTATCCTGCTTGGATCACCTGATCTGTCCTCAAAGGCCGGAAACAGAAACCCAAGCTCAGGCTTTCCGGCATTATAATCCTTATCCACCCTTGCAACAGCGCAGATTATGAACTGAAAGACCTCCTCGGATTCACCCTGCTCCTCTTTATCAGAACCCTTTACAGGCACATCATAAATACCGTGGTAAATAAAAATACCATACTCCTCAGGTATCTGTATTCCCTCAGCAAGCTGCTCGCACAAAGTCTGAACCAGAAGATCATCCTTGAGACCATACTGGGAGAGTGCCATCAGGAGTCGGTGAATGCTGTCATATGCAAGATCACCCTTAGGAAATTCGAAGCTCCTGAGCTGCTGATTTGTCTTTGAAAACGGAATGGTTTTTGCCAGCTCCAGATTGACCTGCCTGTCATGAGTGCCCATGTTCCGGAAATTGACATTAAAACTGTTATCTATGTACCCCTCAGGATCCATGTAGGCACCGGCAGCCCGGTAAAAACAATTCCTGCTGAGAGTCATCCTTCTTGTAAGCTCCAGCATATCTTCCCTATTGATCATATATACCCCCTATCTAACAGAAAATCTCTTACCAAATCCGGACTGAAAAACTTTAGTGCCGAAGAAATATGTAGGACTTATTTCAACTCATACTATGTAGCAGTGGAATTTAGAATTACACTTCACACAGCAGAATTATATCGAGACTGCTTCCTGATATTTCTGTTTCTTTATACCGTAATTTGTTATACTATGATATACCTGTCATTAATTCTATAACCCGTCCTTACCTTCAGGTAAGCCGGGTCTGAAAATCCAAATCATACTATAAGGAACCAATCTATGTTAAAAATAACAACACCTTTTACAAGAGATCAGAAGGCCAATGCCTACATCTCCGAATTCATAAATAACCGCATCATGTCACTTCTCATCAACAATATGGAAGAGGCCGCAGGTAAAGAATATCTCAAGGTCACTACAGATGACAGCGAGTTCCAGGACAATATCAGATTCTATTTCCCGGATCATTACGAAAAACCTGACGCTGCGGCAGCATTTATCTCTCTTCTTAAGGGAATAAAGTCAAAAGATGAATTCATTCCCGATATCTATGAAGAGTACGCACTGCACGCAGTGATCCACAGCTACATCCATAAATGTGAGGACAAAGGCATCAGTCCCGCAAGGAACATGCCCTCGGAAGCACGAAGCTACGTATACTCAATACTCAGAAACGAATATCTGGAAGACGGAGAACGTGACGAGCAGGACCCCGAGTTCCTGATGACCACATTTGAAGATATGTACGATTACGATGAATTCCTTACCTACAATATGGACTACGGCATGCTGGATCACATGACAGCAGAAGAGATAACTGCCGTCCGTGAAGGAAAAAACAAGGTCTGATGCAGCCTCATAGCTGATTAATGAGTTTCCCCGGCCGGATTTTCGCTGCGAAGCAGCAAATTCCATTGAAAATCCATGCCCCTGCGCCGGAGGCTCTGAGGAACCACTGATATAATCCTTGGCTCCTCAAGACCTGCTGTGAATATAGTTAAGAATCTCATCGAAATCCGTGATGTATCTGTAATCCTCCTCTGATTCCGGTATGAAGAGAGCAGGAGCGGTCATGACACGATATTTCACAACCAGTTCGATGCCTGACTTGTCGTCAGCCGGACATTCCACATAAGGAATTCCCGCATCCAAAAGCTCCTTTTTCACCTGCTTGCATTTTGCGCAGTGAAAAGTGGTAAGTAATTTTATTTCCTGATTCATAAACACCTCAGTTACTTCCGGTTTTACCGGATTAATCATCTGTTATACGCCGGTAATTGTAGCATGCGGCGGTTTCAGCATCAATCACAGACATATAACATATTTACGGTATAAGGAGATCAATTTATGCTTATTGATGTTATCGGTTTTATACTATCGGGCGTGATGCTTGTATTCTTAGTGTCCTTTGTTCTTTTAGGATATGCTCTTATGAAGAACAAGGCAGATCTCATAAGTCTCTCTCGCAGAGCCATGATTATCAGCTTTGTGGTATTTGCAGTCGCCGTGACCGCTTTGCAGATAATTTTCCATTATTGACAGACTACATAACTATTTGTGCCGTCATCAGAACGGCGGAAGGGAGATTTGTATGTACGATCCAAATTACAGATTGGGACTGGACCTTGAGCTTTTGAAAAGAAAAGATCTTGTCCGATTTTTCGACATTGACGGAGTGCTGGCAGTTTACGGCTACGGCTCCGACGGTATCAATGTATGCGGCGACGATGAATTCGATGAATTCGTAGAAAAGCACGACATATATGAGACAGCCTCAGGCCCTGACTTCATAAGACAGTATATCGAGACCTATACCGACTGTTCCCGTAATTTTATACTCAGTATGTCCAGTACCCCCACTCAGGACGCTCAGAAGGTTAAATTCATTAACCGTGTCTATCCTGGACTGTTCAGACCTGAAAATATCCTCTTCACAAGGGAATCAGACAAGTCAGGACCTGTGATAGAGACTCTTAATGAGAAGTTTGACGGTCTCAGGACCCCCCATCTTTTTATCGACGATGATACAAGGGTCCTTTACAGGCTCCAGCTGAGCGGAGTCACTGCCGTTCATATATCGAGCCTTTTTCTTCTGGCAGCCTTAGTGTGAGAATGCTTTTCATCAAGCTACATTCCATCAGTCGAAAGACTGGGAATACAGCTTGATACAAGTTCAGCTCTGTGTGTCACAGGACACAATTTCTTGACATTTACGACACAAAATCTCCATCAATTAAACAAAATTGAGTCACACTTTTTCATTAATATCCAAAATGTAAAAAGAAAAGACAAAACAACTTGTGTATCGATTTGAAAAAACAACTTGATGGAGGTTATCATGTATAGAAATTTAGGAAAACGCGTTGCAACTATAGTTTTAAGTGCTTTACTCTTTGGTTCGGTTTCCGGAATTGCCATGGTGGGAGTCGGAAGAGCGGCACAGTTCGCTACTCCCCGTAACGTGACGGCAATCACTGAGAATTCAGGTGCTGATGTCTCTCAGTCAGGGACAGTTCAGAATAATTCATCTCAGGATGCCTCTGCCATGATTGCAAACGGCAGTCAGAACACAACAGCTGTCAATACCGCTTCATCTACCGGAACTGCAAAGACTGTTTCTGAAATCGCACAGGACGCCATGCCTCAGGTCGTATCCATCACCAATACCATAAGATACAAGCAGTACGGCTACACCATGTTCGGATTAGGCGGAGAGTCTGAGGCAGAAGCAGCTGCCAGCGGATCAGGCGTCATCGTAGGAAAAACAGACAGTGAGCTTCTTATTGCAACCAACCATCATGTAATAGAGGATTCAACTACACTAAGCGTCCAGTTCGTGGACGGTACTTCCGCTGATGCTCAGGTAAAAGGAGAGGATTCGGATGCTGATCTTGCGGTAATTGCGGTTAAGCTCAGCGACATCCCGTCAGAGACATTGTCAAAGATAGAAATCGCCGAGTTCGGTGACTCGGATGCCCTTCAGGTAGGAGATCAGGTAGTTGCCATCGGTAATG
Organism: Oribacterium sp. UBA3737; assembly: GCA_002371295.1. Next base: position 5,331 of record DFGZ01000204.1, on the reverse strand, counting down.
CTCTCGGTTATGGTCAGTCAGTTACCACCGGAATCATTTCCGCAAAGAACAGAGATGTAGAAACCAGCAACGGAACAGAAGCCGGCCTTCTTCAGACAGATGCAGCCATAAATCCCGGTAATTCCGGAGGAGCGCTTCTGAACATGAATGGCCAGCTTATCGGTATAAATGTCGCCAAGTATTCAAGTACCGATGTAGAGGGAATGGGCTACTCTATCCCGAGCAATAAGGCCAAAAACATCATCAGCACTCTTTCCAGCAAGGAGACTCGAAGCAAGGTTTCGGATGAGAACAGAGGTTACCTCGGCATCCAGGCAAAGACCATTGATGCAGCAACTGCAGAAGCCTACGGCATGGTCCAGGGAGTCTATGTCTATAAGATCGTTGAAGGTACAGCCGCAGCTTCTTCAGATCTTCAGGAAAAGGATATCATCGTGAAGTTCGATGACCAAAGCGTAACAAGCTTTGATGACCTTCAGAATCTTCTGGGAAGATACTCTGCCGGTGAGACCATAAACCTTACTGTTAAGCGTCCAAATGGAAGCACCTATGATGAAAAGGTGATCTCAATCACACTTACAGAAAATCCTGAGAAAACTTCCGGTCATGACTCCGGTTCTCAGAACCCTGAAAACTCTGAGTCCGCAAAGGACAGTGAACAGATGTTCCGCGAATTCATTCAGGGACTCCCTCAGTTTTATATGAAATAAATCGATTTATCGGCCTGAAAGCGCGAAGCGTTCCTATTTCATCTCTTGACACATCATAGTATCCGCGTCATAAGCCCGGCTTCCGCTTATGACCGCACTAAAGCATCAGAGAGGGGTGCAATGTTAAAAAATACTTTAACATTGTCCCCTTTTTTCTATGCTAAAATGACAGGATGTAAACAGGAACTTATTATATGCAGCTTTCCTGTTCCGACTTATGACACTCACTTCACATCATAAGCTCCACACAACGAAAGGAACTCGTTTTTAATGCAGAATTACGGCGGAAACTACAACCGTTATGGAAATTATAACAGCAGCTATCATGGAAAAAAACGCGGCGGATGCGGATGTCTCAGCGTTATAATAGCTGCTGTTCTTATCATACTTGCGCTTTCCATATTTAGATTACCCGGTGAACTTGTGGCGAACCTGAACATTCCGAATGTCACGGATCAGGGTTATGAAAATCTTTATGAGCTTATCATAGATTCCATATCTTATATCTTTTTCGATGAGCCTGAGACCTCCTCCGTTCCAAAGGAGAGTAAAGATAAATCTGGTGCCAAGCCTGTAATAGAGAGCGAAAAGGAGAGTATAAAACAGGAAAGAAGTAATAAAGAGAACATAACTAAAGAAGAAACTACTGAGGATACTTTGTCGGAAAGCAGTGAAACCCCGACAGAATCCGGAGATATATCCGATTCAAGCCAGGCAGGATACTATTGTTATAATCAGCTTAATGATGCACAAAAGCTTGTCTACAGAGAAATACTGGAAGCCATCACCGGGAGAAAAGAGAATAGGGTGTCAACACTGGACACTGAGGAACTGAACACTGTCTATAATTACATAATTGCCGATCACCCTGAAATCTTTTATTCCAGCGGTATCCATTATACCCAGGAACTTATAAACGGCGTCGTTACCTCAATTAAGGTTAAAGGCCAGTATTCCATGTCAGCGGAGAATGCTTCTTCTTACGCGGCTTCCATAGTTCCTGTGGTGCAGTCAATCCTTGTCAATGTCCCGGGCTACGCAGACGGTACCGAAACCTCTGATTATACAAAGATAAAATACATATACGATTATATTATCGAAAATACCGAATATGTTCCCGGCGCTGATGAAAATCAGAATATCATTTCTGTTTTGCTGAACCATCGCTCCGTATGCAACGGCTATGCAAAGACCTTCCAGTACCTTTCCCAACTGCTCGGCATACCTGCGGTTCTCGTGACAGGCTACGCGGAGGGGGGACTTCATGCCTGGAACACTGTGCTTATGGATGGTGCATGGTACCAGTTCGATGTGACCTTCGGTGACTCCCAGATGACATCCGATAAAGGAATCTCCATAACCAACTACGCGTATTTCGCTCTCACGGATAATCAGATGAATGTAAATCATTCCCCGCTTAACACCATTCCGGTTCCGTCATGTACTTCGACTTCCGGAAACTATTTCGTTAGGAACGGCACGTATTTTGATAATGCTGACACAGTCGCAGTAGGTGAGCTGGTTCGCTCGGTGCAGAGCTCCGGAGGAAACATTATCCAGTTCCGTACAGACTCCGAAGACACCATGTCAGCCCTTATGGAGTCCCTTTTCACTAACCAGAAGATCTATAATTATCTTGATAATGTCAGATCTTTTTCCTACACTCTGATTGATTCACAAAATACGATGATAATAATCATATAAATTCAGATCACTAAATTCCCCAATCCGCATTCCTTAAAAAGTAAGTCTTAAGGTAAAGGGCCGGGGATATTAAAAGGAGTACGAAATATGAAACTATCAAAGATAATATCCGCTTTAACAGCAACCTTTATTGCTACAGCTTCAATTACAGTTACAGCCCTTGCAGGCTCCTGGACATGGATCGACACCAACGGCGACGGACTTGCAGCCTGCTATTATTTTACAGATGAAGGTACACTGCAGCGTGGCGGTACCACTCCGGATGGCTTCACTGTCAATGAAACCGGAGCATGGACTGTGAACGGAATCCTTCAGGAGCGTTCGGTCCTCACAGACAACGCCCACGAAAATATCTCATTTTCAGGCACTACGGATTATTCCAATGCAAACAACGGAAGATATCACTTTACCACTGCAAGCTCCATGGGAGCGGAATACCCCTTCAGCGGAGTTGATATTCTGACCCTGCAGGTAAATATTGATGCCGAAAACAATATGAACCTCGCCATTGCCTATGAAGACGGACAGATCGGTACCATAACCCTTCCCATGAATCAGGACGGAAGCTATACCATGTCCACAACAGGCGGCAACGTAACTATCAGCTTTGGAAACAATGAAATGAGCTGGAGCGGAGAGTACTACGGAATTCCCACCATACTTACCGCAGTAAAGGACTGATTGCAATTTACCGTAATATGCACTGATTGTAATTTACCCTGATATACACTGATTACATTTACCGTAATATGCGCTGGTAGTGATTTACCCTGATATACACTGATTGTAATTTACCGTAATGATGTTATAATCTCATTCATGAGTACAGAACAGAAAAAAATCATTCATTCATGGCTACCTTATATCACCTATGCTCTTGTGGGCATTAATGTGATTATTTTTATTTTTGAAGAACTTAGCGGCGGAAGTGAAAACATACAGACATCCATCAATTTCGGAGCTTTATACACTCCGTATGTGATATTTAACGGTGAACTGTATCGCATTTTCACGTCCATGTTCCTTCACTTCGGGGTGGAACACATAGGGGCAAATATGATATCCCTGTGGGCTATAGGGCCTTATGTAGAGCATTATTTCGGGCATTTCCTCTTCCTGGTGCTTTACATCTTTTCGGGAATCATAGGAAATATGGCTTCTATGTTCTTTGAATGGAACAGTGGCATTTTCCATATCTCTGCCGGAGCCAGTGGCGCCATCTTTGGTATCCTGGCTGTTTTCATTCTCTTTGCCATGAATCCCAAGCTTCGAAGGATCTTCCCCATACAAAGGGTCATCCTTTCGATCGTACTGTCCCTGGCAGCAGGTTTCGACGATCCTTCAATCGACTTTGCCGCTCATTTCGGGGGACTTCTGGGAGGCTTTATCCTTGCCCTTATAATGCAGGAAATTATAAGATTCAACATCCGGCGGGAAAAAACGTAGATGCAGGATATTCCCCATGAAATCCTTAATTTTTGATGCATTAAGGCCATCCTAATGCCCTTAATAAATTACCTTAAGCGTCTTAAGAATTTCATAATATCAGATTTCGTTTTTCTTCAATCACTATTCCCGGGAGTTGTGTATAGTAAAGACAGTTGAGAATAATATATTAAATAAATGCACACTCCTTAATAATTATTTACTCACTTCAATCAAATCCTTTTTCAGTCCCGGCCGCACACCGGGACTTTTTTTGTGTATAAATCAGGAAAGCGGGAGTTGCGTAGCAACGAAGCAATCCGCTGGACTTATATACTTTCATTATTTATATAATTTATTTTTATATCTCTTAACTCTTGCTTTCTTCCGCTATTTAAAATAAAATAGAAAGGCTGTCTTATTTTAGATAAGCAATTCATAGAATATAGGTTTTATTATGTCAGAAGCTAATAGAATAGTTATGGAAGAGCGCGAAGCTGCAGAGGTTGAAACATTTGACTACCCAGGTCTGTCTTCCAATGAAAATATAAATAACAGAGAGTATGATGACAGCTCCGATGCTGCCACCAACAATACAGGTTCCGATATGCGTATCGGTATCAGCTCGGGAAGCGATGACTTCAACGATGAGGATATCTCCGAGGATGATCTTTCCGAAGAAGATAAGGAAGTAAGATCTCTTGATATGGAGGCTCTTTCAAATCTTGAGAATATATCCGCAGACGATCCTGTAAGAATCTATCTTAAGGAAATCGGAAGCTATCCTCTGCTCACCCCGGAAAGAGAACACGATCTTGCCGTAAGATGTAAGAACGGAGACCTAAGCGCTAAGCAGGAGCTGGTAGAATGCAACCTTCGTCTCGTAGTTTCCATCGCTAAGCGTTACACAGGCCGCGGAATGAATTTCCTTGACCTGATTCAGGAGGGAAACATTGGCCTCATGCGCGGCGTTGAGAAGTTCGAGCCGGACAGAGGATTTAAGCTTTCCACCTATGCAACATGGTGGATCCGCCAGTCCATTGCAAGAGCTCTCGCTGACCAGTCAAGAACCATACGAGTTCCAGTACATATGGTTGAGCTTATCAATAAAATAAAGAAGACCTCCCGTCAGCTTGCACTTGAGCTCGGACATGAACCTACCACACAGGATCTTAGTCTCGCACTGGACATTCCTGAGGAAAGAATACAGGAAGTAATCAACTATGATGCAGGTCCGGCTTCACTGGACAGCAAGGTAGGAGAGGATGAGGATTCCGATCTCGGATCCTTTATCGCAGATGATAAGATCACTTCACCTGAACAGAATATAAACAATGTAATGATGAAGCAGCAGCTCGACAAGATCCTCGTCAATCTCAGTGACAGAGAACGTGAGGTACTTGAGATGCGTTACGGTCTTGTGGATGGTCACGAAAGAACCCTTGAGGAGATCGGAACCATTTATCACGTCACCAGAGAGCGTATCCGTCAG